>JAICWQ010000004.1 GCA_025934755.1 Chthoniobacterales bacterium | reverse complement strand
GTTGGCGTAGCAGTCGGAGTTGGCGTGACCGTGGGTGTCGGCGTCGGATGCGGAGTCGACCATTCGATCTCATCCTCGTCTGAGTCTAAGATGGCGGACTTATTCAGTGTCCCGGAACGCGTAGTGGTTGTCGAGTTCACCGATGTAGAGATTGCCGACGTCGATGATCTTACGGTCGTCGAAGTCGAACTGGCTGTTGCGGTAGCGGTCGGCTGAATCGGCTGGAGCGATTTTCGGTAGGTTATCGCAAGGGTCGCGCCGGGAATTGGATCAATCGTTAATGTTGCTGGTCCAGCGATTGTAATTGGTTTGATGAATTCTTTCGGGGGTGTCTTCAGAAGCGCCGCGGTAAGCACACCTGCTTTAAGAGGTGTAGGCGTTGGCGTTAGCGTCGCCGTGGGCGTCGGCGTAGGCGTCGGGGTTGGTGTTGGCGTTGCCGTAGGGGTTGCAGTAGGGCTGGGCGAGGGCGTTATCGTCGGTGTCGCCGTGGGAGTCGGAGTAGGTGTTGGACTCGGTGGAGGGAGCCCCGCATCGATGACACCACGTCCGGCACCAACATCTTCATCCTGGGTGAAGTTCTTTATCGTTATGTACTGACCGTCTTTGACATGGATCGTCAAAGTTGCGCTCGTGATAAAGCGTGTTTTGAATTGGGTGTCGATCGCGAGTGCAGCGGCTGCGACAATGGAAAAAGCTAACAACACTCTGATCACGGCCTTCATCATTGAGCTCGCGCTTGGCAAGTGAGCGAGTTTATTCCTCGCCTTTGCGGTAAGTAAGGAAACAGCTGGTGTTGCCCCCAGTGACGGTGACAGTCGACGGGCCCGCGACCACGACTTCATTGACCGGCTCTAATACTGTGCCCGGATCCGTATCAGCAATGGTTGCCGTGATTACAGTTCCACTGAAGCCATTTTTATCTGTAGCTGTAATCTGACCCCGAGTAGTTATTACGCTGAACGTTCCCTCCTGGGTGAAATTTCGGATGACCAGAAAATGACCACCGGGGACCTCTACAGCGAATGTATCCCCTACTTGTACGACCCGACTGATCCAGTTGCCGGCGTGGACGAAACTAACAAAACTAAACACGAAGAGGGCAGCAAGGAGTCGCAGAGAGTTTTTCATAGAGATTGTGACCCACCGAATAGAGCAAAGCTGATGGCCGCACGTGCGTCAAGAGTGGCCTGTCGCGAGCTACAATGGCGTTCACTTCTATACCCATCAAATACCCGCAGCTCTTTCCGGCCTGAAGCAAATTGACCCGTTCCGAACCATCTGTTAGCATCGGTCGTCAATCTTCACGTTGTGCGTCGATTTCTGGGGCTTCTGTTGCTCGCCGTATTCACGGCGGGTGTAAATTTCGCTCAAGTTGCGCCAGTCACTCATTCGAAAAACTCCAAGGCGAAAACCACGTCATTGAGGACTGCGCAAGTCGTCACCGCCAATAAGGATGGAAACAATACCAATGATGATGACCAAGATTCCCAGCCGCCTCCGCAGATAGCGCAGGCGCCAGGAGATCGGAACGCGCTGGCCGCCGGACAGCGAGGTCAACGCCCCGTGCCATCGATTCCCCCGGCAGCGCCCTCGCAACCGCCGCCGGCAAATGCGCCTGGCTCGCAACAAACCGTGCGATTGCAATTTCCAAACAGCGACGTGCAGGACGTGTTGCGTTTCTACGAGTCGCTTACCGGCAAGAAGTTGATCATGGACAACTTCGTCAATGGCAAGGTGAACATTTTCCTGAGCAAAGACGTGCCGCGCGATGAAGCGATCAAGATCATCGAAATCAGTTTGTTGTTGAACGGGGTCTCACTCATCCCGGCGGAAGGAGACATCGTGAAGGTGATCGGCACCGGAAAAAATCCGCGCGCGACCGGGGTGCCAATTATTTCGGACGAAAACGAAATTCCCGATGGCGATCACGTCATCAGTTATCTGTTCAAGCTTCGTTATGCGGACCCGCAGGAATTGCTTCAAGCCCTCGGGCAATATCTTTCGCCGCCGCAACCCTACACTTCGTTTCTAGCGTTGCCGAAAGCCGGCGCGATTTTGGTAACGGAAAATTCCAGCGTGATTCGAACGCTGGCGAAAATCATCGATCAGGTGGACCAGCCGCCTGCCGAAGTGGTGAGCGAGTTCATTAAACTGGAACGGGCCGACGCGAGCAAAGTGGTCGACATGCTCAAAGACGTTTTCGAAAAGACGGAAAAGACGACCCAACCCGGACAGCCCGGGTATCGTCCTGGTGTTCGTCCGGTAAATAATCCCAATGCGCCGGCGCCACCAGCGAATGCGGAAACGAGTGAGGTGGCGGGATTGACCGCGCTTACGGAAGAATCGGTCATCGTCGGAAAAATAAAACTCGAAGCCGACGTCCGCACCAATCGGATTCATGTCATTACCCGTCCGGTCAACATGCCGTTTGTTCGCAAACTGATTTCGGAATTCGACGCGAACGTCGAGTTCGCCAAACCGGTCACGCGGTCGTTGCGTTATATTTCGGCGGCCGACGTGCTGCCGGTGATCGTGCAAGCCTTGACCGAACCGGGCCAAGCGGGTCCGGGCGGCGGTCAGGAAGGGGCTCCGGGCGTTCCGGGAGCGACTCCACCGGGGGGGCAGAAACGGACCACAACTTCTACTACCGCGACCGGAGGTTACGCATCAAGCACGACCTCCAGCACGGGAGCGGGCGGTGGCGAAAGCACTTTGAACGTTTCGGAAGAATTGCAGACCCAACCGGTGGATACGACACCGAAGTCTGTAACGGTGGGCAACGCCAAGATCATCGCAGATCAGCGGGCCAACACCATCATCACGCTCGGGAACCAGGAAGTCGTGGTGAAAGTGCAAAAGATCCTGGACGAAATGGACGTGAAAGCGCCGCAGGTCGCGCTCAGCACGGTCATTGGCGAGTTGACTTTAAACAACGACGAGGAGCTCGGGGTCGATTGGTTTGGAAAATACAAAGGCCAGCTCGTCGGAATTTCGCGCAATACCGGAGCACCGATTCCACAGCCGACCGCGGCAACGACTGCCGCGGCGGGGGCAACACCGGTAGTGGTCCCCGGTGTGGTGGATCCGGGCGGGTTGGTCAACTTCGGACAAGCGCTGGCCCAGGTGGCCGGCGGCACCAATGTTTACATCGCAGCAGGCAACTATCTGGCCACGATCGTGCACGCGCTGGAATCGACGGGAAAGTTTCAGGTGATTTCCCGGCCGATGGTTTTCACCAGCAACAACAAGAAAGCGATCATTGCTTCCGGCCAGGAAGTTCCGATTCCGGTGAATACCTTGTCGAACGTCCTCCCGACGACGACGACAGGCACGACGGCGGCCGTTGCTTCCAATATCGAATACAAAAAAGTGGCGCTTCAGCTTGAAGTGGTTCCGCTGATCAATTCCGAGAAGGAAGTGTCCCTCGATATTCTGCAGAAGATCGACAGTCTGGTGGCTGGCGGAAGTGTCAGTATTGGCGGCAACACCGTTCCAACGATTGCCACGCGCTACATCCGCACCAATGTTTCCGCTGAGAACGGATCGACCATCGTTCTCGGCGGGTTGATCCAGGATAATAAGCAAAAGAGTTTCAGTGGAATTCCGGTCCTGGATAAAATTCCGTATCTCGGCGCGGCCTTCCGGAGCACGACCTACACCCGAACGCGCAGCGAGCTGATTATTATGATGTGTCCCGAGGTAACTCTGACGAAGCTGGATCTCCTGCGGTTCCGGGAAAAGGCCGAGGACCACACCCATTTCGGACCGGAAATCGATCAAGGGTATTGTCCGGATTGCCCGCCGAGCGGGATCCAAGAGAAGCAACTCGACAAGCAATTGCCGCCGCCCGATCTTCCGTTTGGAAAGGAACCGATCAAAATGGAGTAACTGGTATGAAAAAGATTTTTCTGATCCTGTTTTTTATCGGCCTGAGAACTGCCAGCGCGCAATTTTTCGAGACGTTTATCTACGACCCGCCCTACACCCCGCTTTTTCATCACTCGGACAGTCTGGCGGCGCGGGACGACCTGGATTTTCTGCATCAAAGCCGGACTACGGTTTATGACGTCGATTTCGCCGGTCGATTTGGTTCGCGGGTGCCGTATTACTTTCTGTCGGGAAGGAATTTGACCGGTCGCCCGGCATATGTCGGTGCGTTGCAGCGCGATTTGAAACGGCTCGGCTATTATTGCGGCCCGATTGATGGCGTTTTTACAGTCGAAGTCAGCGATGCGATTGCGCGGCTGCAAAAGAATTACTCACAACGAGTTACCGGCACTCTAACCCCTCCGGTCCGGCGGGTTTTGCACCTGCCTTGATTTTGTTAACACCGTGCTTTAGCGCGGCGGTTCCCCGCGCGCTGTTGAAAACCGTTTAAACGGTTTGAGTTATGGATGCCGGGTCAACACCGGACTGAAGTCCGGTGTTAATGAGAATCGCGATTGCTGCATTTCTTCCGATTTGAGGTAAAATAGGCGGCCACCCATGAATCAAACGGCCAGCCAGTCCGTCATCGATCTTCTTCTGGCCAGCGGTGTCTCTTCGCGCGACGAAGCTGCGCAGCTCGCCCAAAACATGAACGGCGGTTCGTGGACGGCACAGGTTTTGGATTCCGGCAAGGTGGACGAGCAAAAGTTTCTCAGCGTGATCGGAAATTTCTTCCGGGTCCCGGTGATTTCGATCGATCCAAAAAAGATCGACCGCGAAACCTTGTCGATCCTGCCGAGTCGTTTCGTCTTTCAACATCATATTCTTCCAATCGAGACGAAAGAGAATTCGGTGGTGCTGGCGACTTACGATCTGTTCAACTCGTTAGGCAGGCAGCTCGCCGGGCAGCTCCTGAAAAAACCGGCGGAGTGGGTGCTGGTGCCGCGCGCCCAGTTGCTTCGCGCCATGAAAACCCTCTACGGCGTCGGCGCCGAGACCTTCGACGAGATTCTTAAGAGCAAACGCGACTTCGAAGTTTTGCAGGAAGGCGAAACCGCCACCGATATCAGCTCGGACGATCCGGAAGCGTCAGTCGTGAAATTCGTAAACCAGATCATTCGCGAAGCGATCGTGGAGCGCGCGACCGACATTCACGTCGAACCGCTGGAGAACGACATTCGAATTCGCTACCGGATCGACGGCATTTTGCACGAAGTGGCGGTGCCGCCCCAACTGCGGGTGCTCCACTCCGCCATCATCTCGCGCTTGAAAGTGATGTCCCAAATGGACATTGCCGAGCGCCGGCTGCCGCAGGATGGCCGCATGAATTTGCAGTCCAACAATCAGGAGATCGACGTGCGTGTTTCGACGATTCCAACCGTGAACGGCGAGTCGATCAGCTTGCGTTTGCTCAGCCGTGGCGGTCAGCACTTCGGGTTTGAACGGCTCGACCTGGGCAAAAAGCAGGAGAAAACCATCCGGCATCTGTTGGCGCAGCCGAACGGAATCATCTTGCTCACGGGTCCAACCGGATGCGGCAAGTCGACCTCGCTCTATTGCTTTTTGAGCACGATTAATTCAGTCCAACGCCGGATTATTACGATCGAGGAACCGGTGGAGTACAAACTGGCGGGCGTTTTGCAGATGGACGTGAAACCGGAAATCAACTTCACCTTCGCCCGCGGGTTGCGCCACATTTTGCGACAGGACCCCAACGTCGTGATGGTCGGAGAAATTCGCGACGTCGAAACTGCGGACATTGCGATCCGCGCAGCGATGACGGGTCACCTCGTGTTCAGCACGTTGCACACAAACGACGCTGTCGGCGGCATCACCCGCTTGCTCGACATGGATGTTGAGCCGTTTTTGCTGGCCTCGGTTGTGAAATCGTTCATCGCCCAGCGTTTGGTTCGCACGATCTGTCCGGAATGTGGGCAGGAGGTCGAATATCCGAGCGATTATCTGGCCGAAATTGGGTTCCCGGTGAAGGAACTCGGCACGAAATTCAAACGCGGCAAAGGCTGCGAAGACTGCCGGCAGACTGGCTATCAGGGGCGCACGGCAATTTACGAAATCTGCGTGGTGACCGAGCCGCTCCGGAAAATGATCATGAAGAAACGGGATGGCAGCGAATTGAAGCAATGCGCGACCTCCGAAGGCATGATGACTTTGCGGCAGGACGGCTGGCGTCGCGTCGCCCAGGGCAAAACCACGATTGAAGAAGTCGTCCGCGTCACCCAAACCGACGAGGTGATGGCCGAAACGGCCGAAGAGAGCGAACCGGTCACGCGGTAATCAAGCCGCCGCTGCATCGGGCGTTTGGAGTGCGACGCGTCCCAGCGTCGCTTTCATTTCGCGGGTTATGAGTCGAACGTGAAAGCGGTGCGAGGACGCCCGCAGTCCAAAGCTAAGGCCCGCGCAAATCGCGAATCGCTTTCGCGTAATCGTCGGTCTTGAAAATCGAAGTGCCGGCGACGAGAACGTTCGCGCCGTTTTCAATCGCGATGCGGGCGGTTTCCGGGTTAATCCCGCCATCGACCTGAATATCGATCTTCTTCGCCGGGCCCCCGGCTCGCGACGGCTCGCGCGCGCCCGATTGGTTCCATTCGGCTGCGCGCTTTACTTTTTCCATCTGGTCCGGCCGAAACGACTGGCCACCGAACCCGGGATGGACGGTCATGACCAAAAGCATGTCGATCTCGTCCAGAAACGGTTCGATCAGTTTGAAATCAGTTTCGGGGTTCAACGTTAATCCAACGCGGCATTTCGCATCTCGAATCTGTCGCAGCGTTTTTTCAACGTCGTGTTTCGCTTCCGGTTCAACGTGAACGGTGATGGAATTGGCCCCGGCGTCGACGAATCGCGGCACGTAATGATCGGCGTGTTCGATCATCAGATGCACGTCCAGGGGGAGTTTGGTCTGTTTGCGCACAAACCCAACAATGGCCGGGCCGAACGAAATGTTGTCGACGAAATGGCCGTCCATGATGTCGCAGTGGATCCAGTCGGCTCCCGCGTGGTCAACCTTGTGGATTTCCTCGGCCAGGCGGGAAAAGTCGGCGGCCAGGATCGAGGGCGCGACGAGGACCTTGGACATGGCTCTATATATATTAAGAGCTTGACGACGCGAGCCGCTGTTTCATGTTACCGCGTTTCAGCCGATTAGAATCGCGCTCTGAGGCGCACCGTTTGCAGCGAAGATTTGCGTTTCCGAGCGCGTTGAAACAACAAATTCATGTTCAACGGACTTTTCGGTTTTCTCTCGAACGATATCGGTATTGATCTCGGTACCGCGAACACTCTCGTTTACGTCAAAGATCAGGGCATTGTCCTGCGCGAACCGTCGGTCGTAGCCGTACAAGCGGGCACCAACAAAGTGCTGGCGGTCGGCGACGAAGCGAAGCGCATGCTCGGGCGAACTCCTTCGAACATTGTCGCGGTTCGACCGTTGAAGGATGGCGTCATCGCCGACTTCGAAGTGACCGAGGCAATGTTGCGTCACTTCATCACGAAAGTGCACAACCGCCGGGTGAAAGCGCGGCCGCGTGTCGTGATCGCGGTTCCGTCCGGAATTACCGAAGTCGAAAAGCGAGCGGTGCGCGAATCAGCGACCCACGCCGGCGCCCGTGAAGTTTATTTGATCGAAGAACCGATGGCGGCGGCGATTGGAGTCGGGTTGCCGGTCCAGGATCCAGCCGGCAACATGATTATCGACATTGGCGGGGGCACAACCGAAGTCGCGTTGATTTCGCTTTCGGGAATTGTTTTTAGCCGAAGCGTGCGGGTGGCAGGCGACGAGCTCGATGAGGCAATCGTCCAGTACATGAAACGCGCCTATAACTTGATGGTGGGTGAGCGCACGGCCGAGGAAATCAAAATCAAAATTGGCTCGGCTTATCCGAGCGAAAAAGAAACCAGCGTGGAAGTAAAGGGCCGCGATCTGGTGGCGGGATTGCCCAAGACTTTGATGATTACGTCGCAGGAAGTGCGGGAAGCATTGCTGGAGCCGATCTCGACGATTGTGGATTCAGTCCGGATCACTTTGGAACGTTGTCCGCCCGAGCTTTCAGCCGACTTGGTGGATCGCGGTCTGGTTTTGGCAGGGGGCGGCGCGTTGTTGCGCGGGTTCGACAAGCTTTTGAGCGAGGAAACTGGTTTGCCTGTCCACGTTGCGGAAGACCCGTTGAGCGCGGTGGCCGAAGGCACGGGCAAATGTCTGAATGAACTTAAATTTTTGCGTCAAGTGGCTGCGGCAGATCGCCAGTGGCGCTGAGCACTTCCAATTTCCAATTTCCAATTTCCAATTGGACGTGATTGAGCACGCGCCGGCGTCGAGTCGCTCTGGTCCGGTCACGGCACGACGGATGATTGATCGATGGGCAATCGGTGATTCTTCAAATTGGCAATTGGCAATTGGCAATTGGCAATGAGCAGAACCAGCATCATCGCGTTGCTGATTTTCGGCGCCGTTCTCGGTTACTTCCTGAGTTTCGGCGCGGAGACGACACGGAAATTTCAGTCTAACGTTTATCAGCTTCTAGCCCCGTTCTTCACCACCGGCTCCAGCGTCCAGAAGCAAATAACCTCCGTGCGCACGGGATTGAAATCGCTGGATGAACTAGAGAAGGAGAATGCCGCGCTCCGGCTCGACAATCGTCAGTTACGCGCAACCAACTCCGCTCTCCGCGACGTCGAACACGAAGTGAACCGGTTGCGCCACGCCCTGAATTATCGGGAGCGCTCGGTCTTCAAGTTGATCCCGGCGGAAATTGTCACGCGAGACGCCTCAACCTGGTGGCATACCGTCACAATCAATCGCGGCAAGGAAGATCACATTGAAACCGACATGCCGGTCGTGACCGACGAAGGCCTGGTCGGAAAAACGACGACGGTCAGCAATACCATTGCGGTGGTGCTCCTGGTCACGGATGAAAATTGTAAAGTCGCCGCTTCGGTCGAAGGCACCCGGGAACAGGGGATTGTGTCAGGCGAACGGATTTCAGGCGGTCTGGCTCCGTTGCTCGATCTGAATTTTTTGACCAAACAGGCCAACCTGCAACCGGGGCAAAAAGCCTATACTTCCGGAGTGGGCGGGGTTTTTCCTTCGGGACTGCTCCTGGGAACGGTGAAAAGCTTTAAAGTCCGCGAACTGGATGGTCAGGCGAAACTGGCGCCGGCGGTCGATCTATCCCAGTTGGAAGATGTGTTTGTGGTCACGGGACGAAAGTGATTTTCTTTTTGATACTTCTGGTGCTGCTTGTGATCGCGCAGATTGCGGAATTTTTTATTCCGCCGCTGGATTGGATGTATCACGCGCACATTTACATTGCGCCGGTAATTGTATTTTACGGAGCGATGGCGCTGCCGTTTCCGTTGATGCTGGGCTTGGCCCTGTTCGCGGGCGTTTTGCTCGATGCCCTGACCGTGCAGGTCATCGGCACCAAAGTTGAAATATCCGTCGGTTCGTCGATACTCATTTACGCTGTGCTCGCGGGAATTATGCATGGCCTAAGGCCTCTGTTTATTCGCGGCCGCTGGGAAGTTCATTGTGTGCTGACCGGCCTCTGCACCTCCGCCCTTATTTTGGCGCAATATCTGATGATTACCTTTCGGCGCGGCACGTTCCTGTTCACGCGGGAAGTGTGGTGGCAAATTGGCGGGCCGGGACTCATGGCCATGCTGATGGCGCCGGTGATTTTTTGGATTTTGAACTGGGTCGCGCGGGTGACGCGTTATCCCTATTTGCCGGAAAGGACTTTTGAATGAATCGCCGTCGATTAACTCCGCGATTGCGGATCCAATTTGTCGGTCTGTTGATGTTGCTCGGGATGGGCGCCCTCGGCCTGCGGCTCTGGTGGATTCAGGTGGCCCACGGAGCAGAGTGGACGGCGCAGATTCGCGGCAGCTCCCAGGCGACAGTCCGAATTCCATCTGTCCGCGGCGAAATTAAGGATCGCAACGGGCTGACCTTGGTCCAAAACCGCGCCAGCTACGAAGTCGATTTTTATCTGCCGGAGATGGTGAAGGGATATCGCGAACGCTTCGGTTCGCCTCCGCTGGCCGAACACCGGGCCATTATCAGCGGCATGCCGAAAGACGTGAAGGAGCCGGACATCATCAAAATTGTCAATGACGGGATCATTCCGCGTCTGGAAGACCTCGATCTGGCGCGCGATTACAATTCCAAACAACTCGAGCGGCATTATCGAAACGATACCGAAGTGCCTTACTCCTATATCAAGGACATTGATTTTCCGACGATGGCCAAATTCTCCGAGCACGATGTTGGACTTCCTGGCGTCGACATCGCGATCAAACCGGTGCGCGCTTACGTTTACGGCGCGCTTGCGTCGCACATTTTAGGCTACGTCGGCGCGCCGGACGACACAAACCAGGAGGAAGCGCGCAAATTCACTTTTTATCAGGGTGACGTTGAAGGGAAATCTAACATCGAGAAATCGATGGACGAATATTTGCGCGGCAAACCGGGTGTTCGTTATCTCCGGCGCAACGCAAAAGGAGCAATCGACAGCGTGTTGAAGGAAGATCCGCCGAAACAGGGCGCCAATGTTTTTTTGACGATCGATTCACGGATCCAGGCCATTACCGACGAAGCCCTGCGAGCGGTGAGCCGGGCCGGGGCGGTAGTGGTCGATCCCAACAATGGCAATATTCTCGCCATGGCGTCGGTCCCGTCGTTCGACCCGAACAGTTTTATCCCGAGCATTAAAGCGAAGGATTGGCAGGCATTGCGAAAGGACCCGGCCGACCCGCTGGTGAATCGCGCGATCAGTGGGCTTCCGCCGGGGTCGACCTTCAAATTGATTACGTCATTCGCCGGCTTGCGCAAAGGCCTAACGAACAACAAATACAACTGCGGGGGCGGGGTAAGCTACGGCGACCATTTCTTTCAGTGCTGGGTAGCGTCGAAACATTATACCCATGGGACGATCGGGCTGGCGGACGCGCTCAAGGTCTCGTGCGATTCGTTCTTTTATCAGTACGGCAACGCTGCCGGAATCCAGTCGATCGACACGATCGGGAAATTACTCGGGATCGGGGAAGAATCGGGCCTGCAACTGAGTGGCGAGCAGACTGGAAACATGCCGGGGCCGGAATGGATGCAGATTCATCATCCGCAGGAGCGCTGGTCGTCCGCACAAACAGCCAACGTTTCAATCGGTCAGGGTTATACGCTGGTTTCGCCACTGCAACTGGCGATGGCCTATGCCGCGGCGGCCAACGGCGGCACCTGTTACTACCCGCGGTTGGTCGACAAGGTACTTAATCAGGACGGCACACCGGTGCTTAATGAACAAGGAAAGCCAGTAAGTTTCGCGCCCCGAGTGCGGTCTGATCTTCGGCGTGAAGTGACCCCGGACCAGATTGATATAGTACGAAAAGGTTTGTGGAAGGTCGTAAACGAAGATGGCGGCACCGGTGGACGGGCGCGGCTCAAGAACGTTGTGGTTGCAGGCAAAACCGGAACCGCCCAGGCCACCGAGCGTGGCCATGAGGAAAATGTCGCCTGGTTTGCTTGTTACGCGCCGTTCGATAGTCCGAAATATGTCGTCATTGTTATGGTCCAGGGCGCTTCCGGACATGGCGGCGAGGTCGCTGGGCCGATCGCCACCCGGATTTTGGAACGCACCGTGGCAATGGACGAAGGCAACTTCGACATGCAAGTCGCCTGGGAGGCTCCCGCGCATCATGAAAATCCGTTTCAGCTGGTTAAATCGGTAGAATTCAAAGGCTCGAATGTCGGCGGGGGCGAGGACGAAGAAGACGCGGGCTCGTCAAGCACGGATGTGCAAATGGCGAGTGATAATGCTTCTCCCGATGTCGAGCAGGAGGCCGATGCGCAGGGACAGGTTTCCAAACGTCCACGCGTTGTCCGTGCCACGGCCGCGCCCACCCCGCGTCCGATGAACTTTTTTGAACGGCTCTTTGGGGGAGGCAAACGGCCGGCTCCCCAGCCGACGCCCGTTCCACGCCGTCGTTTTTAACAAATCAATGTCGATCCAACGAGCAACGCACAGTTCCTTGATCATGCTTCCGCTCGCGATCGCGCAACCTTTGGAGATTTATGTTGGACAGAGTGAAGAAAATTTTGGGTATCGGTTCACGCAAGACCGGGAACAAACTGGTCGTCAGCGCAGAAAAACTCGAGCGGCGAGTGGCCTTGCTCGAGAACGGTCGACTGGAAGAATATAGCGTCGAGCGCAGCGGCTCGCGCCATATCGTCGGCAGCGTTTACAAAGGCCGGGTCAAAAACATCGAGATGGGCCTCAAGGCGATGTTCGTCGACATCGGCCTGGACAAAAATGCGTTCCTTCATTTTTGGGACGCCTTGCCCGCGGCCCTCGACAGCGGGATCGAAGAGGTGGACCGGCCGTCGAAGAAGCAGCGCAAGCGAATCACCGCGAAAGATATTCCTAATATCTACCCCGTCGGCTCAGAGGTCATCGTTCAAGTAACGAAAGGGCCGATTGGGACCAAAGGTCCCCGGGTAACCACCAATTTAAGTTTCGCCGGGCGCTATCTCGTGTTGATGCCATTCAGCGACCGCAGCGGCATTTCCCGGAAAATCGAAGATCCGAAGGAGCGCAACCGGCTACGGAAAATCCTGCGCGAGCTTGATATTCCTGAAGGCCTGGGGGTCATTATCCGGACGGTGGGCGAAGGTCAGCGCGCGCGTTATTTCGTGCGGGATTTGCGTTTTCTTCTCGACCAATGGGCGGAAGTCGAGCGGTGGATTCGGGAAAAGCCCGCCCCTTGTCGAGTGTTCGAAGAACCGGATCTGGTTGAACGAACGGTGCGCGATTTTTTGACCGAAGAAATCGACGAAGTCCTGGTCGATGACCGGGAAGCGCTTGAGCGAATGGGACAGCTGGTCGACAAGATTTCGCGTCGATCACACAGCCGCCTGAAACATTATGATGGGGCCGAACCCATCTTCGAGGCGCTCGGCATCCAAAAACAAATTGATGACGCGTTTCATCGACAAGTCTGGTTGCGGTGCGGCGGCTACATCGTGATCGACGAGACGGAGGCGCTGGTGGCAGTGGACGTGAATACCGGCAGAAACAAGGGCGGCCGGGATGTCGAGAAGACAATTTTGCAAACTAACCTGGAAGCGGCCGACGAGATCGCGCGCCAATTGCGTTTGCGAAATATCGGCGGCCTGATCATTGCCGATTTCATCGACATGAAGAGCCGCAAGGACCAACAGGCCGTCTTCAATTTGATGAAAGAACGGCTCCGGCGGGACAAGGCGAAGACCCACGTGGTGCCAATTTCACAACTCGGCCTGATGGAGATGACCCGGCAACGGGCCCAGGAAAGTTTGAGCGACACGATCTACGAAAATTGTCCGTACTGTGGTGGGCGCGGCGTGGTCAAAACATCGATGACCACCAGCGTTGAGTTGCATCGGACATTGAACACGGTCATGCGAAAATATCAGGACAGTGTGCATGATTTTCGCGTCATCTTGAATCCGGACGTGCTCAAACGGTTGAAGGAAGAAGATGAGGAATTGTTGATCGAGCTCGAGCGGCGGTACGCCGGTAAACTCATGTTTCGTGGAGACCCGGCCTATCATCACGAAAAGTTTATTGTGACCGACGCAAACACCGGTGCTGAGCTGAAATCGTAGCGTTCCCAGATTCAGGCAGGGGACCATCCCGGTTTGCCGCCCCGGGAAAAACCCCTTTTAGGGCGTGATTAGGGGGTTGACCGCACCCGGCCGTTTTGTTAGAACCTGCGGCCTTGGGTAAAACCAGGGCTAAATTCGGTGCTTGACGCTGGGTGACGGTTTCGTGTTAAAACGCACGGAACAACCTAAATCAGCTTCGGAGCCGGTCCTGAAACAGCCTATAAACAGCCTATAAAAAACAATTATTTTTTTTATTGACGAACTTCTGCAGAAACCCTAAACGCATAGCCAAGTTATGAAAAAACTGACCTTAACCTTTTGCGCATTGTTCGCATTATTCGCAGCCGCGCCGGCAATTTTTGCCGACGGTCCGGAATCCTATTCCGGCAAAAAAGAAGTGATGCAGCCGGCACCTCCGGTGTGCGACTTCTATCGCGCTCATGAATGGGACCTCGGTATCTGGGCCTCATGGTCCTTCGCGTCCGACACCGGCCACTTCGATGTGCCGGAAGTTGACCCATTCACACCGGACGTCGATCCGAGCACATTCGATATCGGCACCGGTTTTTTCGGGGAACAGAGAATTGACAACCCGAACGAGCGGATAAATATCGGTCAGTGGAGTAAGAACCAACTCTGGGCCCGGGATGATGCGTGGGGCGGCGGTGTTGATGTCAAATATTTCTTTAGCCGTTATTTCGGCGTCGGCGTTGAGGGACTGGGATTCGCCGCGAAAACCAATTTCGCGGGCGGTGAGTTAATGACCCTGACGGCGCGCTATCCATTCGGACGATTCGCTCCGTATGCATGGGCGGGTCTGGGAGCTATCGAGGGTGGCGCAACTACCTATAAGTTTTTCAACGAAAAGGCCACTCAAGTAGGGGCCGGGCCTGGCATTTACTCCGGCACGCAATTTGTCCTCAACGAGCAGGAATTCTGGACCACCGATCCGGTTAATAACAGCCACGTCCGAGGGCTCGGTCAGTTGGGCGCCGGAATGGAATTCCGTGTGACCTGCCATATCGGCTTGATGGCTGACTTCTCGTGGAACTTTGTTTTCGGCCACAGTGAGGCCGACAAGACTGTGTTGTTTACCGAGCAAGGTACCGACATCACGAATTTCTTCGGAGCTCCATTTGCTAGAACACCCGTCATCAATACGGCTCCGAAACTGGTGCCCGGTTCCGGGAGTGATAACCAGGACTTCGGAATGGTGCGACTTGGCGTCACCTTTTCTTACTAAGGTCAGAAACGCGTAATTTAAGCGCCGGAATGCCTCGGGCATTCCGGCGCTTTGCTTTCTGGAGGGCGCCCTGATTGTTTAGGGACTGACATTCCCTCAAATCTCCGCTGGTGATTTGCGAAGGCTTCGGCGAGCGCGAGATTATAGGGAATGTCATTCGCTGGAGTCCTCGACAATCTCGCGCTGCGGAAGTCCGTCTCGGTTCGTCAGTTCGAACAACTGATTGCGCCGAAGTCCGACTTGGAGCTGGAATCGATGGCCCAAACGGCACGGACGCTGACCTTACAGAATTTTGGGCGGACTATGCGTCTGTTCGCCCCACTTTATCTTTCGAACGAATGCATCAATAACTGCCGCTATTGTGGTTTTTCGCGCGACAATCCAATCCTGCGCGTCACCCTTACCGTCGAGGAAGTTGCAGCCGAAGCGCGTTTTCTTTGGGAAGCGGGTTTTCGCCAGGTCCTGCTGGTGGCAGGCGAGCACCCGAAGTTCGTTGGTGGCGATTATTTGGCCGATTGCATTCGAGAATTGAGCCCGCAATTTCCCTCCGTTGCGATCGAGGTCGGCCCTATGACCACTGAGGATTATTTTCCGGTTGTCCGGGCCGGCGCCGAAGGCCTGGTGGTTTATCAGGAGACCTATCACCGCGGCGTCTACTCCGAGCTTCACACCGCCGGTCCCAAACGGGATTTTGATTACCGCCTCAGTTCACCGGAGAGAGCATACGCTGCCGGATTTCGACGGCTCGGGATAGGAGCGTTGCTTGGTCTATGGCGGTGGCAGGATGAAGCAATCGCTCTCGCCGCCCATGTGGAATATCTGTTGCAACACTGCTGGCGGGCCCAGATCACCGTGAGTCTTCCCCGACTCCGGCCCGCGGCTGGCGGTTTTCGGCCGTTGTTTTCCATTAGCGATCGCGAACTGGCGCAACTCATCTGCGCAATGCGCATTGTTTTTCCGCAGGTCGGAATCGTGCTGAGCACCCGGGAAAGTCCTGCTCTCCGCGACGCGTTGGTGTCACTTGGGGTCACGATGATGAGCGCCGGGAGCCACACCGAGCCGGGCGGTTATACCCGCCGCGGTACCGAACATCTGCATCACACCGTGCGCGGTCGTATTGTTCCGCCGGAATTCCAGGACGGGCAGGACGAATTGGCGACTGGCCAGTTTGCAATCAGTGACGACCGGTCCCCAGCCAAGATCGCGACGTTGTTAAGGGCGCGAGGGCTGGAACCGATCTGGAAAGATTGGGAACAAACGCTCACCGGCTAATGCGAATCTACGTTAATGGCGAGGAAGCGGAGCTTCACGGCCCTGGCAATGTTGCCGAGCTGGTGAACCGATACCAAATGTCGCCCCAGGCGGTTTTGATCGAGCACAACGGTGTCGCGCTTCATCGGCGGGAGTGGGACGAGAGGATTCTGGCTGACGGGGATCGAGTCGAAATTATTCGCGTTGTTGCTGGCGGTTAGGCGCCCGCTGCGGCCCTAACGACTACGCGCATCCCATCCTTGCGCACAACGATGATCGCCGTGTTTGGCGGAATGAACTCCCCCTGTGTGACGACGTCGATGATCTGATCAAGAAACCGCGCCTTACCGCTTGGTCGCAAGATTGACAGGGAAGTTCCCTCCGTCCCGGGCGAAAGATCGAGCGCTGTAACAAACTCGCGCGGAACCCCGGCCAGGGATGGGCCTGGCGGGTTCGCCGTTATCAAGGCAAAGCGGCGGTAGATACTTGTCTTTGGCAAATAGCGCGCCAAAAGTGCAATCACGATCCCGGCGCCGATCAAAGCGAGCAAAAGATTCAACAGCGGGATCGCAAGTCTGCGGCCGGTCGGAAAAAATGTCTCGCCCGGATACCGATCGACCATTGCCCAAAACAAAGACGCCAGCATGAGGAATACGCCGACTACGCCAAAAACAATTGTCGAGTGGGCAAAGAAAAGGATCTCAACGATAACAAGGACCATTCCCAAAACGAAGAGGGCGACGACCTCCCAACCGGCGAGACCGGCCAGATAATGACCGAGGAAAAACAGTGCGAAGCAGATCGCCGAAACAATTCCGGGGAGAGTTGCCCCTGGAATCTTGAATTCGAGCCACGCTCCAATAATGCCTCCCAACAAAAGCAAGGGCGCCAGAGCCGTGATCCAAAACGCAAGTTGCTCGAAGCCGGTCGGACCGAGGGAAACGGCATTACCCTTCAGCCCGGCTTTCTGCATTAAATCGGCAACGGAGTCGGCAATCCCATCCGCCAGGACAGGTTTGCCGTTTATCTTTTCCACTGCTTCCTGGGCGTTCAAAGTCAACAGCGTCCCTTTCGGATGAATCACCCGGTCGCCAATTTTTACTTCTTTGTCTTTGGTCATGAACGCTTCGCCAATGTCCGGATTATGACCGTTTTTCAGGGCTGAGCCGCGGATCAACGCCGACGAGTAGGAAATTGTTTTCTCCTGTTCGGTGAGGGGCAGGTCCTGGCCGGTGGACAGGACTGGAGCGGCGGCGCCGATTGCGCTCACCGGCGCCATATAAATATGTTGCGTCGCCAGCGCGATCAGCGCCCCGGCCGAGCCGGCGTTTGAGTTGATAAAGGTGTAGGTCGGAATTTTGGCGTGATTCAAAACGCTCGTGATCTCTTCCGCGGCGTCGAGGCGGCCCCCGTAGGTGTTCATTTCAAAAATCATCGCGCTGGCATTATTTGTCTCTGCCAGCTTTTCCGCCCGCCGCAGAAACATGAGCAGCGACGGAGAGATTTCGCCGCGCAATGGGACGACAACCACATCGCCTTTGTGAATCGCGTCACGCGAATATCCAGTCTTAAGCAGGGCCAGACCGGCGATCAGGCAGAGGATAGGCAATCTCTTCATGGGTTGGAAACGATTGGGCGTTGGCTAAATTTGGCATCGCTTCAGAAACCAAACGAGCGAAAAATCGAGCCGGTGATTCCTTCCGAAACAATCGAACAAATCGCGACAGCCAACGATATCGTTGAAGTCATCGGTTCCTATTTTCCGCTGAAACGCGCCGGCGCAAACTTTAAGGCCCTGTGTCCGTTTCATCAGGAAAAGACACCGTCGTTTCACGTCAACCCGCAGCGGCAGACCTTTCACTGCTTCGGATGCGGGGTCGGGGGGAGTGTTTTTCGTTTCGTCATGGAATACGAGCACGTCGATTTTCCGTCGGCAGTTCGGAAATTGGCGACACGGGTCGGGATTCCAATTGTCGAACAGCGCGCAAGCGAAGACGAGAACCGGCAACATGAGTCGCGGCGGACGTTGTTAAAACTGCACGCCGAAGCGGCCGACTGGTTTCAGGACAACCTTCTGAAAAAAGAATTCGCCGAACCGGCCCGGACCTATTTGAAAAACCGTGGAATAGACCGGCAGGTCGCGAAAGACTGGCAGCTTGGGTTTGCGCCCGACCATTGGGACTCGTTTTTGAAGTGGGCGGTTGGCCGCGGTTATTCGAGGACCCAGCTTTTGCAAAGCGGACTGGTTAAGCCGCGGCACGAGGAAAATCCAGGCGGGGACATTTACGATCGCTTTCGCAGCCGGATCATGTTTCCGATCTGCAATGACGTGGGCGAAGTCATCGCATTCAGTGGCCGATTGCTCGAATCCGACCCGAAGGCTGCGAAATATGTGAATTCGCCTGAGACGCCCCTTTTTCAAAAGGGCCGCGTTTTATTCGGGCTTCACAAGACCAAACGCGCCCTGATCGAAGCAAGCTCCGCCATTGTTTGTGAAGGGCAGCTTGATTTGATCAGCTTGTTCGAAGCCGGCATCAAGAACGTTGTGGCGCCGCAAGGAACCGCTTTCACGGATTATCAGGCCCGGATCCTCAAGCGTTTCGTCAATGAAGTAGTACTCTGTTTTGACGCCGACCAAGCCGGCCAAAAGGCGGCCCAGCATTCGCTCGACTCTCTTCTCCAGCACGATCTCGTGGTTCGGGTCGTCGACATGCCCCCCGGAGAGGATCCGGATTCCCTCATTCGCCGAAATGGGAAAGAAGAATTCGAGAAGCGCGTCGCAGCCGCCCGCGATTTTTTCGATCATTGGATCGAGCGGGAAGCGGAAAGTGTGGACCTGGGCTCGCTCGGCGCGAAAATGCAGCTGGCGCGCAAACTGGCCGAAACCGCGGGGCAAGTGCGGGACCCCTTAATGCGTGGCCAAGTGCTAAGCAAGATGAGCGCTCGGCTCGGGGTCCCGGCGTCAGAATTTGAAAAGCTGGTGCCGCCACCGCGACGCGAGCGCGGGCCGGATCGAGAAGCTGCCGGGGTTGAGGTCGGGATCATGCCTCGGCACGACGTGGCGATGCTTTGTCTGTTGGCCCTGCGAGACGAACGCGCCCGCAATTTTCTCCTCCAACAGAACTGGCGCGAATTACTGGAACAGATCGCCGGCACTGAGTTGTTGACCGGAATCTTGGAGAGCAATCTGCGTCCGGAGGATCCGGGCTCGATCAACGCGTTCATGTCGAATCTTTCCGCGAAAGAGGAGGGCCTGGTTTCTGCTTGGCTGATGCAGAAGCTGCCGGCAAATGCGCTGGAGGTGACTGAAAGCTGGTGGAAAGGCCTGATGCAGGGGGCCTTGCGCCGCCAGCTCGAGATCGCGGAAACGCGAATTCGCCTCCCGCAGTTGACTACCGGCGAGATAGTGAATTTGCAGAAAGAAATTGTTGACCTACGTGACCAACTCCAGCACATTTCCCGGCTTTCGTCTGTTCCTGAGGCCGGCCGGTAATTGTCGATCTGCGGGAATCGTGACCGAAGGCCACAACCCTTAACCTACAGTCTTGGCCAGACACTCGAAAGCACGAAGAGCTCTTCGCCGGTCAGCGGCGAAGCGCCCGAAATTTAAACGCGCCCACCGCGTTCCGACGTCTCGGGTTGCTGCTCCGCCGGTAGGATCGAAAAACGGGGCGGCAAGGATTGCGGCGTTCAAACCAAAACGAATTACCAAACTAGTGCGCGCGCGTCGGGGCACTGGGAATTCGTTGCTCGCTCCCAAGACCGAGGCGGACGCCGCCAGCGAAATCCAAGCCCGGTTACGCGAGCTCATCAAACTGGCCAAAGAGCAAGGCTATCTCACCTTTGACGACCTCAATGAGGCCCTGCCTGAAGGAATTACCGACGCCAACGAGCTGGACGCCATTCTCACTCGACTGCGCCGGATGGAGATCGATGTCATTGAAGCGTCGGATGTCGACCGCCACAAAGAGATCAAGAAAGACCCGGATGAAGAGGAAGAGGAAAAGCCGGAGACAAAACTCGACATCCTCGACGACCCGGTCCGGATGTATCTCAAGCAGATGGGCCAGGTCCCGCTGCTCACTCGAGAACAGGAAGTCGAAATTTCCAAGCGGATTGAAGAAGCCGAAAACATGGTGCAAAAGCACATCAACCGTTTTGGCTTCACCGCGCGGGCGCATCTCGATCTTGCCCAAAAACTGACCGAAGGGCGGGAACGTTTTGATCGCGTCATCCTCGATAAGAAAATTGAGAGCCGCGAGCGCTACATGAAAATCCTGCCGCGTCTCTGCAAGCAGGTGGAGAAGCTTGCCAACGACATCACTGAACAGTACGCGAAGTTATCGGGCGGCTCCAAAAGAGACAGCAAGCGATTGAAGAGCTTCCAGCGGTCACTTGGTTCGCTTCAACGGCTGTATCCAAAGTTCTATTTCAAACAAAAGGTCACTGAAGAGTTTGTTCACCTGGCCGACGAGCATTACCGGTCGCTGGTGGCGGCGCAGCACGAAACCTCCAAGAAAGGACGCGCCACGGCGGCACGCCCGCCCGCTGGCCAAAAATCGCGAGACCTTGAAAAATCACTGTGGTTGTCGCTCGAGGAGTACTCGGACCAATATCAGTCTCTCAAAACCTGGTTGCGGAAAGCCCTCCGCGCGAAAACGGAAATGGTCGAAGCAAACCTTCGACTCGTGATTTCGATCGCAAAGAAATACACCAATCGTGGACTTTCGTTTCTGGATCTGATCCAGGAAGGCAACATGGGCCTGATGAAAGCGGTCGAGAAGTTTGAATATCGCCGCGGTTATAAATTTTCGACTTACGCGACATGGTGGATCCGGCAGGCGATTACCCGTTCAATCGCCGACCAGGCCCGGACGATTCGCATCCCAGTGCACATGATCGAGACGATCAACAAGTTGATGCGGGTGCAGAAGCAGTTGGTCCAGGAATACGGGCGTGAACCAACCCCTGAAGAAGTCGCCGAGGAAATTTTGCTGCCGGTGGATCGGGTCCGGGCTGTTCTAAAAATGGCCCAGCAGCCAATCTCACTTCAGTCGCCGGTCGGCGAAAGCGAAGAGACGAACTTCGGCGATTTTATCGAGGACAAGGGAGCAGAAAATCCCTGCGACATGACCGCAATCGTCTTGCTGAAGGAGAAGATCAAAGACGTGCTCGAAACTTTAACCGAACGTGAACGCCAGGTTCTCGAACAACGGTTCGGTTTGGTCGATGGATATAGCCGCACACTCGAAGAAGTAGGACGCCAGTTCCGAGTGACCCGGGAACGGATTCGCCAGATCGAAGCGAAAGCATTGCGGAAAATGCGTCATCCAACCCGCATTCGCCAGTTGGAAGGATTTTTGGAAGCCCCCGAGGTGTAAGGCCTTACCGCACCGGCCGCTTTCGCGCTGCGCGCAACTTTTGAACATCAAGTTTGTTCAATTCGCGAGGAAATGAAACGCGAAGACGATCAGCAATTGTGGGATCTTCTGGGCCACGCCTCAGCGCCGAAGCTTTCGCCATTTTTTGCGCGCAATATTGTCCGAACCATCCGGCAACGCTCGCGGCCGCTTGAATCGCTGGGTAACTGGTTCAGTCGGCGCCGGCTGGTGCCGGTCGCCGGGCTAGCCGTCGCGGTCGTCGCGGCCGTATTGGCGATTCATCGGCCAGTAATTCATAAATCTTCCGATGGCACGCCGGACGTGATTGCCCAGATCGACCCACAGGATTATGACGTTGTCGCTGACTTGGATGAATTGGTAGTCACCGACGAAAGCAATTTGTGGGACGACGATACGCAAACTTTGTAGGGACTGGCGCAGCGATTGCGGTTTTTCTATTCGGCTGGCCGCTAATCGCGACGGCGCAGCCCCATGGACAGCAAGGGCCTTCCGGTAACGCCAGGGCGATGCCCGCGCCGCATCGCGCTCCTGCCTTCAACGATCCTCGTCAGCGGTGGCTCGCCATGCCTCCACAGGATCGTCAAATCTTTCAACGAAACGCCGAGCGTTGGATGCAAATGGGCCCCGACGAACGCCGAATCATGCGTGAGCGTGAGAGAATTTACCGCGCCCAGGTGAGCAAGGAGGTAGACACGGCGTTAAGAGAATCCGGTTTGCACCTGGAAGGTGAAAGGCGCGCACAATTTGAACAGCGCTACCTCCAGGAGCGCCGCCAGTTCGAGCATTCGCTGCGACAAGAAATCGAAAACAAACGTCAACAGCAATTGCCCGTGTTGGAGGAACGTTTGAAAAAGGAATTCCAGGAAAAATCTCCTGCGACAACATCCACGTCGTCGCCGGTGGCCTCGGGATCGCCGAAAAAATAAAACCGGCGGGCGTCTCCACCCGCCGGCTTTGAAGTTGCAGTTTCTTACGGCTTAACGCCAGTGACGGAACCGCGCTCCGTGGAACGGCCGCGAGAAAAATACTCGATGACCGCGATACCAGTAGAAACCCGGACCGTACCAGTAAGGATACACATACCCGTAATACGGATATGGCCGATATCCGTAATAAGGGTACGGATAAGGTCCCGGAAATCCGAATCCAATACCGACCCTAACACCCGCATTCGAGGTTGGAGCTGACGCCACCGCGATGCCCGCGGCAGCCAGCGCGACTAATAGTAGCTTCTTCATTATTCGTTCACCTCCGCTGTTTAATAATTAAACTGCCCATGGGTGAAAAAGTTTCTCGGATTATTCGCCAAGCGCGCTCGCCGGATATTTCGGGTAGCCGCTCAGGCAAAGATCGGGCCCGATTTTTTCAAACTGGATCCGATCCAGACGCGCGCTCTCCAATGTCGACCGCGAGCCTTTGCCGGAAAACGCAGTTACGCCGCCGCCGGTGAAAATTGGCGCAATGTAAATTTGGACTTTGTCGATCAAACGTTGGTCCAAAGCATGGCCAAGCACATCGCCGCCGCCTTCGATTGTCACGCTCACCACATCTTTCTTGCCAAGATCGGCCAAAACCGCGGCCAGTGGTTCATTGCGATAAACCAACGTTCGCTTCGCGTTGCGATCGGTGAAAATGCGAGAACGGGGTGGAAGTTTTCCCGAGCGTGTCATTACCACGCGAATGGGCTGGCGGGAAGCGCCGGCGTTGCGAACCGTCAACCGGGGATTGTCGACCCTGAGCGTTTCAGCGCCGATCAGTATGGCGTCGCTTTGTGCGCGTAATGTTTGAGCATCGCGTCGCGCCGCGGCGCTGGTGATCCATCGACCCTCGTCTGCCGGCAGAGTCAGGCGCCCATCCAGGCTCATTCCACATTTTGCAATCACGAATGGGATCCCGGTAGCTATCCACTTGTTGAACGCCTCGTTTAGAGCCGCACACCTTTCCGCGAGCACGCCACTGCGGACTTCGATTCCAGCGTTCCGCAAAATTTCCAGGCCCCGGCCGCGATGTCGAGGATTTGGGTCGGCTGTGCCGATCACGACAGACTTTATCCCTGATCGAATGATTGCCTCAGTGCACGCGCCGGTGCGACCAACCGACGAACAAGGTTCGAGCGTAACATACAAGACTGCGCCTTTTGGCACGGCCCGATTGAAACGCTGCAGGCATTCGATCTCCGCATGTGGCAGGCCTGCCCGCCGATGGTGTCCTCGGGCGACAATCCGGTTCCGCAAAACGAGGACCGCGCCCACTGCGGGATTGGGACTGGTTTGGCCGATCGATTTTTTGGCCTCGCGCAATGCCTCACTCATGAATTGCTCGTCCTTATTCATGTCGGAAGGATCAATATTCGGTAGCAAGCGGTTCGCGCAAACTGTGGGTGCGGGTAGTTGTGCGAATTTGTCATAGTCATTTTTCGTGCGGCGCAATCGGGTGTGACACGTCGTCACGCCGGCTGGTCACGAGGACTAGCTATCCAATAACGTAATTATTTTTTCCTCAGCCACTTATAAATCCGGTGCGGGCTGGCCAACTTTCGGTACACCGCGAGCTATAGGGCAGTTAATTTTTAACCGACACAAAGGAGCAAAATAACCTATGAACCTAATCCGTTATCAGGCCCCCGAACTTTCGGCGTGGCCGGCCTTCGATCGCTGGAGCAACCTGCGTGAAGAGCTTAATTCGCTCTTCGATCTGCCGTTCCTGACGAACTCTCATCGCCAGGACCTTTTCGGCGGCTGGTCGCCCGCGCTCGATCTCTATCAGAACAATGACAGCGTGATTGCCGTCCTTGAGCTTCCCGGAATGCGCAAGGAAGACATCGGGATCTCGCTGCACGACGGTACTTTGACCATCAGTGGAGAGCGGAAAAGTTCTTCCCGCAATGGCGAAGCCGCGGAACGCACCGAGCGCTACGTGGGAAGTTTCCGTCGGAGCATCGGCCTGCCGGTGCGGGTCGACGCCAATAAAGTTACCGCGACATACCGCAACGGAATCTTGACTGTGACGTTGCCGAAAGCAGAAGAAGCAAAGCCGAAGCGAATCAACGTCGGATAATCCGAAAGCACACGATGAATCATTAACTGAAAGGGAATTATTATGAACACTACTGTCCGTGAAACGGCGCAAACCGAACAGTTTGTCGCTCCAGCCGCCAGCGTTTTGGAAGACGCGGACGGCTACATCCTGGAAGTTGAGATGCCAGGCGTGAATAAAGAGGGCCTGGAAATTTCGACCGAAGGCACCGAGTTGACGATTACCGGCCGGCGTTCGCTGCCCACGATCGATGGCAGATTGATCCATCACGAATCTCGTCGCGAGAATTTCCGGCGCACCTTCGAGATCGATCCCTCGATTGATGGGAACAAGATCAACGCGCGCATCGAGGAGGGTCTCCTGACTGTGACCTTGCCGAAGGCAGAGCACGTTAAACCGCGACGAATTGCCGTCTCCTGACGATCGTTGTCGTTTTGACGAAGGGCCGCGGAGCTAAAAGGCTTCGCGGCCTTTTTTTAGTTTCTGCTTGGCGAATCTCTATGGTCTGACTTACTTAGAGGCACAACACCCCCAAACAATATGGCCACCAAAACTGAAGAGAAATCCGGTGCCGACAAGGTTACCGCAGCCCGAAACAAAAACCTCGATCTCGCTATCCAGCAGATCGCAAAAGACTATGGCGAAGGCGCAATTATGCGGCTCGGCGGCGAAAAGATCGTCGACATCGATGTTATCCCGACCGGCAACATTCTTATCGACCGCGCCCTTGGGGTCGGCGGATTCCCCCGCGGCCGGGTCGTGGAAGTCTACGGCCCCGAATCGTCCGGCAAAACTACTCTGACCCTTACCGTTATCGCCCAGGCGCAAAAACGGGGCGGCCTGGCCGCGTTTATTGACGTTGAACACGCGCTCGATCCGCAATATGCCAAGAGACTTGGCGTAAACCTGGATGATCTCCTGGTTTCTCAACCGAGCTCGGGCGAAGAGGCGCTTCGAATTTGCGAGACGCTGATTCGCTCCAATTCCCTGGATGTTATCGTCGTCGATTCGGTCGCCGCTCTCGTTACCCGCGCAGAGTTGGAAGGCGAGATCGGCGATACCACGGTTGGCGCGCAAGCGCGTCTGATGAGCGCCGCCTTGAGGAAACTCACCTCGTTGATCGCGAAGGCTCGAACCTGCTGCATTTTTACCAACCAGATTCGTGAAAAAATCGGGGTGATGTTCGGCAATCCCGAGACCACGCCGGGTGGCAAAGCATTGAAGTTCTATTCCAGCGTCAGGATCGACATCCGCCGCATCGGCGCGATCAAGCAGACCGATGGCAGTGTGACCGGCAATCGCACGAGGGTGAAAGTGGTGAAGAACAAAGTGGCGCCGCCTTTCACCGAGGCCGAGTTCGACATCATGTACAACGAGGGAATTTCTACCACTGGATCGTTGCTCGATCTGGCCCTGGAAAAGCAGATAATCGAAAAGCGAGGCTCATGGCTGAACTACAAGGGTTCGCAGCTGGCCCAGGGCCGTGATGCCGCCAAGGAAGTGTTGAAGGATGACCCGAAGCTTTATTCGGAAATTGAAGCCGCGGTGAAAGCTAAATTGAACGAGGAGAAGGATTAAACACTTCTAAGACCAACATGGTCGATCGATTTGTCCCTCTGCTCGTTCTCTTTTTTAGTCTCGTCTCCGCGAATGCCGCCACCCCGAATCAGGAAGCGCCGGTTCGATTGATCCCCGGTCTCGGCGATGTCCATCACCCGGTTTCGACAAAGAACAAGGAAGCGCAGGAGTTTTTCGATCAAGGATTGAAACTCGTCTACGGGTTCAATCACGACGAAGCCCGCCGTTCTTTTGTGCGCGCCGCGGAGTTGGATTCCAAACTTGCCATGGCCCAATGGGGCGTCGCCTTGACCCTCGGACCAAATTATAATCTGCCGGTTGATCCCGACCGGGAGCATGCCGGTTATGATGCCGTCCAGCGAGCCGTCGCACTGAAAGAGAATGCGTCCGAGCCCGAGCGCGCGTATATCGACGCGCTCGTGGTCCGCTATTCCCGCGATCCAAACGTGGATCTGCATGCGCTGGACCGCGCTTACAGCCACGCGATGCGTAAATTGTCCGCGCGTTATCCGGACGATCTCGACGCCGCGACTCTTTTCGCCGAGAGCATGATGAATTTAAATCCGTGGAAGCTTTGGAGTGCCGACGGCAAAGCAGCTGAAGGAACCGACGAAATCGTTTCCGTGCTCGAATCAGTTCTGAAACGCGACCCGAACCATCTCGGGGCAAACCATTATTACATCCACGCGGTTGAAGCTTCGACGCACCCGGAGCGAGCGCTCGCGAGCGCCCAACGGCTGGAAAAGCTCGCGCCGGCCGCCGGTCACCTCGTTCACATGCCCGCGCACATCTACTCGCGCGTGGGCGATCATCCGGCCTCGGCGCATTGCAATGAGCTGGCGGTCGCCGCCGACAAAAAATTCCTGGCGGCAACCCAGGAGCAAGGGGTTTATCGACTAATGTACTACAGCCACAACATGCATTTCCTGGCGTTTGCTGCATGCATGGACGGAAATTTCGCTGAAGCGCGGGATGCCGCGGCAAAGTTGGTCGCGAACGTCGCCCCCGGTGTGAAGGCAATGCCCGATCTCGAAGGATTTCTGCCGACACCGATGATCGTGCTGTTCGCTTTCGAACGTTGGGATGACCTGCTGAAGTTCCGGGCACCGGCCCCGTCCTTCGTTACGACAAACGCGCTCTGGCATTCGTTCCGCGGGATCGCCTTTGCCAATACAGGCAAAACCACGGAAGCCGAAACGGAACAAAAACAGTTCCAGGATCTCGTCGCCAAGATTCCGCCTGACCAGATGTTCGATCCACTCAACAAGGTTTCGTCGGTGTTCAAGATCCACGAGAATATCCTGGCCGGTTCGATCGCGCGGAGCCGTGGCGACAACGCTGCGGCCGTTGAATCTCTGAAACAAGCCGCTGCGGCGGAGGACGCTCTCAACTATAGTGAACCACCGGCCTGGTATCCGCCGGTTCGCCCCATGCTCGGAAAGCTTTTGCTCGCGAACAATCAGGCTGCCGAGGCGGAGAAAGTTTTTCGCGAAGATCTCGCGCGGGATCCACGGGATGGGCGTGCCTTGTCCGGCCTGCGGGACGCGTTGAAGGCCCAAAATCGGCCATACGAAGCCGATCAGATCGATCGACAGTTTCGCGCGGCCTGGAAAGTTGCCGATACGGCGAAGGTTTCCGCGCGCTGATCGCTAGTTACGAACCGGCGCAATCAAGGGTAACGGTTTCAGGTTTCCCGAATTCGTGTTTATTCGTGCTAATTAGTGTCTAGAACAGCCATGACCTCGGCCCAGGTTCGCCAATCGTTTCTCGATTTCTTCCGCGAGAAGAAGCACACCATCGTGCCGTCGTCTTCTCTTTTGCCCGACGCGCCGAACCTGCTTTTCACCAACGCGGGCATGAACCAGTTCGTGCCGATTTTTTTGGGACAACAAAAACCCCAATGGAAACCCCCACGCGTGACCGATACCCAGAAATGCATTCGGGCCGGGGGCAAACACAACGATCTCGACGACGTCGGGCTCGATACCTATCACCACACGTTTTTCGAGATGCTCGGCAACTGGAGTTTCGGCGATTACTTTAAGAAGGAAGCAATCGAGTGGGCGTGGGAACTGGTGGTCGAGCGTTGGAAATTTCCCGCGCAACGGCTTTACGCGACCGTTTACAAACCCGGGTCAGGAGAGCCGAGCGAGTTCGATCACGAAGCGCACGATCACTGGGCGCGATTATTTCGAGACGCCGATCTCGATCCCAAGATTCACGTCTTGGGTTTTGGAAAAACCGACAATTTCTGGATGATGGGCGACACTGGGCCATGCGGTCCGTGCTCGGAGCTGCATGTCGATCTCACGCCCGACGGCGACACCCGCGGCTCGCTTGTTAACCAGAGCGATCCGCGTTGTATCGAGATTTGGAACTTGGTCTTCATTCAGTTCAACGCCAACCCCGACGGAACCTTCGCGCCGTTGCCGCAACGGCATGTCGATACCGGAATGGGCTTCGAACGCGCGACTGCAATCATCCAAGGCACGAAAAATCTCACCGACTTTTCCGGCACGGTTTCGAATTACGAGACCGACGTGTTTCGCCCGATCTTCGATGAGATCGAAAAACTGAGCGGGAAGAAATATGCCAGCACGCTGCCGATGGTAGGGCAAGCGCATCGCTTGCCTGACGAAGGAGCCGGCAGCGGGAGCCCTACGAGTAACCCTGAGCAGGAAAAGATCGACATCGCATTCCGCGTCGTTGCCGATCACATTCGCGCTCTCAGTTTTGCGATTGCCGACGGAATTATTCCGTCGAATGAAGGACGTGGCTACGTGCTTCGCCGCATTTTGCGCCGCGCGGTCCGCTATGGCCGCTCGTTAGGATTTCACGAGCCGTTCTTCTTTAAGCTGGTCGATATCGTTGGCAAAAGTATCGGCGACGTCTTTCCGGAAGTCCGAGAAAAGCAAAAGCACATCACCGAAACGATCAAACGCGAAGAGGAGTCGTTTAACAAAACGCTCGACGAGGGAATCCGAATGTTTGAGTCCGCGATGCAGTTTAATGAAGAGATGGGCAAAGCAGGCCATGCGCGCGAGGTCTCCGGAACGATCGCATTTAAGCTGTACGATACATATGGCTTCCCATTCGATCTCACAGAGTTAATGGCGCGCGAGCGTGGCTTAAGTGTCGATGTTGTAGGTTTTGAGAAATTAATGGATGAGCAGCGCGCGCGCGCGCGCAAAGCTCAAAAAAAAGAGACGATCGCGGTTGAAGGAGAGATCGCCGCAGGGCCGACAAAATTTCTTGGTTACGATTTTTTGGAAACAGAGGCCGTCGTGGAAACAGTCTTGCCCGGTAAGAAGCCGGATGAGCTCAACATTGTTCTGAATCAAACACCCTCCTACGCGGAGAGCGGCGGTCAGGTCGGTGACCGCGCGCTATTGCATGTTCCGGGACACGACCGGACCGAAGTCGGACAGGTGCAGGTCGTCGACACTCAAAAACGGGGCAATGTATTCATTCACCGCGCTCGCGTAATTGCGGGACGCGCGCCGGAACCGGGCGAAGCCGTTCGCATCGCAATCGATTCGGATCGAAGGAAACTTGTTCAGGGCCATCACACTGTGACCCATTTATTGCACTGGGCGCTCCATCAAATTGTCAGCAACGATGCCACTCAGAAGGGCAGTTATGTCGGGCCGGATAAGTTGACCTTCGATTTTTCAAGCGCGCCCCTGACTTCGCACCAAAAACACGACGTGGAAAAGCTGGTCAATGAGAAGATCGCCGAGAACGCTGCGGTTTCGTGGACGGAAATTCCTTATGCCGATGCCAAGCAGCGGAAAGAGATCCAGCAATTCTTCGGGGAAAAATACGGCGACCTTGTCCGGGTTGTTCAAATCGGGGGCGAACCAACGAAGCTAAATGGTTATTCCATGGAATTGTGTGGCGGCACCCACGTGCGGTCCACGAGCGAAATCGGGGCGTTTCGGATAGTGAAAGAGGAGGCGATTGCCGCAGGCACACGGCGCATTGAAGCGGTCACAGGCGACGCGGCGCGAAACTGGGCGAAGGAGGAAGCGCAGCGTCAGCAAGAAAAATTCGAAATGTTAATGCGCAAGAAACCGGACGTGGAGCCGCTGCCGGTTTTCACGGACACAGCCCAAACAAACAAAATGCTGGAACAGATGGACGCGCGCGCCGCGTATCTGGAAAAGCTCGATGCCGACGTTCATGATTGGGAAAAGAAAAACGCAAAGGCGTCTGAAGCGGAGCTACAAAGTCGAGCGGCGAAGATTGCGAACGATCTCGTGTCTTCGAAAACTGGTCAGGGAGTTTGCGTCGCGAAAGTTCCAGACGCGGATGGGAAGCTTTTGCAGGCAATCGCCGACGGCCTGAAGCAAAAATTCAGCGGACCAGTTTTCCTCGCTGGGGAGGCAAATGGCCGCGTCGGGTTGATTGCATCGATTCCGAAAGAACTCACATCCAAGATTCAAGCGAACAAATTAATTCAGCAGATCGCACCGATCGTTGGTGGCAAAGGTGGCGGGCGACCGGAGAACGCGCAAGGGGCAGGCAGTGACGTGACCAAAATCGACAGCGCTCTGATCGAAGCGCATCAGCTGTTGGTGGCGGGGATGAGTTCTTAAGGAGCGCTCGCGCTCGGCGTCCGCGCGTATTTAACGATCAGCTTCGGATTCTTGCCGTCGATCGACCTTCGGTAAATCGACGGCTCCTTTTCGTTTTCCTTCCGGGCGCGACATCTGTAATTGCGATGTGACATTCCGGACCGGGACGGCTTTTGGCATCGTCTTCGGTGTTGAATGCTACCCAGTTGCCCTCCGGAGAAATATCGGGAAGCGCTCCACAAGCGACTTTCTTGGGGTGAGTGCCATCGAGGCCGGCAACGAAAATATTCTCCTTGTCTTCGTAGGCGATTCGCCGCGGCGATGCGGCGAACGCGATGGTCGCGCCGAAAATGCCAATACGGTTGAGAAAGGGCTTTTTCGATTCACGGGATTGCAAGGGTGATGAAGAACGTTGCGGCGAGGGCCAGGAATAAGACCATGAGATAAATAAAGCCGCCGGTAAAAAACTTGAGCACACTGAAGAACCAGCCTTGCCGGTAAACGTATCGGATCGACAGGAAAATCTGAATCGCGAACGTGACCCAGAGCAGCGCAATGATCCAACCCGCGAACGCTCCTGGGATTACACGATTGAGGCCAATGGTCGCCAGCACAATCAACATGACGCCAGTGTAGAAGAACGAGTGGATGTGAAGCGCGTAAATCAAGTGATCGATGTAGAAGATACGGCGCCGGACGTAGAGAACTTTCAGAACAAACGCGAACAGCGGAATGCAGCAAAGCATCATGTAGGGCAGGTTGCTGAAGAGGGTGGTGATAAAGAGGCCCATCTTCGTTCCATGTTCGCCCATCTTCTCCTTGGCCCGCGCTTCCAGCCAACGCTCGAACGGTGTCGACGATTTCTCGTTGTCATCGAACACGACGAACGGACGATCTCCCACCGCTCCGTACTCCCGTGGATTCGACTGGCTGCCCGAAGCCGTCGCACTCGCCTCCGCTGACGCGCTGGCGGCGGGGGAAGTCGACGCTGCCGGGGAGGGATTCGGTTTGGTCAAAGAATCCAGTACCGCGTCGGCTTTTCTGCGGTCTTCGGGCGAAAGATTTTCCTTGTCGAGCTCCTTTTGAATCTCGCCCCGCTTGTCCGCGACAGCGGCGGCTACTTCCGCTCGCTTTTCATTGGAAATCTTGCCTGGCTCGAACCGCAATCCTTTCGCTCCGTAGTTCACCGCGAAGAAAAAAACCACGCTCGCAAGGAGGTACAAGCGGAGTGGATGGACATGACGCACCCGCTTGCCGCTGACGAATTCATTGGTCAGACGCCACGGCCTGGTGATCAAGAGCCCGAGGGTGCCGAAAAATTTCGAGTCCCAATTCAAGAACTCATTCAGCACATCGAGGACGACATGCCCAAAGGACCGGCGATAATCGATCGCCGCCTGTCCGCATTGCGAGCAGTACTGTCCGGTTAATTTCGCGCCGCAATTCTCGCAATGAGTCAGCGGCGGCGATTCCCGATTTTTCCGACGCCACAGCCATCCCTGGCTCGATTTTCTTTCGATCGCCGAGATTGCGCTATCTCCGAGAATGATTTTTGCCGGTTCATCCGACATGGCGGGCGAGGTTACTGAATAACGCTCGCCCCGTCCATGCCTGCCTTGTAAGGCCGTGCCTGTCTTGACGGATAGAATTCGCGCGATTAACAACCGACCCATGAAAACAATCAAAATTACGATCCTTGGTTTAGCAGCAATTTGCGCATTCAACGTGTCGGCTCGGGCGGACCAGCCTCATATGCGCCGGGCTCTGGAACATTTACGCGCGGCCCGTGCCGAACTTCAATCGGCGGAGCATAACAAAGGTGGTTGGCGGGTTCGGGCGATTGAAAACACCGATCGCGCGATTAGCGAGACCGAGCGGGGGATGGGCAACGCCCGATAGTCGGGTAGAAGCAGCTTTAAAAGCGGAGTTCGTGAACGCGGGCTCCGCTTTTTATTTGGCGCGAGCCAGGAGTCAGGTTCGCACGAACCAAAGCGTCACCGAACCGACAACTCCGGCGACCCAGAGAACGACGTCATTGTTGACGAAATATGGATAAATCATGAGGGCGAGGCCGAGAAAGATCGGCGCCCACAGGTTCATTCGCTTTCCGTAAATGAAGGCGACAAAACCGATCGATCCGAAGATGAAGCCTCCAAGCAGATTTGCCGTGCCGAAGTTCACGATGTGACTCATCAGCTAGACTTGGGCCACGGGGTATTAGCAGCTACAATTGCTTGACCAGCGCCAAGCCGCGGTGACACGATTCCGGAACTTTCTCCATGGCATCCCAACTTTTTCGGAAAAAGAGTCCGGACCATTTGATGGCCGAAGCGGCGGCTCCGGATCGGCAAATGAAACGGACGCTGGGCGCGTTCGCCCTCACCTGCATCGGGATCGGCGCGATTATCGGCGCTGGAATTTTTTCCCTCACTGGAACGGCCGCGGCCGGCCAGACCTTCGGCTCGCGGCTCGAAACCCCGGTGATGAATTTTATCCAGGCATGGTTTTCTGGTGCGGATGTTGTCCTTGGCCGCTCCGGAGCGGGTCCCGCGATTGCGATCTCTTTCATCGTCGCGGGATTGGCCTGCGCTTTCGCTGCGCTTTGCTATGCCGAGCTGGCATCGATGATTCCAGTTTCCGGCTCTGCTTACACGTATTCCTACGCGACGCTTGGCGAAATCATCGCCTGGATTATTGGTTGGGACCTGATTCTTGAATACGCCGTCGGCAACATGGCGGTGGCGGTGAGCTGGTCGGGATACTTCGTCCAATTGTGCGGCAGTCTGTTTAATTTAAAATTTCCGCTGTGGCTGATGACGGATCACACAACGGCGCTGCAAAAAATTTCCAGCAAGAGCGGGGATCTCGCGAATTATTCGTCCTCAACCCTGCCCTTGATCGCCGGCCATTCGATCGCGTTCAATTTGCCGGCCATCCTCATTGTTGCCGCGGTGACGATGCTGCTGGTCTATGGCATTCGTGAAACCGCCGGCGCGAACACAATCATCGTCATTATTAAGACCGCGGTGGTGGTGTTCGTAATCGCGTTCGGGGCGTTCATGGTAAACCCGCCGAATTGGCACCCGTTTGTGCCGAACGGGTTTACTGGGGTGATGAGCGGTGCAGCGATTGTCTTTTTCGCCTTCATCGGTTTTGACGCCGTTTCGACGACGGCGGAGGAAACCCGCAATCCACAGCGCGACATGCCGATTGGAATCATTGCCAGCCTGATCATCTGCACCCTCTTGTACGTGCTGGTTTCAATCATCCTGACCGGGATCAAGCATTACACGGTCTATCTCAACGACTCGGCGGCGGTTGCGACTGCGTTCGCCAGCAAGCCGTGGGCGCAAGCATTGGTCAGCGCCGGAGCCCTTGCTGGAACGACTTCGGTGCTGCTCGTGTTTCAACTTGGCCAGCCGCGCATTTTCATGTCCATGGCCCGCGACGGTCTGCTTCCGCAATACTTCGCGAGGATTCATCAGCGATTTCGCACGCCGCATATCACGACTATCTGGACCGGTGTGGTCGTCGCTGCGGTCGCAGCGGTGGTCGATATCGGATCCCTCGCTGACTTGACCAACATTGGGACGCTGTTCGCGTTTATTCTGGTTTGCATCGGCGTTGTCATCCTGCGGCGCACGGACGCGAGCCGGCCGCGGCCGTTTCGGGTGCCGTTTGTGCCGGTTTTTCCAATTCTTGGCGTGTTCCTTTGCTTTGTCTTGATGCTTAGCCTGCCGGTTGAAACGTGGGTTCGTTTCTTTGTCTGGCTCGCGATCGGCCTTGTGATTTACTTTCTCTACAGCGTTCGGCACAGCAAACTGCGCGGTGGAGTCGATACCGGCATCACGGAAGACAATCCGCCGCCGATCGTAAAGTCGTAAAGGGGCGCCGCGTTGCGGCGTCCGCGGTCCGGGGGGCGCGCGCCGGCCCTGCCAATGTCAGGCCAGGTTCACTCCTTGTTCGACTTGTCGTAGAACAAAATGTTGATGAGGAGAACAACACCGGCGGCGGCCGCACCAAGAAAGAAAACAATCGCGAGCCCCGGGTAACCCCATATTCGAAAGGTCGTGTCGACGCGCATCAATAGCGCGGCGCCGACGATCAGGGCTGCCACGATCAATCCGACCGTGATCCGATTCGCAACTTTCTGAAATCCGACCATTAATTTGCGCTCGTCGATCGCGTCGACAGAAATTTTGAATTCGCCGTTGGCAATCGCGTCGATGAATTTGTTAAGCCGTGCGGGCAATCGCTGGAGTAAATCTTTCAGCTCAAGAACGCCGCTGAACAGATTTCCCGGTGAAAGCGATTTCCAAACTCTTTGTTGCAAAATTTGCGCGGAATTGCGCCGGATCGATGCGTTCGGATCGAATTCTGGATCGAGGGTCCTTCCTACTTGATCGAGATTGAGCAAAGTCTTTCCGAGCAATGTCAGTTCGGCCGGCGCGAGAATGCCGCTTTCGGCCGAGGTTTGAGTCACTTCGAGGACGAGCCGGCCAACTTCCATTTGGTCGACGGTGGCGGACTTCTGAACCAGGACCAGCTCGGACATTTTGCGGGTGAATTCTTTTTCGTCGAACTCCTCTCTGCGATCGCCGATCTTGATCGCGATCTGCGCGGCTTCGTCGCCGCGGCCCTCCGAGATCGCGAGCAACAGTTGAAGCAGATCTTCCTGCAGACGCGGGGCGATTCGCCCGACCATGCCAAGATCGAGCAGCGCGATCCGGTAATCGTCCGTCAAAAAAACATTTCCGGGATGCGGATCGGCGTGAAAAAACCCGTGCACTAAAATTTGATCGAGATAGGCGCGAAACAATTCTTCAGCCAGGGCCGCGCCGTCGAACTCCATCCGCGCGAGAGGACTCATTTCGGTAATTTTTTTTCCGGGCACGTACTCCATGGTCAGAACGCGCTGGGAGCAATAGTCATCAATAGGCGCCGGGACGATGATCCGGTCGAAATTCTGCAGTTGTTTCCGAAAAGTCGCGAGGTTCTGCGCTTCCAAACGATAATCGAGCTCGCGCAAAACGCTTTTGCGAAACTGATCAAGCATTTGGGTAAATCGGTAGCGCTTGCCCAAGTCGGTATGGCGGTCGAGGAATTCGGCGATTTCTCCCAGGGCGTCGAGATCTTCCATCATTGCCTCGCGAATCCCGGGTCGCTGGACTTTCACGGCGACGGCGCGGCCATCGCGCAAGCGAGCAAGATGGACCTGCCCGAGCGAGGCCGATGCCAGCGGTCTGGATTGGAAATCGGAAAACGCCTTCGACATGCGGACGCCGATTTCGCTGATCACGGTGTTCTCGACGTCGGCGAAATCAAACGGCTCCACGTTGTCCTGTAAACGAGCGAGCCCTTCGATGTAAGCGCGGGGCAGCAACTCGACCCGGGTGGAAAGCAACTGCCCAAGTTTTACGAAGGTCGGCCCAAGCTTCTCCAAGTCGTTGGCCAGCTCGTCGGCTTTGGCCGCTTCTTTCGGGCTGGCCTTTTGCTCGGCGGCCAGTGTTTCATCGAGGCCGCTCTGCTTTACCAGATCGGAACGGCCATACTTCATGAAGAGCCAGGCGATCTGCCGATAGCGATTGAGATGCTGCGGTCTAAGCGATATGCCCATAGTCACTTGTAGAACGAAACTCCGCAGCAAAACGGCCCCACCGTTTCCGATGAGGCCGCGCGTGAAAAAGATTGAGATTACGTTTATGCCGCCTTTTTTGCGTGACTGGCTTTGTCGTCGGCTTCGAGCCAATCGAACAAGGTTGTTGTTTTTGGATCGAGGCCAAGCGGTTTCACATTTTCGGCAAACCATTCCCGTTTCTCCGGGTCGTTGTACGGATTGTTCGCCGTCACTTCGTCGCTCCAGCGTTTGATTTCATCCGGCGTTTTGTTTTCGCCATTGCGATTCAACCATTCGACCATTTCCTGGTCCCCGGCCCCGGTCTCGATTTGGGCCTTGAAATCGACGCCTTTCACGCCTTTGAAGCCGAAGAGCATGTTGTCGAGCGGACAATCGAAGTGGTAATCACCAATGTCACCGGCAACAAGCGCGCGACATTTGTCGAGCGTGCGTCCGAGAATTGCATAACCGCCAACGCGAATGCGCGGACTGCGCGGTGATTCCTTTGTCAGATCTTTCCCTATCACCTTTGTATTCATATTTCACGCTAATGGCTTGAGGAAATGTCGCAAGGAGGTGGCGAAAATTTTGTTGGAACTGGAAGCCGCCCGAAACGCGAACCAATTGTACTATGGCACAACAAAAAGAGGCTATTTCAACGATCAACAGCTTGATCGAGACATTGAAGGATGGCGAGAAGGGCTTCAAGGAAGCTTCCGAAGCCGTGAAAGATCCACAGCTGAAATCACTATTTCAGCAATATTCGCAACAGCGACACCGCTTTGCGAGCGAACTGCAGACCCAGGCCCAAACGCTTGGAGAATCGAAGCCGGAGAAATCCAGCAGTGCTGCCGGAGCGATGCATCGAGCCTGGATCAATTTGAAATCTGCCGTCACCAGCGGCGATGACAAATCGATCCTGAGCGAGTGCGAGCGAGGCGAAGATTCAGCCGTGCACGAATACGAAGAAGCAATGCAGGATGGATTGACCGGGACGGCGCGCGAAATCGTTTCGCGTCAATTCACCGAAATTCAAAGCGCGCACGATCGCGTGAAACAACTGCGCGACGCCGCGAAGAAGACTTAGTCTCGCGCCGCTTTGCGGCTGTACCTCCCGATTGTAGGGTGACGGGCATCCGTCGGCGATTTGGCAGACGGATCGCCTGCCCTACAATGTGCTGGTGAAGATTTTTCTCGCGGCTTTTTTCAGCAGCGTCCTCCTTCTGCGTGCTGAATCGGCCCGAATTCTCCCGCCGCCCACTGGAAAACTTTATCATGGATTTTATTGGGGTGGCGTCGGCACTGATACGCACGACCCGACCGAGCATGATGTTAACCCTGCGGATGTGGTGCGTTACGAACAAGCGGTCGGCGCCAAAACCGTCTGGGTTTATTTCTCAGACAATTGGTTCGAATCGCGAAAATTTCCGGCCGAGAGGTGCGGTTGGATTCGCGATGTCGGAAAGGTTCCCTACGTTCGATTGATGCTTCGGTCCGATGTTGATCAGGAGCACAGTGAGAAAAAATTCTCCGTGGCGAAAATCATTGCCGGCGAATTCGACCCCGATCTTCGCGCCTGGGCCCGGGACGCAAAAACATTTGGCTCGCCGATTTTGATCGAGTGGGGAACGGAGCCCAACGGAAACTGGTTCAGTTGGAATGGAAAATGGAACGGCGGTCCCGCCGAAGGACCGAAGCGTTACGTCGCGGCTTATCGACACATCGTTGATCTGATGCGCGCGGAAAGCGCCGGCAACTTGACCTGGGTCTGGCACGTGAACTGGTACGACGAGCCGGAGCGAAAATGGAACGCGTTCGAAAATTATTTCCCGGGCGCGAATTATTGTGATTGGGTCGCGCTGAGCGCCTACGGACCGACCACGCCGTTGACCCGCGACGGCGCCGAAAGTTTCGCATTCAAAATGCGCGACGCCTATCCGCGCCTGACGAAGCTTGCGCCAGGAAAACCGGTGATCGTCGCTGAGTTCGGCTGCGATTTGAACAACCGCCGCGTTGATGTGGTGAAGTGGACTCGAAATGCCCTGGATGATCTGTTTTCAAATCGTTGGCCGGCGATCGTTGGATTTTGCTGGTGGAACGAGGGCTGGCAAAATGACGATTACAAAAAGCACGACACCGACATGATCGTTCTGCACAACGCCGAGCTAACGCGCGTGTTTCGGGACGAATTTGCGCAACATCGCGACAGGATTCAAGAAACGGCGCTCATTCAAAGGTAGGGGCCGTTGCCCCCAACGGCCCGCGGGCGATTGAGGGCAATCGCCCCCTACCTTTACATGACAAGCTGGATGATGCGTCACATAGTTCCACATGGTCAAAGTAGACGTTGAATACACCGGCGATCTGCATTGCGATGCAACCCACGGGCCCTCGAAAACGAAAATCGCGACCGATGCCCCTACCGACAACAAAGGTAAAGGCGAAGCGTTTTCGCCGACCGATCTGGTCGCGACCGCGCTCGGGACGTGCATCAGCACAACGATGGGACTCAAGGCTGAATCGCTTGGGGTCGATCTTCGCGGAATGAAGGTCAGCGTTCAGAAAGAAATGTCGAACGACGCACCGCGCCGCATCGTTGGCTTGCCAAGCGAAGTTCACATTCCGCTTCCGCCGGATTCACCTCATCGGGAAGTCCTGGAGCAAACCGCACTCAATTGTCCGGTGCACAAAAGTCTTCCGGCGGAAATCAAACGCCCGACAAAGTTTTTCTGGGAAGGTCCGAGCCGGACTGGCGGTTGATTGGCAGGGCGAGACTCTGTCGGGCCGGTTCCGTGAGGCGGCTCCGCGGAGCGTGGCCTACCGACTACTTGTCCGCCGAGTACAGCCACTCAACGTAATCGGCCACCCCGCGCTCGAGTGAAAACTGCGGTTGATAACCAAGAGCGCTGCGGACTCGTTCGAGGTCCGCTTCGGTAAAGTTTTGGTAATGGGCGTGCGGATTTTCGATGTAATCGGGTTGAAATTTTGTGCCGAGGCATTTGTTCAGCACATCGACCAGTTCGTTGAACGAGCGGGCCTGACCTGAACCGAGGTTGTAAATGCCACTCTCTTTTGCTTCGAGCGCGAGAATGCTGCCTTCGACCACGTCCTTCACGTAAACGAAATCGCGTTTTTGATCGCCGTGTTTGAATATGCGCGGCCGTTGGCCGGCTTTCATTTGCTGGCTGAGATGATAAACCATGCTCGACGGCACGCCCTTGTGCGCTTCGCGCGGGCCGTAAACGTTGAAGTAGCGAAGTCCGACGATCATCCAGCTCGGATTTTCCTGGGCCTCGCGCATCGCGAGATTGTCCATGATCGTTTTCGAAAACGCGTAAATGTTCGACGGCGCGGCCCCATTTGATTCGACGCTCGCTGTCGTAGCCGCGCCATAGGTCGAGGCCGACGATGCGTAGACAATCCTCGTTTTGTTTGATCTCGCGAAATTCAGCAGTCGCCGAAAGCTTTCGACGTTGTCGTGCACCTGGACGAATTGATCGTGCAAGGTCGTATCGGTAATTGAAGCGAGGTGGAAGATCGCGTCGAACTTCTCGCTGCCGAATTGTTCCTGCCAATCCAGGGCGGCCAAATTTTGGGCGACGAAATCGCCGCGATAACCGAGTAGATTCTTGAAATCGCCCGACCGGAAATCGTCGATGACGGTGAGGCGAGCGTCCGGGAATCTTTCCTGAAGATTGAGGGTCAAATTAGAGCCGATGAAGCCGGCCCCGCCGGTGACGAGGAAATTAGGAGCGGATGAAGCCACGAATGAGTTGCGAGATAAATAAATCTTGAGCCGAGAAGCGCAAGCGGCTAGTTCTGGGCCCAGTTCTTTGCGAGCTTGAAAAAGTGGATCGGCGCGAGAAATCCCGTGAAAGCCGGGAGCAGTTGCGCTGCTGTAACTGGATACGACTTCCCAAGGCCAATCGTCCGGCAGTTGCCGGAGGGTGAAGGCGGGAAGAAGGGAAAGATCAGTTGAGGGTTGAGGGTTGAGAGTTGAGAGAAGCAAGAACGCTTCTCTTTCGCTCTCATCTCTCAACTAAAGACTCTCAACTTTTTGAGAAGCCAGGAGCCAGAATATTCGACCGTTCCATCTCATTCGCCAGCGTCACGCTGGACCCGGTTAAAGAATCCGGGTTCGTGGCTGCGCTGCAAAACCGAACCTCTGGTAAGTGCCAGTCCGGCTCGGACCGCGGAAAAACTTCTTCGCAAAAAGAAGAATGAGAGCTGGGCGATGCGCCTTCTCGTCTTAGCGGGAGACAAACAAGTCCGACTCTCGAGTTGGAGGAAACTTGTTATGCGAATACGCCCATTATGTTCTGCGTTAGATTGTTCCGGGACGGCGCTGGTGTCGCCTGTTGGCGATGACGTCTCGCGATCCCAAACTTTTCCGAAGATGGTTTTGGCGAGACGCCAAAACCAGCGACCGAGCCGGTCGCGCTACCCAGAAATCCGCTGTCCAACGTTCTTTGTCACCTTCTGGTTTGGCCTCATATCGGGGTTATTCGCGCAAGACATCACAACATCGACAAACGCCAACGGCGACCAATTGCCGGAAGCCGAACCGGTAGTCGTTTCAGCCACCCGGTTTGAGATTCCGCTCGATCAGTCGCCGGCAAGCGTGAGTGTGATTGACGCGTCCGAAATGGAGAACAACCAAACCGAGCGTGTCGCGGATGCATTGCGCGCGGTGCCCGGCTTGTCCGTTGTGCAAACCGGAACCCAGGGCCAACTGACCTCGGTTTTCATGCGCGGGTTGCCGAGCGAAGACATGCAGGTCTTGCTCAATGGAATTCCGATCAATCAAGGCCTTTCCGGCGCAATGAATTTCGCCGACCTGACGATCGACGACATCGGGCGCGTCGAAGTGGTGCGCGGTCCGCAAAGCACACTCTACGGACCGCGCGCTTTGGCGGGAGCGATCCAGCTTTTTACCGTGGAAGGTACGGGTTCGCCCGGGGTGACGGTCAGCAGCGAAGGCGGATCATATGGAACATTTCGCGAATCTATCTCGAGCAACGGTAAGGTTGACCTGTTTGATTATTCGATTGGCGCCAGCCGCATCGACACCGACAACGCGCGGCCAAACAATCAATATCGCAATACCGCGGTAACGGCTGACCTCGGTTTATCCCCGGCCGAGGGTCTGCGTCTTGGAACGTTGGTATTGTATTCCCTGAGCGACGCTGGAAACCCCAACACGATTTTTGACCCCCGGCCGCTCGATAATCTGCTAACCGAGCGCTGGCTCATCGGTCCGCATCTCGATTGGAAACCGAACGATTGGTGGGAGCAGAAGATCATCTTCGATTACGATCATGAGCGGCAAATCAACGATCCGAACCAGGATGGTTTCACCGGCGCTACTCGGGCACTTTTTCGACGGACGCAATTAGACTACCAAAACGACATCAAGCCGGCTTCGTGGCTCACGATCACCGATGGCTTTTTCTTTAGCCACGTTCTCGCGGAGCAGGAGCGGCCATTCGTTTTGTTCGGCCCGACTTTTATCAGCGATGAAATGGAAGACATCGGCGGCTTTCTTCAAGGCACGGTTGATATTTCGAACTTCGTGTTCGTGACAGGAGGCCGAGTCGACTGGTTTAATCACATCGGGAACATTTGGACCTATCGAGTCGCCGGCAGTTACAAGATCGAGAAGACGGACACGACGCTGCACGCCAGTGTGGCCACTGGGTTCAGTCCACCCAGCAGCCAGGATAAGATTTTTGGAAATAACTTTAACCTTCAGCCCGAAAAGGATTTTGGCTGGGACGCGGGTGTGGAACAACGATTGTGGGAACGCCGGGCGACCATCAGCGCGACTTATTTTCACAACGATTTGTCGAACGTGATCGGGTTCAACGGTCAGTTTAAAACGCTGAACCTCGGAGCGGCCGAAACCCAAGGTGTGGAAACCGAATTACGGGCCACGCCGATTCGAGATCTTACCTTGCGCGCGAGCTACACTTATCTCGAAGCCGAAAAGACCGACAACGCGAACATCGCCCAACCGCAGGGCTCACGCTTGCCCCGCCGGCCGCGGAACGAGGTTTACGTTTCCGGATCGTACCTGTGTTGGGGAAAGCTGCGGACGACTGTCGAAGCAAAGTTTGTCAACGCCCGCGAGGAATTGAGTTTCGGCGCGCCGAATTTCGACATTGAGGATTACAGTTTCCTCAACGTTGCGGCGGAGTATGAAATCAATCCGCACCTGACGATTTACGGCCGGGTCGATAACGTGACCGGCGAACATTATTCGGAGGTTTTCGGATTTCCGGCGCTCGGAACGACGGCTTTCGGGGGAATGAAATTGCGGTTTTGATACTGGAGGGACGCTGTGCTGTCCCAAAATAATGCGGCGCCGACAGCACAGCACCCTCCAACAGCTTGAAATCTCGACGGCATCGCTTAATCAGCGTTAGTGACTCCCGCTGTTTACCTGGTTCTCGGTCTAATCGCCGGCGGATTGTTTGCTGCCATCATTTTTTTTCTCTCCAAGCGGGGCAGCGGCAAGGACAATTACGACCCTGAAATCCAAGCGGAACTGATTCGACGTCTTGAAATGTTGGACCGCGGACTCCGCGACGAATTCTCGCGGAACCGGGAGGAAGGTGCATCAGCTGCTAAAAGTCAGCGCGAAGAACTCGGAAAATCGCTCGAAGGTGTGCGCGCAATTGTCGATCTTCGGTTGAAAGAATTGCAGCAAGACAACGCCAAGCAGATCGACAAGATGCGGGCGACCGTCGACGAAAAATTGCAGGGGACGCTGGAGAAGCGATTGGGCGAATCCTTCAAGTTAGTGAGCGAACGTCTGGAACAGGTCCACAAAGGTCTTGGCGCGATGCAACAGCTGGCGAGCGACGTCGGCGGATTACAAAAGGTTTTAAGCAATGTGAAAATGCGCGGCGGCTGGGGCGAAGTGCAACTCGGCAATTTACTCGAACAAGTGCTGACGGCCGATCAGTTCGCCCGAAACGTGAAGACACGGGACGAAAGTGGTGAACAGGTCGATTTCGCGATCAGATTGCCCGGCGACGAAAACGGCGCTCCGGTCTGGCTCCCGATCGATGCGAAATTTCCGACTGAAGATTATCAGCGATTAATCAGCGCCCAGGAAAAAGCGGATTCCGCTGCGATCGATGACGCGATGAAGAGTTTGGAGACGCAGCTCAAGAAGAGCGCGAAGGAAATTTGCCAGAAATATATTAATCCCCCGAGGACGACCGACTTCGCACTGATGTTTTTGCCTACGGAAGGACTCTATGCCGAAGCGATCCGGCGGGTCGGTCTCGTCGAACAGGTGCAGCGGGATTGTCGGGTGATTTTTGCCGGACCCACCACCCTGGCGGCGTTACTCAACAGTCTGCAGATGGGATTTCGGACCCTTGCGATCCAAAAACGTTCCAGCGAAGTGTGGAACTTGCTGGCGGGGGTGAAAACTGAATTTGGAAAGTTTGGGGAATCGCTGGCGGCGGTGAAAGACAAGCTCGATCAGGCCGCGAAACATGTGGACCACGTGGCGGTTCGCTCCCGGGCGATCACAAAAAAGCTTCGCGACGTAGAAGAATTGCCGAGCAATCCGCAGCCGCTCCTGAAGGATTTGTTAGGCAATTCGTACGAAGATTAAAGCACTTCGTCCCACTTGTTCTTATCTTTGAGCATGATTTCACGAAGCCCGCCTTCGCCAAGGCTACGGCGTGGCTGGTCACAGTACTTCTTCCCACTTGCCTTTGTCCTTAAGCATGAGCTCGCGAAGGAGCCGGATCGGGGGCATGCCGTGGTTCAAGAGTTCGTTATGGAATTTCTGGAGGGAAAAGTTCGCGCCTTCCTGCGCTTTGTAATCATCCCGCAGTTTAAGGATTTCCAATTTGCCGAGAGTATAGTTCAGGTAGCCCGGGTCGAACGTTCCTCGCATCGCTTCAGCATGAGCCGGCTTTTCTTCATAGTAACAATTGTCCTGAAAAAACTTCGTTGCCTCATCGATCGTCATGTTTTGAGTGTGCATTTTGATCGCAACGCACAGCCGGCATAATCGCAGCAGCGCTTCATCGGCCTGGGCCATCCGATATTTCGCGGCCCGCTTGAGATCGTCCTCATTCGGATTGGCGACGCTGCCGTAGCCTTCGTCGATCATGAGCTTTTCGCAGTAATGAGCCCAGCCCTCGATGAATGCGTAACTGCCGAAAATCTTCTCCACTTTGCTGGCCGACGAAGCGTTGAGGCGCAGGAACTGGACGTAGTGCCCCGGATAAACTTCATGGATTGAAACAACGTCGGCCGTGTAAAAATTAAACGCGGTCAGCCATTCGTCCTTTTGCAAGGGCGGCCAGTCGTTTTCCGGCGGCGTCACATAATAATAAGCTTCGGTCGCGCGCTTCTCGAAGGCGCCTGGCGTGTCCATCGACGCAAAAGAGGTTGCCCGCTGAAACTGGGGCGTTTCTTTGACCCGGGCGCGAATTTCGGACGGAATGGTGACGAGCTTTCGCGTGATCACGAATTTGCGGATGCCTTCCAGGTTTTTGTTAATGTCGGCGAGCAAACTCTCTGCCTTGGGGTGCTCGGATTGGACCTGTTTAAAAACTTCCACCGGAGATTTCGTTGGATCGATTTTGGCCGCGGCATCAGCGAACGTTTTTTGCTCCTTTTCGAGCTGAGCCAGACCAATCTCGAGGATTTTCTGCGGCGGAAGATCAACAAGCTGCGTTTCGCGCAGCATTCGCTGAAACTTTTCCTCACCCAGCGCGAAATCGTCGGTCGCTTTCGGCAATCGTTCCCGTTCCAGCCAGCCCGCGTAATCGGTCAAAGCGCTGGCGGCTTTTCGGTTCGATTCTAAAAAATCGCTGCGCAGCCTCTCATCCCTCAAGTCGGCCACGGCTTCGACCAGGTTTTTGCGCAGAAATTCGGCCGAACCTTTGGCAATTTGAATCGCCAGCTCAACGTAGGGCTTCGGCAGCACCGGATCGAGGTTCATCTTCGCCGCGATCATAATGTTCGGGACCTGTGATTCGATCGCAATGATGCTGTGAACCCGATCGTCCAGGGGCGAGAAATTGCGCTTGATGTAAGTATTTACGTCGGCGGCACGGGCATAAACCATTGGGTTCCGCTCGTAGATCGCCATCGCTTCGCGCTGAAAAATCTCTTTTTGAATTCCAGCCTGCAGGATCCTCAGATCGATCGATTGGCGCTGGCTAAGTTTGCTCAACTCGAATTTTTGCAGTCGATCTTCGAACCGCTTCAACCGTGAAAGCTCGGCGTCGAGGGCGAGACGACTGTAGTCGGTAATCTTCCCGTCGTACTCATGCATACCCATAGCCGTGCCGAGAAGAGGGCGGGCCACGAAATAGCCTTTGATGAATTCTTCCGCGATCGCCTCATATTCTTGATCGGGCGTCTGGAGGGCAAACGCACTGCCGAACGGGGTACCGATTGCGAGGATTAATAAGAGACGTCGAAAAGTATTCACGGCGCCACTCAGTTTGGTCGGATCAGCGCCGTAGGCGCGCCCTGTTTGTAGTGTTGAATTTGTTCGTCCGAATTGAGCTCCGGTCGGAGCGGCACCCTGGCCCTCATGTCGCTTCTGACGGAGCTGATTTCGTTGTTGTAATGACGTTCTATAAACATGATGCGCCTCTGGCGCTTAAGTCTCGAAATTGATTTGGCTTACGTCTCTCCGTTCCCGCGGGCAACTTTAGCCACGGTTTGGCCGTTGCCAAAAATTTTGGAATAGGCGAATGTCCGCCCGTTAGCGATTCACCCGCAAATGAAGCGTCGCATTCTCATTGGAACCCTCGCCCTCATTCTGGTAGCCGGGTTGGGCGGCATTTCATTACGGAGCTTGGCCGCCACCAACGAGGATGACGACACCGGCTATTCTCAAATCGCAATCTTTGCCAAGGCGCTTCAATTAATCCGGCAGGATTACGTCGATGGTAACAAAACGAGTTACCACGATCTGGTTACGGCGGCATTGAAAGGAATGCTCAGTTCCCTGGATCCGCACAGTCAATTCATGGACCCGGATGATTTCCGCGACATGCAGGAAGACACCCGAAGCCGCTTTAACGGGCTTGGGATTGAAGTGGCGATCAAGAACGGTTTACCAACGGTTGTGACCCCAATGGAAGATACTCCGGCAGCGAAGGCGGGTATTCTCTCGGGGGACCAGATTCTAAAGATAAACGGCGCCTCGACCGAGAAGATGGATTTGCAGGACGTGATCAACCATTTGCGCGGCTCGCCCGGTCAAAAAATTGCGCTAACCTTGATTCGGCCGGCCACCAAAGAGGTCAAGGATTACGCGCTGGAGCGTGCGGAGATCAAGGTTCAAAGCGTCAAGAGTGCGAGATTGCTGAACGCTGACCTGACCGGGTCATTCAAGATCGGCTACGTGCGACTCATTCAATTCAATGAGCCGACCGCCGAAGAGCTTTCCAAGACCCTCGATGATTTGCAAAAGCAGGGGATGCAGGCGCTCATTCTGGACCTGCGCAATAATCCGGGCGGATTGTTGAACAGCGCGGTCGACGTTTGCGCACAATTTTTGCCGCCAAACACCAAAGTGGTTTCGACCCAGGGTCGAGTCGCTTCCCAGCAGCGCGAATATTCAACTTCCGGCGCAGCCAAGGAACGTCCACACTTTCCGATGGCGCTTCTGGTCAATGAAGGGAGCGCAAGCGGGGCCGAGATTGTTTGCGGTGCGTTGAAAGACCTGCATCGCGCGATTGTGGTGGGCGAAACCACTTTCGGAAAAGGTTCGGTGCAAAATGTGATGCAACTTCCCGACGGTTCGGCGTTGCGTTTTACGACCGCGAAATATTACACGCCGAGCAAACAGGTGATCCACGGAAACGGCGTGACACCGAATATTCGCGTGCCGATGAGCACGGAGCAGGAACGGATGGTTTTCACCGCCCGGAGCAGCGGCGACACGATGCGGGCCGATGAGGACAAAAACTTCATCAAAAGCAACGATCCCCAGATGATGCGAGCGATCGATGCCCTCAAAGGCGTAATGATTTACGCCCAGCAAAACACGGTTAAGCCGGAAGCGATCAAGAAATAACTAGTTGAGAAGTTGAGTAGTTGAGCCGTTGAATTGTTAAGTGCAGCAATCTTCTCAACATCTCAACATCTCGACCCCTCAACTTCTTCTTGCTCTCGAAACTTCGTGTGACGAAACGGCCGCGGCGATTTTGCGCGGCTCGGAATTGCTGGCAAGTGAAGTTGCATCGCAGGTTGCGGAGCATGAAAAATACGGCGGCGTTGTCCCGGAGATCGCTTCGCGGAATCATTTGGTCCACGCAGGGCATCTACTGGAGCGGGCGGCGCGCGTTGCGAAGATCGACCTCGCACAGATCGACGCGTTCGCGGCGACAAGCGGGCCGGGGCTGGCAACCTCGCTGATGATCGGCGCATCAATCGCGAAAGGTTTGGCGATTGGTTTCGGGAAACCATATCTCGCGATCAACCATCTCGAAGGTCATCTCCTCTCGCCATTTTTTGGAAGTGGCATCGGCAGCCTGCCGATGATTCAAGAAAATCACGGGCAAGATGCCCGTGCCACGATCAAACGAAACCTTTCGCTGGTCGCGAGTGGTGGCCACACCATGACCGTCTTGGTTCGTAAT
>JAICWQ010000012.1 GCA_025934755.1 Chthoniobacterales bacterium | reverse complement strand
GTCGGTTTCCCAGACGCAGTAAGCGTGACCGGCGGGATGGTTGTTGTAACGCACCAGCAGAATTTTGGCCCAGAAGTTGGTGTCCAGAGCGTGTTGGGTTTTGACTGCGGCGAGATAATTACAGGCGGAAACGACGCAACCATTGAGGACAACGAGATCGTCGTCCTTTGGGGCAACCAGGACGCTCTGCTGGGGGCGACAGCTGAGGGCGACGCAGGCGAAGAGGAGGGCGCAATGGTAAGTAATTTTGGCGAGAGACGGGAAATTCATGAAACGGGAGCGAGGCTAGTAGTTATTGTTGTTATAGTTTTTATAGAACACTGCCAACTCGATGGGAAGCTTTATTTTGCGATGATGCAAGAAAATTACGGGGTCGGCCGGTAAAGACGCAGAACAGAGGCCGACCGCTCAATTAGGACGTACCGGCGGCTGTTCGACCTTCGCCGGGGGCTGGCGCGCGACAGCTTTGCGGGCGCGAAGTTACAACTTCCGTTTTGCGAATGCTCGGCCAGAGCTCGACTTCAAGTACTTCTCAAACTCTCTTCCTCGTCGGTCGTCTGGCAGGGCAACGTAGGTCTTGAGCCGCCAACGCCTCCGCTCTGCAGTATGCCGAACACCGCCCTGGTTATGTCTAGGAGGCGCGTCCGCAGATCGCGTGCAGAGCCAGTATAAAACCGAGCAGGATCACTTTGGCTCTGAAGGATGTAAACGTGGACGAAACGGGCCATTCCGCGGGCAGGCCGAGTCGTAGCTCGCGACGTTGATTTGCAGGTCCAAGAAAGGGTCCGCCTTCGCCAAGGCTACGGCGCGACAGTCTACGCTCGCCTCTTTGACGCGAGCGTAGACTGGAGGCGAGGGGAGTTGAACCCCTGTCCTCGTCGCTATCCACGCAGACATCTACATGTTTATCCGGCGTTAAAGTCTGAGAAGCCGACGTCGCACCGGCGCGCTGCCGTCTTCCGAGCGTCCACGAATTCGATCTTGCGAATCAAACGCGGTCGCTCCGCCGATTCGCCAGCCTGCTGTCCCCGTTTCCGCCGCCAGCAGGCGTCGCTGCGAAAACGTCACGGTCAATTAAGCCGCGAGAGCGAGATCTTCGTGATCTGCGTTTATTTGTTTTGGTCCGGTTTTTAACGAGGCCAACGAACCATCCTCGACATGCCGCCTGCGCTTCCAACAATGAGTCGAAACCAGTGCGCCCCCGTCAGGGTAAGATACTGTCCGGTCTCGTCCTGCGCAAATTGTCGTTGGAAAAATCGAGCGTTGAAACGCAGGTTTGTTCTAATCTCTAGCCGCCCCTCATCGCCACATGCATGCAATCTGTAATCGATAATCTGCCGGTCAGCCGCACCAGCCGGCTTATTGGGAAAACGCGTCCTGGAGCAGTGGCATTTGGACGCGCGACAATGGCGGCTGTGTCGTTGATTTTGGTCGGCATCATTGGATATATCGATTTCCGGACCGGCTACGAACGTTCCCTCTCGCTGTTTTACTTGATCCCGATCTCTATTGGGACCTGGTTCGCCGGCCTGTTCTTTGGATTGGCCATCGCCACCTTAAGTGTGGTCGTCTGGGTGATGTCGGATTTGGCGGCGGGCATTCCAGCAGTATTAATTTGGAATGCGGGGATGGCACTCGCCTCCTACTCCGCATTTACGGTCGTTCTTTACAAATTGTGCACCCTTCTGCGTGAGCTTGATCAACGGGTCCGCGATCGCACCCTCGCATTACAACGGGAAATGGCCGAGCGGGAACGGCTCGATCAGGAAATCGCGGAGATCGCGGACCGGGAGCGCCGGCGTCTTGGGCAAAGCCTGCATGACTCGGTGGGCCAGCATTTGACCGGCACCGCGCTGGCCGCGCAGGTTTTGCGGGAAAAATTGGCGGAGCGTTCGGCAATCGAAGTGCCTGATGCGGACAAAGTAGTGCGTTATCTGGAGGAAGGCATTGATCTGACGCGAAATCTGGCACGTGGATTTTTTTCGCCCGAATTGGAGGCCGACGGATTAAATGTGGCCTTGCAGGGGCTCGCCGAAAATGTGACTGAGCGGTTCGGAGTTGCCTGTACCTTTAGAGGTAATGGCGCGGTGCCGGTGCGCGATTCCACCACTGCCACCCAGCTCTATCATATTGCCCAGGAAGCAACGACGAACGCTGTGAAACACGCGCATCCCAGCAAGATCGATATTGAACTGGCTCGCAAGGGTCAGCGGCTTACTCTGGCGATTACCGATGATGGGAAGGGGTTTCCCGAAAAATTGCCGGAACCTCCGGGCCTGGGTCTGCGTCTCATGGCCCACGGCGCGGCTTTAATCGGAGGAAAATTTTCTGTTCAGCGTAACCGCAACGGCGGAACAGTGGTCATATGTAAATTGAATGCGGATTAAACTCTCAAGATGAAATCAAAAAGCCAGAACGGCGGCGCCCGAAACCACCAGGTCTTTATTGTGGACGATCACCCACTCGTCCGCGAAGGCCTTGCCAATCTCATCAATCAACAGACCGACCTCAAGGTTTCAGGAGAAGCGGAAGACTCCGCGAGCGCGATGTCCGGCATTCAGGCAAGCCAGCCCGATGTCGTGCTGGTAGACATTTCCCTGAAGAACGAGTCGGGGCTGGAGCTGGTGAAAACCTTGAAGAACCAGTTTCCCGAACTCGCCGTCATTGTCATTTCGATGCACGACGAAGCGTTGTATGCCGAGCGCGCGCTGCACGCCGGCGCTCGCGGTTATGTGATGAAACGCGAAACGACGAAGAACGTTCTCACAGCCATTCGTCGAGTCCTTGAAGGCGATGTCTACGTGAGCGATCGGGTCGTTAATTCCATGGCGAAACGGATGAGCTCGCGCAAGACCGCCGCGGCCGAACCGGTTGAGCGTCTTAGCGATCGCGAACTCGAAATATTCCGATTGCTCGGTCAGGGACGAACACCGTCTCAGATTGCGGACGATTTGCGTTTGAGTCTGAAGACCGTTCAGGCCTATTGCGCGCGGGCCAAAGAAAAATTTGGCGTTACCTCACTTACTGAATTATTGCGGGCCGCAATTCGGTGGGAAGACGCGATGCACGTTAAGTAGTGTGCACCGGCATCCTGCCGATGAACTTGAGCCGAAGCGCAGGCCGCATTACAACGCCGATCTGACCCGGGCTGGTCGAATACTTGCCGCAGCGGCGGCGACCTTCCCGGCCGTAGTGCGCAGCTCGCAAAAATTGGCCAACTGCTCGAGCAATGCCGGAGGATTGGCCTGGAGCTCTTCAAATTCAAGCCGCCGATAATTTGCTGAACCGGACATCTGTTCGGCGGCCCGCACGTAAGTTTCAACGAGCTCTCGGCAATAATTGAGATGTCGGAGGTTCGGAATCGGCTGGTCTCCGGCCGCTTCGAATTTCAATTCGCGTTCGCGAATACTTTCGGCGGCAGCCAGCGCGTTCCTGACCACGTGAAGGACTCGCGCGTCCGGAAAGATTTCGAGCCACGCCGGGGCGAACAAAGTGGTGCGAGGCTCTTTCCATCCCCAGGGCGCTCCGAGTTTTAAGCGCAAACGTCGCCAGATTCCCTTCGGATCGTTTCGGTATCCAAGGATTCGGCCAAAGTCGTCGTGGATATTCGAGCGAAGATATTCCACGCAATGGCGCCGCCCATCGGAGGTTTGGAGGTGTTGCAAAAACGGTTTCGGATCATGCCAGGACGCGCCGACCTGTCTGAGATATTCTTCGTGGAGCCGTTGCAGGGCCTTTGACTCGCGGTGGCTGTCCAATCGCTGCCCGATTTGGAGACCAGCCATCTCGAGCGCGCGCGCCGTTGCGCTGGTTCCTGAACGATGTGCCCCGATGATGAGGACGGGCGCATTCATTCGAAGACTCAAGCGGTGTACCCGAAGCGAGCGTCGAGGTGTTTCAGCGCGTCCGCGGCAAAGGCCTGGTCTTCCGCAGAAAGATAATCGCGATATCCGCCGACCTTTCCGCGCCGGACCTTAAGCGACTCCGGATTTCGGACGTCGGTTGACCGTAGAATCTTCGAGTCGAACACGCCGGCCGTCTCCAGTCGTTGCATGTTTGCGAAATCGGAAAACTCGAGAGCATGTTTAAACGCGTCCGGATCCGGCGAGGTTTCCCCAAGCGTTGCCAGCAGAGCGCGAAAGTTCTGTTGCGGAGATGCATGAAGCGATTCGTAATGAAGCAGGGTGAAATTATTGTGGCGTCCAAATTCGGCGAACCAATCGTTCATCGTCTTAATGATCGACATGATGCCGTAACGGCGGTCGCGCATCAGATCCCCGACTTTTTTTTCTTTGATCTGTTGCGGCGTTTCCCGGGTTCGATGGACCAACTGCATGTAGAGCGATACAAACGCGTCGCGCGGGTCGCGGACCAGCAGAATCACCCGCGCCCTTGCCAATTCCCGGGCCGGCACCAAATATTTGCCGCGGACCCGGTCCCACACTCTTCCCTTCATCCGTTGTTCTGCAAAATCGTGGGAGAAAATCAGACGAGGTATGGTTGGATCGTGATAATGGTCCGGCCGCAGGGTGAAGGATCGTCCGGCCCTCTTGCAAAAGTAAGCGCAAAGAAAAGTGCGGACCCAGGTGCGTCCACTTTTGGGCACTGAAATCACAATCGCATCCCCTCCGGAAAGTTCGCGCGCGCGACTGCTGAAGTTCCATCGATGAAACGCGCTCCGGGTGACAATGGACGGTGAATCACTGGGATGCCGGGCGACTTCCCGCAAAACCTTGACGTATCCCTTCGCGAATGTTTCCAGCGAATAACGCTGCTCGATCAGTTCACGCCCGCGAACTCCAAATTCTTTTCGTTGGTCAGCGTCCGCAATCAGGCTTCCGAGGGTCGCTATCCAATCGTCGATGCTCCGCGCGAGAAAGCCATTCTCACCATGGGTGATGATCTGCCCGTTCACCCCAACATCGGAGGCGACCACCGCCGTCCCGACTCCCATGTACTGCAAAATTTTGTAACCGCATTTGCCCCGGGTCCAAACCGAATCCCACAGAGGCATAATGCCGATGTCGAAACTGGCCAGGGTTGTTTGCTCGGTTTCCAATTGCCAGGGTTCATTTTCAACACGAACGCCATCAAGTTGGAGCGGTTTGTCGCTGATCACTTTCAGTTTCAAGCCCGGAAAGCGCGTGCTCAGTTGCTGCAAGGCTGGCTGAATGTAGCGAAGGTAGGGAAGACCATCACTCAGGCCGAGCCAGCCGATCGTTAGGCCGAGGCCGTCTTGATACTCCTTTAATTTGTACTTGGTCAGATCAATCGAAGTGGGAAGAATCACCGCGCGCCGCCCGCAAGCTTCTGCGAAAGAGGCAAGGAAATCGTTTCCGGCGACGACTGCTTCGCAATGCCACACCGTTCGGACGAATTTTTTGAACGTCTTTGCGCGCAGTGGGCGCCGATGTTTCTGATCTCGAAACATTACCGCGTCGTCAAAATCAAAGACGATTCGGCGGTTCGCCCGTTGCAGAAGGCTGAGCTCAAATCCGTTGAAGCCGATTGTCTTGAACAGGACGACGACGTCGTGTCGAGTTGCTTCCCTGAGAACCCGCAGCCGGTCGCCCAGACTCGATCGCCGGGCCGGGAGCACCGTCGCCTCGACCCCGAGGCGTTGATAGTGCTCCAGGCAATCGCGCAGGCGAAGCCGCGTACTTGGCGCGTTGCCATGCTCGACGACACACAAGACTTTCATTGCTTCAGAATAACCTTTTACAGCTTCTTTGAACGCCACTCCAGTCGTTAACTTCGCATCACTGGTCGCGCGATTGCGCGGTTTACTTCCGGCTTGTTAAATCAAAATTAAGCGTCGACAAAAACCGGATTCACCCGCCACGCCACTTCGAGATCCTCTGCTCAAAGTGATGGGGCTGGAAAGGGCGCAACGTTCCTCGTCACTCTGCCGATCGCGTCGTAGTCACTTCAATGGTCGCGCGACCATGATGCCGGTATCGCTGCGATACGTGCGCAAGTAAGTGGACAGCCGCGAGTCAACCAGCACTCGGCCGTAATTGTGCGGCGCCGAAGCGTGCATGAAATGCAACACGCCGTCACTGGTCCGCAGGGCCAGGCCCACGTGCGATGTCGAAAATAATCTCCCGTCGTGCGAAACGATCCCAATGATATCGCCGCTTTGCAGCTTCGGTTCGATCTTGGCCACCCGGCTCTTGGGAATCTGGTAAAGCGGCCGGCTTGAAACATTTTCCTCCATTCGGGCGAGCGGGCCGAGCAAAGATTTGTTGGCTGCAAGGTACCGGTAATGCCGCCAGCCGGCCGTCATTTCATGCGCGGCGTGAGGCACGCTGGAGCCGCCGAGTTTCGTAGTCAGATCTTCCACCAGACCGCGCTTGTTATTGTCGTAGAGCCAGTCTTCCAGATAATGCAGACGCGAAAGATATTCGCCGGTGCAAACACCACCGCGGTAACGGTCGATCTCGATGTAATGCAGGAAATTTTCCGGCGTCCAGTTTTCCTCGGGCTCGTTCAGCATTCGCGCGAAGGCGAGTGACGTCTCGAAAAACGTCCAGCAGTCGAGCCCTGTCAGATTGACGGACGGCGACTCGATCCGGTTATCAATTTCCAGGGTATACGATTTGTACCGTGTTCCGGTCAGGGCCTGGCCCACAGCCGCGGTTCGCTCGCCAATGGGAAGCGATTTCCAGTCATTCTCTTTGGCCAGTGAAATCAACCGATGAAACTGCGGTTCGCCTTTGAAAATTGTCTTGAGCGGCAATCGCGATTCAAACGCCATTGCTGTCGCACAAATGAAAAATACTGGAACAAGAATCCTTAGAGCCCTCATAACGTCGAAAACTGAAATCGAAATTGTTGCGCGATCAAGTCCCGGTCACCCGGTCGCGTAATGAATATACACGCGATTTGAGAAATTCTTTCGGCCTTTCGCCGCGAATTGGCTTCATAAAATGACGCAGCGAACGCCGGGTCAGCCTCGGCTCATAACCGAATTCCTGCATCAGCTCCCGGCAATGCGATTCAACCCAGCCTATTTCGTCTTCGTGTAAATCGTTTTTCCAGCGCGTTACCGGCGCCGTGCTGATTTCGGCAAAGCGAGTGCCGGCCGCCGAATTGCCGGCCCAGGAACGGCCGGCCTTCGTTGGGTTCAGGACGATTTCGGGATCAAAACTGATCTCAAGATAATCGCACACCTTTTGCATCGACTCTTTCGGTTCAAGGGCCAGATTTTCGTAGCCGACCACGAGCCCTGGAATTTCTTTGTTCCGAATTTTACGCGCGAGCTTCGCGGCCGCCCGCCAATGCGCGACGACGTAGTAAACGGAGAACCGGCGCGTGTTGCGAGTATGTTCGAGCGCGATTTGCGCCGAAAGCAGGGCCCGGGGATCGCGCATCGTGAGCAGAAGTTTCGCTTTCGGAAACCGGCTAAAAATTTCAGGAACATAATTCCGGTTCGCGGGAGTTTTTTCCACCCACCGTCTCACCCGGTCCAGTGGTACGCCCACGATCTGAGCGTAGGCCTCCATCATCAACACCAGTAAATCGCGATCTTGATTCGCCGGATTGAACGCGGTGTTCTCGAAGATTTCCAAAAACTTTTGCTTGGGAAACCCTGCGTAATCCTGGCGGCCTCGCATCGCTTGAAAGCCAAACAGCACGTTGGTCCACGATTCCCTGGTCAGGTAATCGAATTGCCCGCGGCGCCCACGGTCGCGATATTTCGTCAAAACTGTTGGGAAGTAGGCAGTGTCCTGCGGCATCACGAGCAACTCGGGATGGCTGTCCAGTAACGAGACGAGCAGCGTCGTTCCCGATTTCGCCGCGCCGGCGATAAAACAGGCGCGCTCGTCGAACCGAAAGCTTTCCATCGAGATCAGTCTAAATCTGCTGGCTTGCAGGCACAAACTTCCGATCTTCCAGCATGCCGGCTTTTTCTCCGGACTCGTCACCGGTCACTCGTCACTTGTCACTGACTGCATCCGCTGTCGCGGAACGCGCTGAACAATTGCTGCCGGAATATCGGCAAATCATCGCCAACATCGCGCCCGAAGCCGGGTTCGGCGGAATCTGGGAGAGCGAGATGTTTTTGTTTTATGCCGCTGTGAAACCGTTCGCGCCGAAACAGATTCTGGAATCCGGCCGGGCCCGCGGCAAAAGCACGCTCCTTCTGGCCCGCTGCTTTCCCCAATCGCAGATAGTCAGCGTGGAATACGAACGTGAATCGAACAACGCTCTCGCGGCGGAGGCGAAGTTGAAAAACGAATCCAACGTCGATCTGCTTTACGGCGACTCGCGGCAAATTTTGCCCGAACGCCTGGAGGCCGGCGATGCAATTCTGATCGACGGCCCCAAGGATTTTCGCGCGATAAAGTTGGCAATCGATCTTTTACAAACCGGAAAACCGTGCGCAGTGTTCGTTCACGATTTCCCCCCCAATTCGCCGCAACGAAAATTTGTCGAACATAATTTCTCTAACGCGTTTTTCGGCGACGATCCGCTTTTTCTCGATTTCCGTGAGCTGGATGTCGAGCGCGACCCACGCCCGCATTCCCAGCGCGGTTACGGGATCTTTGTTTGTCTGCCGCCTCCGTTACCGCCACTCGGTTTACGTCCCCGTCTGCGACTTTTCTTCACCACCTAGCTCCTGTTCTGGGGTCGTACCTGTAGGTACGACCGCGGCCGGGGCGGTTTGATTCGGGACGTCACGACTTATATGGTTCGGCCCAGTGCCGAATCCTTTTTCGAGAAAGCGGAAGATCGTTCGCCACGCGCAGGAGACCGGCGCGAAGAAATCGAAGCGAGTGAAGCTTCGTCCAGGTAACGATTGGACCAAACGCAATTTTATCACCAGCGTGTGGATCCCGTCGATCTTCACCAAAAGGTCCGGCGCCCGAAACATCCGGCCGCTGTTTCCAAAAGTGCAGCCCGGCCAGATTTGCATCACCTGGATCGGTCACGCCTCATTTTTAATTCAAACCCACGAAGCCAACGTCTTGATCGATCCGATCTGGTCGATGTGGCTCAGCGTGATCAAACGTTTGAAGCAACCGGGCTTTCACATCCATCATCTGCCATCGATCGATTTCGTGCTCGTCACTCACGCGCATTTCGACCATCTCGATCGTCGAACCCTTCGGGCGATCGCCGCGGATCAACCGATTGTGGTTCCGGTAGGGGTTGGGCGTTTGGTCCACCGCCTCGGTTTCAACATTGTGCATGAGCTTGATGAGTGGCAGACGGTCGAGCTCGGTCCGCTTCGGGTTTCACTTACCCCGGCGCACCATTGGGGAGCGCGATTCCTGGCTGACACGCATCGCGGCTTCGGCGGTTTTGTCATCGGATCTGACGGGCGGTCCGTTTTTCATTGCGGCGACACCGCCTACTTCGAGGGATTTAAGGAAATCGGCGAACGCCACAACATCGAGATCGCGCTGTTGCCGATCGGCGCTTACGACCCGCCGCTGGCTCGGGAAGTGCACATGAATCCGGAAGAAGCGGTTCGGGCATTCAATGAGTTAAAGGCGAAAACTCTGGTGCCGATGCATTATGGAACTTTTCGTCTCGGTTACGAACCGCTTGAGGAACCGCTTGAGCGATTGCGCGAGTCGGCTCGGGTTCACGGCATTGAGGATAAAGTCCTGGTCATGACTGAAGGAAAACCGGTTGTGCTATGAAGAAAACATCGAACGCCGCGGGATTAATCCTTTGGAGTGGTAAGAATCATCTGCGCGAAGACGCACCAAGTTATTTTTCTTCCCGAAAATCGAACTCAACGCTCAACGCCCAACGCCCAACGCCCAACGCTCAAATCGAGCAAAGACAAATCTTCGATCTGGAAGACAGGCTTCTTGAATTCAGCGCGCGCATTATCCGGCTGGTTGATGCATTGCCAAATACGAGGGCGGCAAATCACTTGGCTGGCCAGGTGCTGCGCTGTGCAACTTCGCCCTACGGCAATCATGGAGAAGTCGAGGCTGCAGAATCGCGAAAAGACTTCATTCACAAGCTGAAGATCTGTCTTAAGGAGCTGAAAGAAACACGACGCTGGCTCCGACTTGCGGCTAGATCCGAAATGGTTCCGAGCTCCAAACTGACCGCCATTCTTGGTGAGACGGAAGAGCTCATCAAAATCTTCTTTTCCAGTATTCGAACTGCCGAACGAAACGCGACATGACATTTCATGCTATTTCATTGGGCGTTGGACGTTGGACGTTGGACGTTGGACGTTTGCTCTGTTAAATGTCCGAACCGCGCTCATTGCGTTCGGAAATTCTCGGCGCCTTCATTGCCGGGCTGCTCGTTATCGGGTTCTGTCTGGCGCTGCTCTGGCACGATCGCCTTATCTTTTGGAACGACGATTATGAATTGTCGATCCTCCCAGTATTCGCCGACGTTGCCCGAAGTTGGAGCGAAGGTCATCTCCCGCTGCTCAGTCCTTACTCGTGGGTCTGCTCTAATCTCGCGGGCGAATTTCAATACGGGACCTTTTCGATTTTTGTAAACGCCGCTGTTATTTTGATTTGGAAATTCCCTCTCACCTTCCCGCAACAAGCGGCTGCACTCTCGATCACTCATCTTTTTGTCCTGGCGGCCGGAGCGTTCGTCCTCGCGCGTAATCGAAAGCTTTCCTTTTCATTGTCGATTTTTGTCGGACTGGTCGCCGCCCTGAACGGCTGGATCATCTGCTGGGGCGCGACGGATTGGTTCGGCGCGCTCGCAGCTTTCAGCTGGTTGCCGTGGGCCTGGTGGGGCTGTGAGAAATCGCTTCGCCTTTCAACGCTCAACGCGGAACTCGGAAAATTGGGCGTTGAGCGTTGGAGGTTGAGCGTTGAGCGTTTGCTTCCGGCCCTGTGGCCGGCGCCGTTTGTCTATCTGCTCGTTACCGGGGGATTTCCTTACACGGTTTTGATGCTTGTCCTTTTGATCGCGTGGTTGGCGATCAAATCCTTCTCTCAAACGCGGGATTGGAGATCGGTCGGGCCGATGATGTTCGGAGTGGCGCTCGGCTTTGGATTAGCGGCGCCGTCATGGCTGGCGATTTTCGATTACGTCCAGGGTTCGGCTCGCTCGTTGCAGTCCGCGGGAGGGCATTGGCAATGGATCGTGCCCTGGCGCGCTTTGCCGGCGTTTATCTTGCCATGTTGGACGGTGAATTGGGCCGATTTTTCCACTCGTTACCTGCCTCACACTGCGACTGAACTTGCCTGCGGTCTCGCAGCGCCGGCCGCGCTCGTCGCCGGGTTTCTTTGGCAGCCGCGTTTAATCCTCCGGCGAATAAAGTGGGAACTGATCCTTCTCGTCGTTCTGCTTGTGCTCGCGATGGTTCCCACCACCGGGCTTTTTCGATGGAGTTTTCGGTGGCTGCCATTTTTTCATCTGGTCCTTGCGCTTTGCGCCGCTGAAGTGCTGCAGCTTCGGCCACGCCTGGCGGTTGGTTCCACGGCCTTTCTCCTTTTGCTGATCATCACCATCCCGATGTCGGTCTTCAACCTTGGTGGCAGCTACGCCGCGACGGTGACCTGGATTTATTTCCAGATCGCGGCGATTTGGGCGCTGTTCGAGTTGTTCCTCCCCATCACGAAAGTGCGCCGGTGGATGCCGCCAATCGTCACCTTTGCTGTTTTGCTCGCGACTTATATTTGCATTCCGCCGAATTGCGGCGTCCCGAAATACAATTTTTCTCAAGACCTCATCAGACCGGAACCGTTGGATCGAAATCGTCTCTATCTCGCGATTTACTCGCCGGCTGAGTACGCCTACCGGCGCGAATACCGAAACGGTCCGGTCGGGCAGGTGGCGCGGCCCGGCAGCACTCCGATGTTTGCCCAATTGCATTTCATCAATGGCTACAGCCCGATTCTCGCGGCGGGCGTGGCCCGTGAGTTCAAGTTTTTTATCCACGGCGAAATCGACCCCGACGTCGGAAAATATCTGATCGAGAACCAATCGGGCCCCGGTGGAATTCTGGAACAGCTTGGGGTCGACGGTATTATCATCGCCCCTGAAATTGGCGTCGAACCGATGACGGCGCTGTGGCAGCTGGAATTTTCCAGCGACGATGGCCGTGTTTTTCATCGAAATGGCGGACCGCTCGCCCGGGTCCGTTCAGTTGAATGGATCGACACCTTTCCGGGAAGAGAGTTCGCGACCGCAAAAATCTCGGAAATCGACGACTCGCGAAATCACGTCGCCGTAAATGTCGACGTTCCGGTCGGTGGCGAAAACGCGCTTCTGACTTTTTCGCGGCCTTACTTTCGCGGATATCAAGCGACGGTCGGAAATCGAGCCCTTCCAGTCAATTCGTATCGCGGATTATTTCCAACCGTCGAAGTTCCGGCGGGCGCGCACGGTCGTTTAAGCCTGATTTATCGTCCGTGGTGGTTAGTCGTTGGCAGCGCAATTTCGATCGTCTGTGCGGCAATCTGGATTTTAGGGATGTTCGGCGCCGTGCGATCGCACGAGAAGCTGAGGTAGCGGCGATTGACCTCAATCGCCCTTGGCGGCTCGGTGAGCCGCCGCTACCTGTTCAGGGCTGGCGTTAGATGGTGTAGATCGCGACAGGTTGATCGACGCCCTTGACGGTTTGTGGCGGAAGTTCGCGAAGTTCGATTGCCTGTTGCAGAGCAGCGCGCGTTTCCTTGGTCAATAAGAGCGAGGTGCCGAGGGTCTTGTTCAGGGCTTCGACCCGCGACGCAACGTTCACGGTATTGCCGATCACCGTAAATTCCATCCGTTCTGGCGAACCGATGCTGCCAACAATCGCCGGACCGGTGTTAATGCCAATTCCAATGTTAATTGTTTCGTCGCCCCGGGCACTTCTTTTCGCATTCAACTGTTCCAAATTTCGTTGAATCGAGCGCGCAGCGGCAACGGCATCGTCGGCGTGATCGATACTGCGGTTACCGATGCCGAAAAGCGCCATGAACCCGTCACCCAGAAATTTGTTGATCATCCCGCCGTGCTCGCCTTCGACCGTCTCCACCATCACCCGGAGAAATTCGTTCAAAAGAGCAACTGTCCCGGTCGGAGACAAATATCCAGACCGCGCGGTGAACGAACGAATGTCGACAAACATTATCGTGACGACCTGTTCGGTTCCGCCGAGACCAGGATCGCGCGTCAGTATTTCTTCAGCCGCGGTGCGGCCGACATGCGCGCCAAAACTTTGTCGGAGCCGCTCCTTCTCGCGCAGTTCCGTCACCATGCGATTAAACTCGCCAATTAAGGCGCCGAATTCATCGGCTCTCCGCAACGGAACTTGAACTTCGAGCTGACCTTGCCTGACGGCCTGCGCCGCTCTCCGCAATTCATCCACAGGTTGGGCGACCGAACGTCCAATGAGCAATGCCGAGAACAATGCAAACGCTACCCCGATGATTGCCACGAAGACGCCGAACAATTGTGGATTTGTCGCGGGCGATGGTGGCGCAAAAAGCAACAACAACAGAGAGCCGATCGGACAAACGCTGGCGGAGATCGCCCACATGAATCCGCGCATTCGCAAGGTGATTGGATGGATTCTTTCCAATCGGTCAGGGCGCGCATCGTGGAAGAAGAGCGGAAACAGTCCCCAGTGGCTTGCCAGCTCGATCAGGAAGAAACTCTGGGTCGTGGCAATGAATCCAGAAACGGCGAACGAAATTGGAAGATGCCAGAACAATTGGGTGTTCATTGGCCGGCCGGCGAGGGCGAGGGAAATCAGAAAGACAATTGCGCCCAGGAACCATCCGGCGCCCGAAATCGCCGCGCCATACCACGGCAGATGAACCAGGCGTCGCCGGACCGGATCAAGTTTATCCGGTGGAATGTTCTCCCCACGAGCGAGCCGTTCATAGGTCGAGCGAAGCGAAACAATCAACCACAGCCAAATGCCAATCCCGGCTGGATAAGCGACGGCATTCCACATGATCACGGTCGAGATGAACCGTTGTTTTAAACCCGCCGCGACCAGCAGCGGATCGATCACCGTCATGTTGTACCAAATGTTGAACGTGCTGCCGACCAAATGTGGAATCAACGGCGCGAGGGCCGTGACGAGCAGGGCATGTCGCTTCAAGGCAGCGTCCACGGTTTGAAATAATCGAGAAGAATCAGATCGCCGGGTAAATTTTCTTTTCGAGTTTCGCGAAGGAGCGCAGGAAAGTTTGTCATCTTTCCGAAAACAAATCCTCGATTCATCGGCGCAAACATATCGTCCTGATGGCTTGGCAGAATGTAACGTGGCTGCAGTTGTCGAATCGCCTCCGCAAAACGCTTTCTACTGTCTGGTAACGCAACTCCGAGGATTGCAAGATCGACATGCTCTGCCGTCGGTGGAGCACCGGGCATCCCGCCGGAGTCGATGTAAATTCGTTTGCCGGCTGCTTCGATTAAAAATGCGAGCGGCTCGCCCACTCCCCAATCTGACGCCTTCATCGGTTTGGACGATGCCGACTTTCCGGAAAATGGAATTTTCCCAAACAGGCGATCGTGTTGCGCAGGAAATACCCGAATTTTGAAGGGTCCGATTTTTCGTGCGCTTCCGGGTTTCACGGCGTCGCATTTGCCGGGTGAAATTCCGAATGACTCGACCAGCCGGATCGCAGTTGGTCCGGCCAGCAATTGGGCGTGAGTGCGCCGCATAATTTCAGGCCCATCAAGCAAGTGATCGAAGTGGGCATGAGTGACGAGAATTGCGTCGATATCCGGACGGACATATCGCAAACCTTCGGTTACCCGATTGGGATTCGATTCGATCCGCTCGTTCAGAGCGGCAGCCCACAATCCGATGCGGGTGAAATAGGGATCGACCAGTAAAGCGTGACCACCGTTCTCGAATTGAAATCCGTTAACCCCGAGATAAGTGACGCGGATCGAATTCGTCGGCGGTGAACAGCCGGGGTCTTTGTCAGCAACGATCAGTGAGGAATATTTATCCAGGGGCGCGGCGTGCATTGTCTGAAAAAGACAAAGCAAACCAATCCTGCAAAGCGGTGTGATGAATCCGAAAGTCGAATATCGAAATCCGAAACAAATTCGAATGTTCAAAGCATAAAATTCAAAACACGTCCGCGACAGGTGTCGAGACTTTAGATTTTGGGTTTCTGATTTATTTCGAAATTCGGGTTTCGAATTTCGGATTTTCAATCAGTAGACGTCGCGCTTGTAGCGCTTGTCGGCTTTGAGTTTTTCGACGTAGGCGCTTGCTTCCTCGGGCGATTTGCCTCCGTGCTCCTGCACGATTGTTCGCAACGCCGCATCCACATCTTTCGCCATGCGTTTGGCATCGCCGCAAACAAAGAAATGCGCGCCATCGCGGTCAATCCATTTCCAAATGTCGGCCGCGTTTTCCAGCATCCGATGTTGCACGTAGATCTTGTGGGCTTGATCGCGCGAAAACGCGCAATCCATCCGGGTGAGAATTCCATCCTGTTTCATTTGATGAAAATCTTCGCGATAGGCGTAATCGCATTTCTCGCGTTGCGCTCCGAAGAAGAGCCAGCTTTTGCCTTTGTCGCCCCGGGCCTGTCGCTCCTGCAAAAACGCCCGGAACGGCGCGATCCCGGTGCCCGGCCCGATCATGATCAACGGAATGTTTCCATCGTCCGGCATATGAAAATGCTTCGCCGAGCTGGGATAGACCGGCACCGGAACATTGTCGGCGCGCTCGGCCATGAAAGCGGAGCAAACCCCTTTGCGAATGCGGCCGCGGCTTTCGTATTTCACAACGTCGACAATGAAATGAACGCTGTCGGGAAAAACCCGCAGACTCGACGCGACTGAATACAAACGCGGCTGCAATTTGGTGAGCAGTCCGACAAACTCCTCCGGGGTGAATTTCACCGATGGATGGTCGATCAAGAAGTCGATGACCTCGGCGCCCCACAGGTAATTTTCGAGGTCGTGTTTTCTTTCCGGGTGCAATAATTCCTTCAACATCGGAGCGGCGGACGCGCGTTCCGCGATCGCTTTCAAAAACTTGGGCGTCACCTGGGTGATCGAATAATCTCGGAGCAGCGCTTCACGGAGCGGCTTCGTCGTTTTAGCGGCCGGAACCGGCTCGTCGCCTTTTGCGCCCAGCGCGTGAATGATTTCGTCGACCAGTGGAGGATCGTTTGTCGGATAAACCGCGACGGAGTCGCCGGGCTCAAATGTTAATCCCCAGTTTGTCAGCTCCACTTCGAAATGACGGGTGTCTTTTTCCGAGTCAGCCGTGCTCAAACGACGGTTGACGACGAGTTTGCCGGGAAAAGGATTTTGCCGCGTCCATTGTGAAGTGGACGCCGGCTTTGGCGGTGCGCTGACTTCTGACATGTTCATTTCTTGTAACGGCGGTCTCTCTTTGCCGCAACTTTTCTCAGCCTTTTTTCGCGCGAGACATCTCGCGGCTTTCCTATTTAGCCAGATCGTCGGCCGGTCCGGCGCCGTACCTGTCATTCGAACACAGATGGCCGATCGGTGATCGGCCGCTACCAAATGGACGGCCCGGGTAGGGGCGATTGACCTCCATCGCCACGTTGTGTCGACAATTCGTCCCGGACAGGCATGTTCATGTGGTCTTTCGGAGAAACAAGAGTGCCTAACGAATATGAATCCCCAATTGGGGGCCGGCCGGAAATTTGCGGCCCGATCATTCCGCCCGCGCCGAGGCACGATCCTTACGCTGCGTTTCGGTCGCGCGGCTTCCGATTTTTCACCACCGGCAATTTATTATCGATCATCGGCCGCCAGATGCTGGCCGTGGCTGTGGAATGGGAAATTTATCGGCGCACTCATTCGGCGACCGCACTCGGATTGGTTGGTCTGGTCTTTGCGGTTCCGATCGTCGGTTTTTCCCTGCCGGCCGGACATCTCGCCGATCGGATAAGTCGCAAGCACATCATTCTCGTGTCCCAGATTTTCAGTGCGATCACGTCCGCGTTGCTGGCGCTAGTCTCCTGGCAACATCTCAACATTCCTCAATTGCCGGTCTTGCGGGCCTGTAATCACGGATTCAGCGCGATTGCCGGAGTCTTTGAGCAGCATCAACAAAGCTTTCACTTCGACGACGCGTCGATCCCGCTGCTTTACTTGCTGTTATTTCTGGGCGCGATTGCCCGGACATTTTCCTGGGCGGCGCGAAGCTCATTTTTTCCGACCCTGGTGTCGCGAGACGCGTTTGCCAATGCCGTGACCTGGAACAGCAGTGTATTCCAAATCGGAGCGGTCGTTGGTCCGGCCCTGAGCGGATTCGTCGTCGCAAATCGCGGGTTCCCGATTGTCTACGCGATCGATGCAATCACCTCGACCTTGTTCTTTCTGGCGGTGCTGCCAATTCCCCGCGCCAAACAGACCCACGACCGCGAGAAACAGAGCACGTGGAAAAGCCTGGCTGCCGGCGCAAAATTCGTTTTCAGGAAGAAAGTGATTCTGGCCACGATCACGCTTGATTTATTTGCGGTGTTGTTAGGCGGCTCGGTCGCGTTGTTGCCGATTTACGCCGACCAAATTTTGCATTGCGGTGCGGTCGGTCTCGGTTGGATGCGCGCCGCGCCGGCGATCGGCGCGTTCGCGATGGCGCTGACGGTGGCCTATCTGCCGCCGATGCACCGGGCCGGAAAAACCTTGCTGTGGTGTGTAACTGGATTCGGGATTGCGACGATTATTTTTGGCTTGTCCAAAGTGCTTTGGTTGTCGTTGGCGACATTGTTTCTGGCGGGCGCAGTCGACAGCGTCAGCGTCATCATTCGCGGCTCGATCGTGCAACTTGTGACGCCGGACGAAATGCGCGGCCGTGTTTTGGCGGTGAACAACATTTTCATCGGGACCTCCAATGAATTTGGCGCGCTTGAGTCGGGATTGACCGCTGCGTTGGTGGGACCGGTAATTTCGGTTGTCGGCGGCGGAATCGGAACAATTCTGGTCGTGCTCGGAGCAGCATGGAAGTGGCCGGAGATTCGCAAGATCGGCGCGCTCGACAAAAATCTAAAGTAGGCGATGGACCTCAATCGCCCGTGACGGTTCCGTGAACCGCCGCTACCTTGAACATCATGAAAGTGGCGGCGGCCCAGATTTCCTGTGAGCTCGGAAATTTCGACACGAATATGGGCAAGCTGCGCGACTTCACGGCGCGGTCGAAAGGGTCGGGCGCAGAGCTCGTTGTGTTTCCAGAGATGGTCGACACCGGTTACTCGATGCCGGTAATCCAAAAATACGCTCGATCGTGGAGCGACGGTGCCGTGGCTGAATTGCAGCGAATCGCCAAAGAGAACTCGATTGCAATCGTGGCCGGCATTTCTGATCGGGAGGGCGATTTGATCTTTAACGGGCAAGTTTTTGTCGGTCCGGACGGCGAGCTACTCGGCAAATACCGCAAAACTCATTTGGTGACGGCGGCGCCCCTCGACGAGCGGGTTTGTTTTTCGCCGGGGAACGAATTCGTCGCCTGCGAGATGAGCGATTTCAAAATTGGACTGAGCATTTGTTATGACCTGCGTTTTCCGGAAATGGCTCGTACCCTTGTAGTGAAGAACGGCGCGAATGTGATCGTGAATTCGTCCGCCTGGCCGGTCGTGCGCGCGGAACATTTACAGATTCTCGCCCGGGCCCGCGCGGTTGAGAATCAAAGTTACTTCGTTGTCGCGAATCGCGTTGGCACTGATGACGGCGTCAAATTGTGTGGAGGTTCGATGATTATCGATCCTTCCGGTGAAATTCTCGCGAGCGCGTCTTCCGACGGCGAGGAGTTGATTCAGGCGCAGATTTCGATCGAGTCTGTCGCCGATATTCGTAACAGGGTGCCGGCATTTGCGCACCGGCGCGCTGAGTTATACAACATCAACTGAAGCGGCCAATTACCTTCGCGCCATCGATTACCATTGGGATGAAAACGAATCGTATCTGTCTCGTGTTAATGCTCACCCTCGCGCTTTCAAGTATTTGTGGGGCTGAAGAGAATTCGACCCCGCAACAAGTGTTCGATGGAATGCGCGGCAGCTTCAAGGCGGACAAGGCCAAAGGCGTACACGTAAAATATCAGTGGAACCTCAGTGGGCCTAACGGCGGCGACTGGTGGATCGATGTCGAAGACGGAAAATTTACGATGGGGAAGGGGAAGATCGATAATCCCACCGTTACTTTCATTACCAGCGACAACGATTGGGTGGCGATGTGCAACGGTAAACTCAAAGGCACATGGGCGTTTATGACCGGGCGCCTGAAGGTCCACGGGCCGCAGTCCATGGCGCGCAAGCTGGACGAGATTTTCCCCTAAAACTTCGCTTCGACCGCAAACCTGACGTAGGGCGCTGGATCGGTCTTTACCGATGCTTCGGCGCGGAAAAAATCGAATTCGCGCCGGATGGTGCAACCGACGTCCAGAGTGAGGTCGAACGGTTTGAAATGCGAATAGGTCGCCTGGATTCCAGCCCGATCCTCGCTGTATTGGACGACTGGATCGTGGACCCGCAATTTGAGCGCTGGCGTGATCACGTTATCCGTCCGAAAACTTTCATAGTAAAGATTTCCAGCGATCCGAAATTCCCAGTCGTCGTTCGGATTGTAAACCAGCGCCGGCTTCGGAAAGACGCCTTCGAGACGCAGGTGATCGGTGAAAAGCCAGATCAACCCGCCACCCGGCGCGGCAATCGGATTTGAGTTGAGCGAACCCCCCGCGCCGATCACTCCAAAAATTTTGTCCTTCTTCAACGGAAAAGAGACCCAAACTTTCCAGGGAATATCAAACGCGCCACCGTCGACGTGATCTTCAAAATAAACACCCGGATCGAGCTCGATGCCCGCGCCGGCGTGATCGTGGACAATGTACTCGTAGGCGAGGAGGGCGTGAACCGTCTGCAAATGATCGGGTAATCCATTGTTACTACCGATGATTCCGCAGGAAGGGCACCCGGACACGGCCAAGCGGTTATGCCCGTTGTCACCACCGAAATCGAAGCGTTCGTACTCGGCGCCGAGCCGCAGGTACCAGTTTCCAGTGATCAAGAACCGATGGGCGTAGCTAAGGTCGTCATAGAGCGAATCGCCTTCGCCAAACCGGCCGTTGTACTGTTGAAAATCACTCTTGCCCGTATAAGTGGTCTCGTAATTGAAGATGTCGGTGGAATTCTTGTTTTCGTCCTGAGCGGGCGACGGAGCGGGCTGTAATTCCATCGCCGTTCCGGCAAAAGCGGAGAAGGCGAAAGAGAACGAACTGACGGTTAAGGCGAGGATAAGGCGATTCATAGGTTAAAGCACTGGCTGTCGATCCTTTGTTCGCATTTGCGAGCCAAGCCCCGTGTATCCCATTATTTTGTCTCTAGCAAGCAAGCTTTGGGCTGGCTGGCCGGCAAATAATGATTGGGCATTTTACCCGAAGCTTTCGGGTTGACGGGCTTGATTTTGCTACTACATTTCGCGGCCCGCCTGTGATAAATCCCCCTTTAGCATTTGCGAATCCGCTTGCCGGTGTCGATCACGGCACTGCGACTTGGTTTCACGCCCACCTGACCCACAAGTTCGTAGCGGTATTGCGCGGGATCACCGAATTTGGCTCGAGCGAATGGATCGGCGTCGTGCTTGCAGTTGCGGTGCTACTGTTCATTTTCAAGCGGTGGTGGCTTTCCCTGGCGATGATGGTCGTAGCCGTTCCGGGCGGAATGTTATTGAACGAGTTGGTAAAAATTTTAGTCCATCGGCATCGCCCGTTCGTTGATGGCTGGTTTGTCGATTGGTCTGGCTACAGTTTTGCCAGCGGGCACACCATTGGCGCCACCCTGCTTTATGGGCAGATCGCGCTTTTCGTCTTTCCTCTAATTAAGGGTCGTCGGGGCCGCGTTCTACTGTTTTCAGGCGCCATGTTTGTCGTCGCTATGGTGGGATTCAGCCGAATCGCGCTCGGAGCGCATTATGTTACGGATGTCCTGGCTGGAATGTTTTTCGGAATGGCGTGGCTAATAATTTGTTTGTTCGCCGCCCGGCCATTGCGTCGACTCGCGTTGCGGCCGGTCATGGAAAGTGTGCTTCCCGAACCGGAGTCCCAGTTGGTTCCCGCGATGGTGCAGACCGACGATGTTGTCGCGTCGCCGCCAGCGAATTCGGTCATTTAGGCTAGTCTCAGCCATCCAGGAACGCGCTCACAGGCGTTTAGTGTTAGCATTCGACGCTAAACCGTTCTTTTCGCGATACCGTCTTTTACTTGGATGAAAGTTCCTAATAAAGTTCGCTTAACTTTTTATCTGCTCGGATTTGCCGGAGCCGCCTTATTCACCGGACTCCTGATCCGGGAAGGCGCCGGCCAGGTCGGTTCTGCGATTGCCACTGCCGGCTGGGCTCTTTTGGCCGTCATTGCTTACCACTTCTTGGTTCCGGTATTTTTGGACTCGCTTGCCTGGTGGGTTTTGTTTCCACGAGCCGAGCGTCCCCGGCTGCGAAGAATTTATTGGATGCGCTGGATCGGTGAATCGGTCAGCACTCTGATCCCGTCTGCCGCCGTGGGAGGCGACATTGTGCGCGCGCGGCTGGCCGCAATTAGCGGAACACCCGTTCCTGTCGCTGCCGCGACGGTTCTGGTCGATCTTACTCTTGGCGTTTTCACGCAAGCGGCTTTCACTCTGCTCGGCGTTGTCCTTTTGGTGAATGCAACCGGCCAGAAAAGTCTTGTCGGACCGACGATTATTGGGACGGTTATCGGAATCGCCGCGGTTGGGGGTTTTTATTTCGTGCAGCGCCGCGGCATGTTTGGGTTTCTCGCCCGAATGATTGCGAAGCTGGCGAACTCGCCGGAATGGCAATCGCTGGTCCAGAGCGGTGCTACCCTTGATGAGACGGTCCGTTCCGTCTATGCGCGACGGCGAGCGGCGATGGCATGCTGCGGGTGGACAATTCTTTCGTTGATTCTCAACTCGGGCGAAATTTATATCGCGTTGTGGGCGCTGAATCTTCACGCCACGATTGCCAATGCGATCATTCTTCAAAGCATGGCGCTGACAATTCGATCGGCTGCTTTCGTGGTGCCGGCGGGCCTGGGCGTCCAGGAAGCCGGCTACTTCGGCATTGCCTGTCTTCTGGGGCTGGCGACTAATGCGTTTAAATGCGGAGAAATCGGCTTGGCCTTGTCGGTCATCGCACGCGTGCGAGAACTTGGCTTCGGAATTCCGGGCCTTGTGACCTGGCAATTGATTGAAGGACGACGTTTGCTCCGCGAGCGAACCGCGGTCGTGCCTTCCTGAAGGTTCAGTTTCGCGATAGCGCGGTTTAAATTTCCGAGACGTTTCTTCACTTTTGCCGGATTGGTGAAATTCGTGCGCACGCCCCACCAAATCCAGGCCAGGCCGCCGGGCAGATCGAGTTGTTTGCGAAGTTGAGCGATAACTTTCGCATCGCCGTAGGCTTCGAGGAACGTCGTGGAAAACGCCAGCCATTGCCGGGTCGGCACCGTTCCCACCAAATCGAGCAGGAATACAAGCAAGTCGTCCGCCTGTCGCGCCGCGGCCGAGAGGGATTTGTCATGATAAATCTCGAAGTCAATGAAGCGGGCGCGGTTCGTCTTCGCATCGTAGATTAAATTCGTGATGCTGGCATCGCCGTGTGACCATCGCCCGCGAAATTCGTCACTCCAGAATTGATGAGCGCGTCGAAACTCGAACGCTGCCGCCCGAAGCATCTTTCGTGTGAGCGTGCCGCGATTCAGATGTTCCCACAAACTTTCGCCCGGTAACTTTTCCGCAACCACGCAGCGTTTTCCGGTTGCGCAGGCGTGAAAGTGATCGCCGTTCAGCATTTCGAAGCAGTCGACTTCCCATCGTCGCCATTCATCCAGTTTGCTCCAGAAACGAATTGGAATATTAGCCACGCGAAAGTAAAGATTGGTCAGGTCAGCCAGCTGCTCGCTGTGGAGGTTGCGGCGTTTATAGACAACGACGCGTCCGCCGCGCCGCTTTTCCCACACCGAATTGAGTGCAATCGCCTCAACCAGGCGGGTGGCAACGTTTGCCAGCCCCAACGGCGCTTCCACTATTTTGCTCGCGGCCGTGATCAAACCGCCTGGAACCAGATTCCCAACCAAAGCTGCCCCGTCCGCTAAAATTCCCATCTTTGCCCTCTTCTTGGACGGTTGTGATCGCGTTGACTTCAAAGGTTTTTAGCGATCCCCTCGATTTCCCGTTCAGATTATAATCGTTTCGCCGACCTTCATCACGCGTAGCTCTGTTTTGGCGCCGATTTTCTCCAACTCAGCGCCAAACTCTTCCGGCGTTCCGGTCAGCACCGGGAACGTCGCGTAGTGATTCGGAATAGTTATTTTTGGTGCGACCAGGTTTACCGCTTCGGCTGCGCCGATTGGTCCCATGGTGAAATGATCCCCGATGCAAACCAGCATGAGGTCGATCGGGTTGTGATCGGAAATGCGGGCCATATCGGAAAAGAACCCGGTATCGCCGGTGTGATAGATCGTTGGACCGTTGCGAATGGAAACGACGAGGCCTGTCGGCATGCCGGCCGCGACTGGCGGAGAATTTTCATCTTTCCGCACGGTTGATCCGTGCATGGCGGGCACGAAACAAACCTTCACCTCGCCGCCCAGCAAGGTGAGTTGGCCGCCGATATGTCCGGTGGTCTCGGCGCCGGCCTGGTCGCTCGGATAACCAAGCACGCTGACAACCGCGGCGGAAAGATCGACGTTCGCCACGAGCTTCGCTCCGGTTTTCCTGGCGATTTCGACAGAGTCGCCGACATGATCGCCGTGCCCGTGCGTGAGGAGGATGAAATCAACCGCCCTCAAGTTTGCCAATTCATCCTTTGCTTTATCGAAGAGGGGATTCGTCAGCCAGGGATCGATCAAGAGAACTTTCCCCCCGGGAGTGATGATTTTATAACCGGATTGTCCGTACCAAGTAAGCTGCGTTGTCATTTTCTCACCAAAACGAAAACACGCGGTTGAGCAAAACATTTTCCTGAGCGAAAAGAAACGGGCATGGCGACACCTGAAGATCACCTGTCGGCGACAGACCCGAGAATGGCTGCGCTGATCGCGCGTTCGCTCCGGTACAAGGTAAAGCCGCGGGGACCGGTTCGCCCGTTCGAGGCGCTTGCGGAATCGATCGCGTATCAACAACTGAGCGGAAAAGCGGCCGCGACAATCTGGAAACGGGTGCGGGCCCTTTATCCGCGGCGAAAAAATCTCGATCCCCATCTGGTTTTGAAAACGCCGGACGAAAAACTTCGGGCGGCCGGGCTTTCGCGGAGCAAAGTCGCTGCGTTAAAGGACCTCGCGGCCAAAACGATCGACGGGACAGTGCCCTCGGCCCGCGCGCTCGTGAAGATGACCGATGAAGAAATCATTGAACGCCTGATCAGCGTTCGTGGGATTGGCCGCTGGACTGTTGAAATGCTTCTTCTTTTCGATCTTGGGCGGCCTGATGTCTGGCCGGTGCACGACTACGGAGTGCAAAAAGGGTTCGCCAAAACGTTTGGGCGCCGAAACCTTCCGAAGCCAAAACAGCTGATGAAGCTCGGGGAAAAGTTCCGCCCGCACCGGTCGGTCGCGGCGTGGTATTTCTGGCGGGCCCTGGACGTGCCGAAGAAGACCAATCGATTCGATTAGGATCGTGACTGGAGATTGGTGAATCAAGAATCGGTAAATCCGATTCGACGGTGTAACGATTTAACGAATCAACCGCGCAACGCGATTGACTTTGGCCGCTCCGCTTACTAGAACGCGAGCGTTATGGCGACGATCCACGTTAATCGGGGCGCAACGAGTCTGGGCGCATTTCCGGAGGAACAGGTTCGCGAGAGTATCCGCGCCGGCCGCTTTCTGCCGAGCGATCTCGGATGGAAAGAGGGCATGGCAAGTTGGCAACCGCTTTCGCAGTTTGCCGAGTTCGCCGGCGACTTTTCCACCGCGACGTCCAGCCCTGGGGCGCCTCCACCGCAGACATCGGCCACTTCGTCGCCTTCGGCGGTGGTAGTGCCAAACACCGCCGCCGCCCCGCGAAGCGGATTGCCCTGGGATGAACGGCACAGCAAAGGATTGTTCAGCGCATTTATCGAAACCTTGCAAATGGTCCTCACCCGGCCAAGCGAGGCGTTCACGGCTATGCGACGCGAAGGCGGGTTCGGGGAACCATTACTTTACGCAGTGATCGGAGGCAGTATTGGCGGCGCGGTTTCGTTTCTTTTTTCAATGGGACTGCAGTCGCTCGGATTCTTTGGCAATCGGAGCCATAACGCTTTTGCGATGATGGCGGGGATGGGCCTCGGCTCCATCCTGTTTATTATTTTTCTTCCGGTCTTCATTTGCATTTGGATGTTCATCGGCGCCGCGATTGTCCATGTCTGTTTGATGATTGTCGGCGGCGCGAAACAAAGTTTTGAGACGACCTTTCGTGTTCTCGCCTTCACGCATGGATCAACTGGCCCGCTCCAAATGATTCCGGTTTGCGGCGGCTTTGTCGCAGGCATCTGGGCCTTGGTGGTCTATTGCATTGGACTCGCCCGCGCTCATGAGACGGAGACGGGTCGCGCGGTCCTGGCCGTTTTGCTCCCGCTGATCGTTTGCTGCGGAGGCGGCATTTTGATTGCGCTTATGTTCGGCGCGCTCGGGGCCTGGAGCGCTGCCCAGCATTGAGTTTGGCGCAGTGCAAATTCGTTCCCGATCGCTTCAACCGGGTGAAACCGATTACGAGCTGATCTGGCTGGCGGTCTCAATCCTAACAATCGTTTCGGGCGGCCTTTGGCTTTGGATTGGATTACCCTGGCCACGGTGCACGTTTCACGATCTCACAGGGCATCCCTGCCTCACTTGCGGGATGACTCGATCAGCGATCCGTTTTTTTCACGGCGATTTCATCGGTGCGCTGCGGTGGAACCCTCTGATCTTCATTGTTCTGTGCGGGGTAACCATTTTCGATGTTTACGCAGTGGCGGTTTTAACAACAGGGGCGCGGCGATTCCGTCTCGCTCAACTCACCATTGCGGAAAAAAAAGTGATGCGTGTGCTCGTCATCGTTTTGCTGCTGGCGAACTGGATTTATCTTCTGTCCCGGCCCCCGGCTATTTTTTGAGGTCGCGTCAGGATGCCGAGTTCGTCCTTTGTTAACATTCGCCACTCTCCTCGTGGCAAGCTGCCGAGACGCAAGTTTCCAACCCGGACGCGCACCAACCGTTTCACTTCGTACCCGACTGCATAAAACATTCGCCGGATTTGCTGATTCAGTCCCTGATGCAAAACGACTCGAAGCCGAGTTGGCCCGATTGAGTGTAGTCGCGAAATCCGGGCGCGTTTTCCATCGAGGACGATTCCTCGCAACAATTTTTGCCCGAGGGCATTGTCCCAAGCTCGGTCCAAGACGACTTCGTATTCTTTCTCAACTTTGTGGCGCGGGTGGGTCAACTGTTGCGCGAGATCGCCGTCGTTGGTTAGCAGAAGAAGGCCTTCGCTTTGCGCATCCAGACGCCCGATGTTGAAAAGGCGCGGGAATTTTTGCGGTAACAAGTCGAAAATCGTGTCACGCGCATGGGGATCGCCGTGAGTTGATACGAATCCCGCCGGTTTGTGCATCGCGATCGTCAATGTCCGCTCGGCATGCACAAGTTTACCGTCGACTTTGACATGATCGCGCTCATCCGGTTGCGTGCTGAAATCAGTGCAAACGCGGCCGTTGATTGTGACCCGCCCCGTGGCGATGAGTTCGTCGCATTTGCGCCGGGATGCAACACCCGCGGCGGCGAGAAAACGGTTCAGCCTCATGGGTGAACCGGTTGATAATCGTTAGTTGAGAGTTGAGAGGCCAAAGCGGAGAGAACTCTCATCTCTCAACTTTCCGATTACGCGTCCGGCTTCGTCTTGGGTAGACCGATAACCTTGCGGCCGTCTTTCCATTGGCCGCGCTTTTTGAGCAGCTCGACCCGCTCGAAACGCTTCAGCACGTTGCGCTTGGCGACGATTGTGCTGGTTCCTCTAAGACTGCGATGCTGAGACATAATGTTGGGCAATGAGCGCCCAAGCTAGCGTGAAGCTGGCGATTTTCAAATCCTAGCTCGCGGGGCGATCACAACTGGTTGGTCAGGACCACGTGATCCCCTGACGTTGCGACCTGATGGTAAATGTGGAAACGGTCGGTCAGAAGCTGTTGCCAATGAGGAATCCGTTCTTCCCGGATGATCAAATAAATCCCCTGCGGATCACTCCAGCGGCGCAAAATGGCGTCTTCAGTAACCGAAATGTCGCGCCCACCCGTGATGTGCATCTCGTCGTTTCGCGGTTGATTCACCAAATAAAATCTGCGGTGCAAATAAAAGATCAGGCTGCTGGCGTCATCGAGGTCCCCTTCATAAACGACGGCATCGTTGGGGGTGAGCCTGCTCTCGAGAACGCGACCCACGCTAGCCAGGGAAAATTGCGGCGCCAGTCGCGCGATCCCGTCTGCTAACGACAGGGAAATCGGAACCATCGCGATCGCCAGGGCGGTCAGGCAAAGTCGGGGGCGATTCCTGGCGGCAAAATAAACAGCGATGGTGGAACCGACGATGAGTGAAACGGCAATGATTTGGACCATCCGTTTCAGATCCGGCCACGCAGAGGCGGGCAGCATTTCCAGCGCATCCCACGCGGTCCAACTGCTCGTTGCCGTTTCGCTTGTTGGCTCAAATCGCGGTTGGGCTCGCGAAAGTAGTCCGAGGATGATTCCGATGAATCCGACGGTTGCTGCGCCGGCGAGCTGCCATCGATTTGAGAGCCGTTCCCATGCGGTGGCAGCAAAAATCGCGAACGCGCACCACATGCTCATCGAATAATAGTCCTGCCGTTGTCCGATAACGAGGAGGGGCAAGAAAACGACAGCCATCCAGGTCAACGGCAAAGCTTCGGCAAACGCAAGTTCGTAGGGTCGGAGGACTTTTCGCCACCCCGCAATCGCGGCCGGCACAATTGCAATCGACCAGGGAAACCACCAAACCAGGTGCATCCAGACAAATTGGAATCGAGGGACTCCGTTATCACTTTCGGCAACGCTTGAAAACGAGCGAAGATGACCAATCCATTCCACGTGCAAGAGCTCGCGCAAAAAGCCCGGGAAATGCAGTTCGGTTGCGACGTACCAAGGCACAACGAGCAAAACAAATATGACCGCGTAGGACCAATGGAAGAGGGGGGCGAAACGAATCCGGGCTTCGCGATAAAACGCCGAAAGCAAAAGGAAAATGGTCACCGGGTAAATCAGACCGAGCAAACTTTTGGTCAGGCAAGCCAGGGCGCAACAGACCCACACTCCCAGAAACCACCAACTGCGCCTGGGCCGGCGCTGATAACCGCAAATACCGCAAAAAATCGCACCAGCGATGAATGCGCTAAACAGCGGCTCGGGCATCAGAATGCGCCCGAGGATGGCCGTGCCGCAGCAGCAGAGATAAATCAGCCCGGCAAAGAATCCCCGCCGGTAATCCGATAATTTTTCCCCGATCAGGAACGTAAGCGCGACCGACGCAATCATCGCCCCGGCAATCGGCAGGCGAGCGGCCGCGGCATTGACGCCGAAAATCTTGAACGAAGCGATAATCAGCCAGTAGAGCAGCGGTGGTTTGGGCAACCTTGGTAAACCGTCGTTGGTTGGCCAAAGCAATTGGTGGCCTTCCAGCATTTCGCGAGCGGCGCCCGCATATTGGCCCTCCGTGTGATTATAAAGATCGCTCCAACTGATCGTCGTCAAATGGACAAGGGCGGCGAGCGCGACCAAACAAACGAACAAGAAGTGACGGAGGGGCGGTGGCCGCAATGCCGGCGGTTCCAGCAGCGCATCCTCGATCGTGAATGTTCGCGCGCCCGCGGTCATCGCTTACTCGTCCCGATATTTACTCCAATGTTCCGGCAACCGGATGGGTTTGCCTTGCGGCATCTGCACCAGCGCAACCATTTGCCGGCATTCGGCGATCAAAACATCATCCGCCGGACGGGTGATTCGATACCCGCACCAGAAACGTACCCGCTCCACTTTGTCCAGCCACCCTTCAATCACGAGGCGATCGCCAACTTTTCCCGGACGCCGATAATCGATCTCAGTGCGAACCACCGCGGGATATCGCCTTGTCTGCTCCATTTCGCTTAGCCGCAATCCGAGTTCCTCTGCGAGCGCGGTGCGCGCGATCTCGATGAATCGGAGGTAGGCGATGTTTGAGACCACGCCGCCCGAATCGGTATCGAAGAACATGACCTGCAGTTCGGTGCGGATGCGCGGCCGTTTCGAATTCATTGTACGATCGACTTCATCGCATTGACAACTTCCTGGGTCGTAACTTCCTTCATGCACCGAAAATCGATCGGACATTCACGGAGGAAACAGGGGCTGCACTCGACGTGGTGCCGGACGACAAGATGATTTTCTCCGAGTGGTCCGGTCAACTGTGGCTCAGTTGAACCGAAAATTGCCACCACTGGGATTCCGAGAAGGGCCGCCAAGTGCATGGTGCCTGTATCGTTGGTCAGAAGCGCGCGGCATTCCCGCAATTCCGAAATCAATTCGTCCAGGGTGGTTTGGCCGACACGATTGACGCACTTGCCACCGAGTTTGGCGGCGATGGTTTCTCCAACTGGCAGATCGTTCTTGGTTCCGAACAAGATCCATTTTGCGTCCGATCCATTTGATATTAGCGCTGCAGCCTCAGCAAACTGCTCCGGCAACCATCGTTTGGCGGGTCCGTACTCAGCGCCCGGGCAAAGACCAAGAGCGGTTCGATGTTTGAGGTTCGACGTTTGAGGTTCGATTGAAAGTTCGAGTTTATTTTCCAAGTCGACGTCGGCGCCGCAATCGGCCGCGATCCGAAGAAAACGTCGGGCATGATGCTCGAGTGGGCCCGGCCGACGCCGCTCGCGCACGATTTGATCTAACAACCAGGCCCGCGCGCGTCCCCGATATCCTGCCTTGCGGGGAATAAACGCGACTTCTAGCGCAGAGCGGAGCGAATTAGGAAACAGAATTGCCGCATCGAAGGGTGAATGCTTCCTGACCAGGCGCATCGCAGCGAAAACGGATTTACCGGGCAGCGGCAGAAGTTCGTCGACTTCCGAAATCAATTTCCACATCGGGACGAGTTTTTCGGGAGTGAGAACGATGACGTGGGCATCGGGACGTCCCTTTTTGAGCGCGCGCACCGCCGGAACGCTCATTACAGCGTCGCCGAGCCAGTTGCTGCTTCGAATCAAAATCCGAAACGGCTTCAGTTTTTCGGCCGGGACCTCCTTTGGCACATAAATTCCGCGTTTGTAGCGATTGAGAAGGAAATTCGGGCGCGGCGTTTTCCACCGGTTGTGCACCCAGAAGCCGTCTTCGGGCGCGTGGCGGATCTGTTGTTCGATAATTTCATTTATCTTCGAAGTGAGGGCCTCGACCGAACCGCCTGGAATATCGAAGCGCTCGGTGAAAACCATTCGCCAGCGGGCCGTTCCGGTTGTGTAAACCGCAGCCGCGATCAACGCAGCGCGACTTCGTTTGGCAAGCAATGCTGGCAGAGGTGAAGTGGATGCGAGTTTCCCGAAAAAGGGGGTCCAGATTCCCTGATCGCCAGCGTGTTGGTCGCTCAGGATTCCAACGCCGCCGCCGGATCGCAGCAGGTCGATCACGGGTTGGAATCCTTCCCGCCGATCGAACAGCTCGAGTCCAGTGCGGCTTCGGCTCGCTCGGACGTGGGCGTCAATGAAGCGATTGCCGAGTTTTTGATATACGCTCGAGTTGCGAACGAAACCGACGAACTTCGGCATCAACGGCGCAAACAGCTCCCAAGTGCCCAGATGACTCAACACGAGCACGACCGGCGTCCCTGCCCGAAATTCCCGGGCCATCGCCTCTATGTTTTCCACGGTGACGTTTTGGAGGATTTGGTCGGGGGACATTCGCATCAGCTTCACCGTACAAAGGAGATTGGAGCCCAGCCGTTGAAAATGCCGCCGAACCAGGCCGCGCATTTCGCGACGGGATTTCTCCGCGCCGAACGCAATCTCGATGTTGCGGAATGCCAGGCGCCGGTATTTCCCCAGAACGACCCAGGCGCAAAGACCAAGTGCCTTTCCCAGGGCGAACGCGGCTCGCAACGGCAAAAGGCTGATCAGGGCAAAGCCTGTCCGGTAGATAAGGTAAACAAAATACTCGAGCATGAATCTCGGCCAAGCGCCCGCCGACGCGCCACAGCGTAAATTTGCACGACCGCCCCTGCAATGAAATATAATCTGGCCGTAACAGGGCAGCTTCGTTAGGCATGTAAGCGGCTCCGGTAGATGAAAATGAAAAAGGATTTGTGGCTCGGCTTGAACGAACGCGCGAGAAAGTCGCTTGCCTCACGCGATTACAAATCCGGCTCGCTTGCGCAGCGGATTTCGGATTCAGGCGTGGACGCTGGTGAAATCGTCGCCCCTCGCAGCAAGACCGAGTTGAAAAAAGCTTGGATTCCGGGGGTCGAGATTTTTCCGAGGACGATTCATGCCCAGCGCCACCGCGGCAGTTTTGGCGAGCTTGCCCGCGAGTCGGAGGGAGTTCTTGGCAAAATCGGGCTGCGGCCAAAACAATGGTCCGCCGCGCGCATGTTCGCGAACAGCGCCAAAGGATTTCATATTCATCCGCCAAGCATTCCGGACGATACGACTCCCGAGAAATGGTTTCGCCGTCTGTTTGTGACCCAGCCGCAAAACTACGCCCTGCGCGCTTATGATCGCGAGCAATGGGATGTGATGTTTTTCTTGCAGGGCCGGGCCGAAGTCTTTTTGCGGGACGTTCGCGCCGGACTTCCGGAACGAAACATGCGCTTCTTTGTCGACGGAGATAATCATCGCGGTCGCGACAACGCTGGAATCGTCATTCCGCCGGGCGTGGCCCACGCCATCCGTGCCGAAGGGTCCGAAGATTTGATCATGGTCTACGGCACGAGCACTACCTTTCTGCCGGAGTTTGAAGGACGAATCGCAAGTGAGGTCGAAACTGCCGAACTGCCTTCGTCCTGGCGAAAATTTCTAGGTAGCGGCGGTTCACCGAACCGCCATGGCGATTGAGGTCAATCGCCCCTACCTGAATGAACCGGCAATTCGACCCGGCCACGCTCGAGTTGATGGACCGGCCGCAGCCCGTCTCCGACGAACTGGAACGTGATCTCGATAATCTTCGGAAGCTCAACCGCTGGTTCGGCAGCTATTCACTGATTTCCTCTTTCCTGCGGCGCTGGATTCATCCCGGCGACCGACTGCGCGTCGCCGACCTTGCCACCGGCTCGGGCGATATTCCGCGACTGATCGCGGACCACGCGCGGGACGTCGGAGCCGAAGTCTCGATCGATGCGATCGATCAACAATCTGCGACGCTCGAAATCGCGAGAAAACTTAGCGTCAATTATCCCAACGTTTCCTTCCTCAACGAAAACATTCTCGAGTGGCAGACGTCCGAACCTTACGACATCGTCTTTTGCACTCTGGCCCTTCATCATTTCAGCGAAGAGGATGCGGTGCACGTGCTCCGTCGTTGCCGCGAGTTATCACAAAAATTCGCCCTGGTTTCGGATTTGCGACGCGGTTGGCTCGGAACGATCGGGGTCAATCTTTTGACCGCTACGATTTTTCGTGAGCCAATGACCAGGTTCGACGCCCGGCTTTCCGTGGCGAGGGCATTTTCATTTTCCGAACTGGAAGAGCTGGCCAAGCGCGCGGATTGGAAAAATTTCGGCCACCGGAGTTTCAGGTTCGCCCGGCAGGCGATCTGGCTGCAATAGGCGTTGGCGAGCGGTTTTTTCCGAAAGAAATCGCGCACTCGCGCGAAAATCTGTCATGAACGAACACGAACACTCGTCCTTCGCAGTCCGGGGCGTCGCAGTTGTCATCGCTTCGCTTCTCCTCGCGATTGGCGTTTCGGTGGGCGACGGTTTGTTTCTAATTCGCGCGCCGCATCGGACTAGTTCATGGTTGCGACATGCGAATCGCAACGACGATTGCAAACGTTCCGCGTCGCGAGGGAACAAGGCGCCGCAGCTTCGTCCCGACAATGGGCGCGTTGCACAAGGCCCACCATGAGCTGATTCGAGTCGCGCGCGAACAGGCGGGTAATGATGGCGAAGTGGCTGTCAGCATTTTCGTGAATCCACTGCAATTCGAGCCCGGCACCGATTACGAACGGTATCCGCGTCCGGAAGCGCAGGACGAAGAATTCTGTCGCGAGGCTGGCGTCGACCTGCTGTTCAGGCCGAATGCGTTGGAAATGTACGCCGATGCTCGCTCCGTTTTTGTGGAAGAGAATTCGCTATCAAATGTGCTCGAAGGAAACTCCCGCCCCGGTCATTTTCGCGGCGTTTGCACCGTTGTAGCGAAGCTGTTCAACATTTTGGAGCCAGATGTTGCTGTGTTCGGCGAAAAGGATTTGCAACAACTGGCAATCATTCGGCGAATGGTGCGCGATTTGAATTATTCGATCGACATCATCGCGGTTCCGACGGTGCGGGAGGAGGACGGACTCGCATGCAGCTCGCGCAACGGGTATTTGAGCCCGGAAGAACGGAGACAGGCGCCGGTTTTGCGGAAAGCACTGTTGGTGGCGAAAAATTCCGGGATAAAGTCCGCGAGAGAGATTATCGAGCTTGTTCGCGACACAATTGGCACAGCTGCGCTCGCGCGGATCGATTATGTTGAACTGGTCGATGCAAACACCCTTCAGCCTATCAATAATGTTGCAATCGACTCAGTGCTCGTCCTTGCCGTTTATTTTGGAAAGACCCGCTTGATCGACAACATTCGACTTGGATGAAGGAATACGATTTCGTCGTCATCGG
>JAICWQ010000154.1 GCA_025934755.1 Chthoniobacterales bacterium | reverse complement strand
GTAAAGATCGCTTTGGGATCGTAACCACTGCGCGGCGGAATGCCTTTCAGTTGAAAACCGTCCCCTGGTTTGTAACCGGCCCCTTTCGTTCCTTCCAACGAACGGTCCCACACGATAATGCTGCCGCGCGGATGTCCGGCTGCGACCAACCCATCTACCACTGCGACCACGATGTCGTGGTGGGTCGTGAACAGTTCGCCGCCGGCCGCGGAAATTTTGATTCCGATCTTGTCGTTAGGCGAGACCAGTGAATTCCAGGCCGCGGCCAAGTCCGGCTGCCCGGTTGCCGCTAAAACCAGACGATCGACCATCGCGCGCACGGCCCGCGAATTCGTCTTATAGTTAACGATGGCATTAGGATCGTGCGTGGCATAAACGATCGACTTCTGTGGCGGAGAGGTTTGCGCCCAAACACCGGTGATGGCGCAAAAGAAAACCAGAGCTACATTTCTTAGCCTTGTCATGTCGAGCGAAGTCGAGACATCTCTTACTCTTTCTATTGCTGAGGTGCAGTCGGAAACATTTAGATTCCTCGACTCCGCTCGGAATGACAACAAAGACTAGGCGAATTCGTGAGTAATCCTGCGCATTACATTTCCAACAGCGTTACGGACACGGTCCGCCATCTTTACGTTCATATTCCATTTTGCGCGCGGATTTGCCCGTACTGCGCGTTTTACAAGGAACTGCTCGATCGCTCGGAAACCAATCGATTTTGTGAGGCGATTTTGGGTGAATTGCAAAGCCAGGTAAAAGAACGATCGCTGATTCCGACGACCATCTATTTCGGCGGCGGAACTCCCACCGCGCTGACTTCAGCGCAGCTAGATCATTTGCTGACCGGTTTCATTCGCTCGCTGGATCTGTCGCAGCTGGTCGAATGGACCATGGAAGCCAATCCGGGAAGCGTTTCGGCCCGGAAAGCTGAGTCGCTCGGACAACTCGGGGTCACTCGAATCAGTCTCGGCGTTCAATCCTGGGACAATGACCTTTTGAAATTATTGGGCCGCGAGCACGACGCGACGCAAGCTGAACAATCGTTTCAAATTCTCCGCGCGGCTGGATTCGAAAACATCAATATCGATCTGATGTTTGGATTGCCGGGACAAAGCATCAATCAATGGCGGAAAAGTTTGGAAAGAACGATTGCTTTGGGTCCGGAACATATTTCCACCTACTGCCTGACTTACGAGGAAGATACCGAATTCTTTTTGCGACACGCCCGGGGAGAGTTTCGCCAGAATGACGACGCCGATGCCGAATTTTTGGATGTCGCGATGTCGATGTTGGAGGCCGCGGGCTACGAGCATTACGAAATCTCGAACTACGCAAAGCCGGAGTTTCGATCGCTGCACAACGGGGGCTATTGGTCGGGCGCCGATTATCTTGGCATCGGTCCGAGCGCCTTCTCCACAATTGGCCTGACTCGGTTCCAGAACATTCCAAACTTTCGCAAGTATTCCGAGGCAGTTCTTTCGGAAGGCAGCGCCATCGGTTCGGTCGAGCATTTGACCGGGGAGATGAAGCGGGCGGAGAGAATCGCCCTCGCTTTGCGGACAGACACTGGCGTCCCCGAGCGATTGCTCGAATCGTTTGAAGCTGAGACCGGCGAATTCGTTAGGCTCGGGCTGCTTCAAAAAGCAGACGATCGGTTTGTTTTAACCCGCGCCGGAAAAGCGCTGGCCGACTCGGTGGCAGCGGAACTTGTTTAGAACGCTGCCTCGCGACCCGCGAACAGGTAGCGGCGATTGACCTCAATCGCCATCTGGCGGGTCGGAAGTCAGGCTTCCAGCCAGATCTGGCACACGGGCATCTTGCCCGCAGTTCGACAGCCAAGATGCCTATCGGCCAAGACAGCCAAGATGGCTGCGTTCCACTCAAGCGGGGGAAGTAATCAACCTGCCGGTCCGTGGGTGATCCGCCGCTATCTATTCACTCCGGCCGTAACGCCGCTGACGCCGGCCGTACTCCTCGACCGCGGCAGCCAAATCCTTCCTGGTGAAATCCGGCCAGAGCTTCGGCGTCACGTACATTTCCGTGTAGGAAGTTTGCCAAAGCAGAAAGTTGGACAGCCGCATTTCTCCGGAAGTCCGAATCAGGAGGTCCGGGTCGGGATAATACCGCGTGTAAAGATGTTTGCTGAACATCTCAACGTCGACCATGCCCTTGTCGATGTGACCGAGCTCGATCGCGCGAAGCAGGCTCTTGATGCCGTCGATAATTTCCAGCCGGCCGCCGTAACTCAGGGCGAGGACCAGCGTGACCCCCGTATTGCTCGCGGTTGATTCGATTGATTTGTGAAGCTGCTCCTGACAAGACCGGGGCAAGTCGGTCAGCCGGCCAATTGCCTGCAATCGCACATTTTTCTCGATCAGTTCGGGCGTTTTTTCCTTCAAGAACTTTTCCAACAGCCGCATCAGAGCGAAGACTTCACTTTTGGGCCGCTGCCAATTTTCAGCGGAAAAGGCGTAGAGAGTCAAAAAATCGACTTTGAGTTCTGCGCAACCTTCGACGCATTCGCGGGCGGCCCGGGACCCTTCCTCGTGGCCTTTGATTCGGGGCAAGCCCCGGTTTTTCGCCCACCGGCCGTTGCCGTCCATGATAATGGCGATGTGGCGCGGGACAGATTTGCCGGCGACGGCCATTATAAAAAGATCGTCTGTGCCCGCGTCGGCCCGACGCTGATGATGGAAACCTTCGCCCCGGTAAGCTCTCCAAGCCGTTTCACGTAATCTCGGGTGGCGCGTGGAAGTTGTGAAAGTTTTTTCGCAGAAGTCGTGGATTGATTCCAGCCCGGCATCTCTTCGTAAATCGGTTCGCAATTGTCCAATTGCACCGCATCGCACGGAGGAACACCCAGGCGTTTCCCATTCAACCGATAACCGACGCAGATCCGAATCGGGTCGACCGTGTCCAATCCATCCAGATTAGTGATCGCGATCTCATCAATCCCGTTTACCAACGCAGCGTAACGGGTAGCGACCGCGTCAAACCAACCGCAGCGCCTGGCCCGTCCAGTAGTCGCACCGAACTCGCGGCCAAGCGAATGCAACAGGTCCGAGAGTTGTCGATCCTCCGTCGGCAACGGCCCCTCGCCTACTCGCGTCGTATAAGCTTTCATTACTCCGACTACTCGATCGATCCGGTTGGGTGGGACGCCGGTGCCGGTCGAAGCGCCGCCGGCGGTGGTGTTTGATGACGTCACGTAGGGATAGGTGCCGTGATCGATGTCGAGAAATGTTCCCTGTGCGCCTTCGAACAATAAGTTTTTCCTGCGCTCAATCGCCTGGTGCAAATACACGACCGTGTTCGCCACGAACGGCCGGAGCTTGGTTGCGGCAGCGAGGTAACTCTTATTCACCTCATCGTGATCGATCGCTTTGGCGCCCAGCGCGCGGAGGACCGCATTGTTTTCACGGTTCTTGGCCTGTAATTTTTTCGAGAACAACCTCGGCTGCATTAAATCCGAGACGCGCAATCCGGTGCGCGCTGCTTTGTCGGCGTATGCCGGGCCGATTCCGCGCTTGGTCGTGCCGATTTTAGCGCGGCCTGTTCGCAGCTCGCGTTGTTCATCCAGGGCGCGGTGGTAAGGCAGGACGAGGTGCGCGCAATCGCTGACCAAAAGATTCTTGTTAATTTTCAGGCCGGCTCGGCGCAACTGTTCGATTTCGTTTACCAAAGCGATTGGATCGACCACCACGCCGTTTCCGATGACGCAAACTTTTCCGCGTCTCAAAATTCCCGAAGGGATCAGGTGCAGGATATAAGTCTTGCCGCCGTGCACGATGGTGTGACCGGCGTTGTTTCCTCCCTGGCTGCGGACGATCACGTCCGCCTTGGTGGTGAGGACATCGATGATCTTGCCTTTCCCTTCGTCACCCCACTGCGCGCCAACTAAAATCGTGTTTGCCATTTCAGTTCCAAAACTCAGGCAAAAAATTTTCCCGACGCATCTGGCTCGCCAAAGGACGAGTCCGTCCAGTCGGACGAGATGCAGTCGGGACTTGCCCACGAATGATAAGAACAGTCCATCGCCGCGCAAGCGGTTTTCAAGCTAACCCGTGTGAAAAAGACAACCAGCTTGCAGGCGGCCCGCGTAGTTCTGATTGATGCGATTTATTTTACTCATCATCCTGATTATTCTGTTACTGGGAGCGCTGCCGACATGGCCATACAGCACGGGCTGGGGTTATTATCCAAGCAGTGGACTCGGATTGATCCTGGTGATCGTGATAATCCTGTTCCTTTTGGGAAAACTCTGAGGACCCGAGAGAGCGATGGGAATCAATCCCGGCGACTGCTCTGGGAAGCCAGCGCTTTCTTGAGCGCGTAGGCGGATTCGCTCGTGCCGCCGCCGGTGTGCGCGTGGCTGTAATTCTTGAGCCTGTCCCAGGGGATCCGCGAATCGTAGGTGAAGGTGTTCATCGCCACCCGGCAACTCGCGCCGCTGCTCTGCAAATGCCGGTGCGCGGTGATGAATTGCGACGGATCGTAGTAATTGCTCGAATCCTGCGCGAATTTGTCGCGGCTCATTCCAATCTCGAGGTTCTTCCGAATTTCAAGATGAAGATGCGCGTCATAAAGACCGTGCGCGTTCCCGATCGCTGCGATCTGCTGGCCTCGCCTCACGCCTTGCCCGCGTTTCACCAGGATTCTATCGAGGTGCCCGTAAAGAGAATCAACATAACGAGTGCCGAGTCCGTCCCGATACGCATGCCGCACAATGATCACGTTGCCCCAGCCCTGATGGCAGTCGCGCGCGAAGACAACGACGCCGTCCGCCACGACATAAACGGGATCGCCCAGATCGGTATCGCCGCCTCCGACGCCGTCCCAATCCTCGCCGAGGTGGCCGTGCGAACGAAATCCGCGCGCCCGGTAATATCCGTGAGCGTCCGGTTTGCCCACTGGCATGTCGAATCCGTCGGCCAGCCTAACGAACGCCGTTTGCCCTGAAAAATTAATCGGTGGCGCAGGAAAAGTGTCGGACTCGCGCGCAGGTTTCTCGACAACCCGCACCGCGTTCGCGGCCACAGTTGGCTTCTTCGCCGGCGCCGGTTTCGGTGGCGGCTCATCTTCTTCGATGTCGTGCATCTCTTCCCTGACACGCTGTGCGGCGAGCGCTCCGGCCTTCCGCATTTGTTCGACGCTCAACGTGGTCGATGGAGCGGCAGTCGCAGGAGTCGTGTAAGAAACTGTCTGAACTTTCGGATGCAGCTCGACCTGCGGTTGGACGATCGGCTTTGGCTGATGCACAATAGCGACCGCGACCGGTTTCTCGCGCGCGATCTCCACTTGCTGCGCAGACCCCGTCCCGATTGCAACCAATGAGCACACCAATGCTCCAATGACGACCTTGCCGACCATGGACGGGTCGGTGATATCGAATCCGCGCCGGCGTGGCAAGCAGTTATTCACAGGCGGGTAGGGACGCCGCGCTGGGGAGTCCGCGGACATCGCAGCGCGATGTCCCTGCCTGGCTCTATTTCCGCTGGAGGTGAATCACCGGCAGCGGAAACCGCAGCCGCAGTTCCCCCTGCAAGTAAATCTCAATGTGGTGCAAGCCGAACTGCTGAAATTGCACCCCGCCGAAATAATGAACGTTGGTGGCGTGACCTTCCATTTCCTTCAATTCGAACTCGACCTCGGCTTGGGCGAGAACGTTTTGTTCGTCGACTCCGACAATCCGCGACCGCTGCTTGAATTTTCCAGTGCCAGTGCACCAGCGGGTCCAGATGCACAGTCGCATGTAATTGATCGGCAACGACGGCGCGGCGATGACGTTTAGCACCCCGACCAGCGTGTTCATCCCGTTGAATTCGCAGCGGACATCTTCGCAAAGCACGCAGCTTTGCAAATCAGGAAGAATCGCTTCGGTCGGTTGCATCGTGTTTTCGATCTAATTAAATGAGACCGCGAGTCAGGAGAATTACAAGGACTATGCCGAGCACGATTCGATAAATCGCAAAAGGCGCGAACCCGCGTCGCCGCACCCAGTTCATGAACCACGCAACCACCGCCAACGCGACGATGAACGAAATTACGAAACCAATCGCGAGGACGATCCACCCGTGCGTATCCATGCTCAGAGGAGCGAGATTGCCCTCAGCCCCGACGTCCCGGCTTGGTTTCAGCGTCTTGTAAAGATCATACAACGTCGCCGCCGCCATGGTCGGCATCGAGAGAAAAAATGAAAACTCGAGCGCAGCCTCCCGAGAGAGACTGGCGATTTGTCCTGCCGCAATTGTGGACATCGACCGCGACGTTCCCGGAAAGACCGCTGACAGGATTTGGCAGGCGCCAATCCAGATCGCCTGCGGCAGACTCATTTCTTCCATGTGGGTGACTCGAGGCCGGGTGAAAACAGCATCGACAATCCACATTATGATTCCGCCAATCAGTAAGGCCAGGGCGATCACCCACAGGTTTTCCAGGTTCTCGCCGATTTTTTTATGCAAAGCCCACGCCGGCAGCGCGGTCACCACAAACGCGATCATGGTCAGGCTCAACGGATGAGTCAGGAAATTCCGGTCGCCGCGTTCGCCTCTTGGAAAAGTGCCGAGAAATTTCAGGATCCGGTTCCAAAAATAAACCGGCAAGGCCAGGATCGCGCCAAGCTGGATCACGATCGTGTACATTTTCCAGAAGCTGTCGTGCAGATTGAGATGAAGAAGCGCTTCAACGATCCGGAGATGGCCGGTGGAACTGACCGGCAGGAATTCGGTCAAGCCCTCGACGATTCCGAGCAGGACCGACATTAAAAAATCATTCATAAGAGGTTGAGAAGTTGAGGCGTTGAGAGGTTGAGATGTGTTTCACGCGCCAAGGTTGCGTTGTCTTTGATAAGAGCATTCACTGTTTTTTTCTTTCTCTTCTCAACGACTCAACCGCTCAACATCTCAACTTCTCAACTTCCTGGCCTTCTCCGCGTTTCAGTTTTCCGTTCTCCGCTCAACGCCTCAACTGCTCAACATCTCAACTTCTTGGCCTTCTCCGCGTTTCAGTTTTCCGTTCCGCTCAACGCCTCAACTGCTCAACATCTCAACTTCTTGGCTTTCTCCGCGTTTCAGTTTTCCGTTCTCCGCTCAACGCCTCAACTGCTCAACATCTCAACTTCTTGGCCTTCTCCGCGTTT
>JAICWQ010000021.1 GCA_025934755.1 Chthoniobacterales bacterium | reverse complement strand
GCCGGAGCTCTTTTTCTTGGGTAACAATCTTCTATAAACAGGCCGCGCCTACGGCGCTTCCATTTGTAAGTGACCCACAACCCACAAGTCGGATCAGTCTCACGGATCCGATTTTGGATCCCAGAACGGCCCGGTTAAACCAAGGGAGCCAAAGATCGAAACCATTTCATCTGGGGCCGGCCGGCGTGACTCAACAGTGAGCCGGTTGGCGTACCAGTAAACGGCCAGTTTCCACAACTGTTCGAGATTAACGAGCGGCCGTCGTGGAATATTATGCGCCGCGCACCATTCGTTCACCGTCTCTTCCGACCGGAAGAGCAACATAGTCGCTCAGGTAAAAACCAAATCGTCCCACCAATGCGCGGCTGGCACAACAAAATGCGCGACGTACGGTTTCAAAACCGGCGCACCATTTTTTATTTCGAGCACCAACCGTTCTGCAGTGTGACCGTCCGCAGCGTGACAGATCGCGTCGCAATGCAACGCGGCTGCGATTCCGTAGGCATCCCAGACGCAGTTCGCGTAATATTGTTTGCCGTTCGCTTCCACTGGAAACTTGGTTGGAATTCCGGAAAACGGCGGCGCCATTCGAATCCGAGCCGGATCGCCCGGTTCCGGTAAGAGAAGCCGTTTCGCGTGCAATGTTTTAAACCCTTCGAGGATTTCGTTTTCTTCGGTGTCGATCTTGCGCGACAGCTCGGAGGAATTTGGCACGCGACCGGTTTCAGCAATGAACGCGTAGATCGCCAGTTTGATTTTTGTATCGCGGTCTCGTTCCGGCATTTTTCGACGATATTACTGTGTTGGTACGAGCCGCATCCGAGAAAAACGGACGCCGCCCGGCTACTTTCCTCGTTGCATTGCTGGCACGGCGCACCGTAAACGACAAATTAACATTGGTGAAGAAGCGATGAGCGATCAAATCGAGACCCAGGATCGACAACCGAACAATGACCCGGATCACCGAATCCCGTCGTGGCGGGAGGTGTTTCTTTATTTTTTGTTTCTCGGCTTTGTGAATATCGGCGGTCCGGTCGCGCAGATCACCATGATGTTCAATCACATGGTCGAGAAGCGGCAATGGTTGTCGAAAGACCGGTTCATAAAAATCATGGCGTTCTGTCACATGCTGCCCGGTCCCGAAGCGCTTCAATTGGCGATTTATGTTGGTTATCTCAAACGAAGAGTCTGGGGCGGCGTTCTAGCCGGCCTGACGTTCATTCTGCCGGGAGCAGCAGTCATGCTTTTCTTGAGCTGGCTTTACGTGAAATACGGCCAATTGCCGCAGGTGATGAACGCCCTCTACGTCCTGAAGCCGGCCGTGCTCGGCATCATCGCCGCTGGAATCATTAAACTTGGTCGCGCCGCGATTCGAAATGTCTTTCTGGCAATCTTGCTGGTTGGCGCATTTGTCGGAATGCGATTCGCCGGAATCAATTTTCTCCTCATTCTCCTGATCGCCGGCGTTCTCAATCTGATGGTCGATCAAGGCATGCCGATTTTGAAGAAAACGTCACGCAGCGCTCCGGTTCTGCTCGGCGGCCTTGGAATAGTTTTGCCGTTTTCCGATTCAAGATTGTTTCAAATCTCGTGGTTGTTTCTGAAAACCGGTCTTTTGAGTTTCGGTGGCGCCTACGCGTCTCTCGTTTTTGTGCAACGAGGAGCGGTTGCGCAATATCACTGGCTGAGCGACGGGCAATTGCTCGACGGCGTTGCTCTCAGCGTAGCGACGCCTGGCCCGTTCATGCTCTTCACCGCCTTTGTCGGTTATCTCGCGGGCGGAGTGAGCGGCGCCATCCTGGCAACGTTCTTCGTGTTCTTGCCCTCATTCATTTTTGTGATCGCGGGCGTGCACTACATCGAACAAGTCCGCGACAACCGTTACGTCCAGGCTTTTCTCGCCGGCGTTAGCGCAGCGGTAGTGGGCATCATCGCGGTTGTCTCGCTCGACTTAATTCCCGAAGCGCTGGTGGATTTGCCGACGATTGGAATAGCGATGGCTGCGTTTGCTCTGATCGCTTTTCTGCGCCGCGACGTTGCGCTTGTCGCCATTCTGGCAATGGCGAGTGGAATTACCTACTCGTTCTTTCGTGTCGTGAGGTAGCGGCGATTGACCTCAATCGGTCCGAGCCGGAGGCGGAAGTGTGCAGGGCGATGCGATTGCCTTCGGAATCGATAATGACAGCGCGGAATCCATGTTCGCCGATCTGTTGCCGCTCTCGTAAAACTTTTCCGCCATTTTTTCGGGCGGCGTCCACCGCTTCACCAAGCCGTCCTTCCACCATAAGATAAATCAGCGGGCCATTAGCCGACGGACGATTATCCAGTCCGCCGCTGTCGGTTCTCAGGCAAAGGCAGCCTGATGCATTTCCTTCGTCGTGAGGCAGTAGCCCATAGCCGGCTTTGCCGTCGGAAATTTTGCGAACTTCGTCGGCAAGCACAGCCGAGTAAAATTTGATTGCGCGATCGAGATTGGTGACCGGGATGTCGGTCCAGCAAAGGGTATCAACGCTCATTTCGACATTGTATTCGCCAAAGTTCTGCGGTCACTTCATTAATAGTCCTTGGCGCTCTTGAAAAAGAAGAAGAAAAGCTCCTCCATAGACCGCTCGCGCCTTGCGCTTTCTCGGGAGGAAATGCGCAAATTCGGCTATCGAATCATCGATCTTCTGGTCGATCATTTCGCAGACATCGAGGGTGAGCCCGTCGGTGCGAAAAGAAATCCCGGGGAACTGATTCCTTTATTCGACAATGATCCGCCAGAAACTGGGCGAGACCTGAATGATTTGCTGGCACAGCTGGAGCACGACGTTCTTCCCAACAACTTGCACGTCGATCATCCGCGGTTCTTCGCGTTTGTTCCGGGCCCAAACAATTTCGTGAGCACGATGGGAGATGCACTGGCGGCGGGCTTCAACGTTTTCAACGGGACCTGGCTCGGGGGATCGGCCGCGGCCGCAGTCGAACTGGGAGTCGTGAGGTGGCTTGGGCGAGTTTGCGGATTTCCGGACACGGCCGGCGGCTTATTCGTTAGCGGCGGGTCCATGGCGAACCTGACCGCACTGGTCGCGGCCCGGAATGCCTTGCTTCATGATCGAATCGGTGGCGCCCGAGTTTATTTCTCCGATCAAACGCATTCGTCAGTTGAGCGCGCGCTTCAGGTGATTGGTTTTTCGCGGGAACAAATGCGCAAACTTCCCAGCGACGAAAATTTTCGATTGTCGGTTGAAACTTTGCGCGAGGCCATCGCTACCGACCGGGCGAAGGGTTTGCGTCCGTTTTGTATTGTGGCGAACGCTGGCACCACCAATACCGGCGCAATTGATCCGTTGCTGGAATTGGGCGATGTCGCGGGCGCGGAAAAAATGTGGCTGCACCTTGATGGCGCGTTCGGCGCGGCGGCAATTCTGTCCGAACGCGGGCGGGCAGTGTTGCAGGGAATCGAGCGGGCCGATTCCATCTCGCTCGATCCCCACAAGTGGTTGTTTCAATCTTTTGAGTGCGGCTGCGTTTTGGTGAAAGATGTCGCGCTTCTGAAATCGGCGTTTCAAATCAAGCCCGATTATTTGCGCGATGTCCATCGCAACGCCGAGGAATTCAACCCCGGCGATCACGGAGTTCAGCTCACCCGCAGTTTCCGCGCGCTGAAAGTCTGGTTATCGCTGCAAGCGTTCGGCCTGACTGCGTTTCGCGAGGCAATTACGCGCGGGTTCGAACTGGCAGAAATTGCCGAGCGCGAGCTGCGGGCCCGCAGGAGTTGGGAAATCCTGTCCCCGGCGCAAATGGCCACCGTTTGTTTTCGTTTTGGCGACCGAGACGACGTTCAAACCCAACTTGTCGATCGTATGATGCGCGATGGTTACGCGCTGTTGACCTCGACCACGTTGCGGGGGGTGGCCTCATTGCGGCTGTGCACAATCAATCCGCGGACCACAGAGCAGGACATCATCGAAACCATCGAGCGCCTCGACCAGTTCGCACGGCAATTGTAGGACAACCGCATCGATTGCCGGAAGGATCAATGGCAAGCAAATTAGTGAATCGCGTTGCCCCAACGCGATGAGGTAGGGGCCGTTGCCCTCAACGGCCCGCGGGCGATTGGGGGCAATCGCCCCTACCTATTTTGTCTCGAATTCAGTTGGTGGCGTTTTGAACCAGAATCCAGAGAACAAGCAGGAGTGACATAAGATTAGTCCTTGTGACGAATCGAGCCCGCGCCGCTGACGTGTTTTTCAACGATTGGCGGGTTTCCGGAATAGACAACTTTGCCGGCGCCGGTGATAGAGACTTTCAACGATTCACTCACCGCCACTTCGGCCTTCGACGCGCCAGTTGAAGAAATCTCAGTGGTCCTGGTTTGGAGCTTGCCGGCTTCCAGTTTGCTCGCGCCAGTCATGTCGGTAATGAGATCATCGACAGCGCCATCGAGATCAATTTTTGCAGCGCCAGTCGATTCCACCGCAAAACTTTTGCCCGAAAGTTGGTTCACAGTCAGCCTGGCCGCGCCGGTCAATTTCGCGCCGGCTCGATTTGGACTCGAGATGGCGATCTTGATCCCGTGGTTCGACCAGATGTTTCCGTGGGAATGCAGCCTGAGACGGTGATCTTCATTGGCGGCGGTGATGTATTGAAGAAGGTTCTCGTCCGTGGTGATGGCGAGGGAGGGAGGACCGTTTCGCCATTCAATTTGAAATCCACCGCCCGCTTCAATCTCCGAAAAATCGGCGACCGGGCGGATATCGGTGATGATATGACCGTTCCCCATGATGCCGCCAACGTGGCAGCCCGCCAGGAGAACCAGGCCGGGCAAGAGTGCGATGCGAAGTTTTTTCATGGTCGTGTAGTTCACAAATGAGATGAAGCGACCACAGGTTTTGGATTCAAAAATTTCACCGAAAGCCACCCCCACAGGTCGTCACTGCACGATCTTGAATTTCACCGTTTCCGCGAGGGCGTCATCTAAATAAAATTCGAGGCGATAATCACCTGGGGTCCAGGCCTGTTCCGGCCGCGACAGCTCAAACGAGCCGCCTGAATTAGCAGCCGCGGCGGTCGCTTCCATTTCATCGATTTGGGAATTCGCCGAAACATTGGCGACGTTTTCGGCGATGAAAACCGCCCGGATGGTAGCGTTCTTGGACAGGCCTCGTCCATGCCATCGAGCGAAAATGGCCGATGTGCTGGCTTTAAACTCGGTTTGGAAATCCCCGCGGGGTTCGCTCGATACCCCGGCTGAAAGTTTATCCGACGGAGGCAGCGCATTGTTCTGCGGCGCAACCTTCGGAAGCTCCTTGAGGTTGAGCCAGGTTCGTTGGGCTGGAACACCCGATTCGCCTTTCACCACGGTCGCGACTTTTACGAAACCCGTTCCCGGAACAAACCAGCGATCGATGGTGGCCAGCGCGGGGGCGGTTTGCTCGCAGTGGATCCGCCAGGCGTGGAATTTTCCCGCCGGAACTTCGATCTCTTCTTCGCCGGCAATTTGATAATGCTGATTTACCGTTTTCCCGCCAACGGTCCCTTCGAATTTCCAGCTTGTCCCTTTCTCTAATGGAGTCGCCAACATCGTTTGGGGCGGACTCAATTTAATTGCGCTACCGCGGGCATCCTCTCGGGCTGGGCAAATGATTCCGCCTTCCTCGACTGCAATGAGATCGACGCTGTCGAGGGTTTCACCGCGGTAAATTTCAAGCCGCTGTAATGTTTCGTTGTCGACTTTCTCGGTCCCTGCCAGCCGGTAGGTCACCGAAATACGTTCCAGTTCGTTTGGTTCGTCCAGATCGAGACTGTCGGTGATTTTTTCCTGAACGAGATCGTACTTCCAAGTGGTGCCTTCGGCGGTCGGCATCAATGGTCCCGCGGCGGCGGGGATCAATGACGAAAGCAAAACGGTGAAGGCCAGGCATTTCATTGTCGATGAGACACGCAGTTGTAACGAAAGTTCAATCGCATCCGGGCCAAATGCCAATTACCGTCGGCTTGTGGGTCACCGAGTGACGAGATTTATCATCGCGATCCTGGCGGCGTTGTTTGTTTCGGCGATCATTGGAGGGACGCCGGAAAAACATGTGGTGGTTGTGGTCTGGGACGGCATGCGTCCCGACTTTGTGAGCGAGCAAAATACGCCGGCGCTATGGAGGCTCGCCCAAAGCGGAGTGATTTTCCGAAACAATCGTTCGGTTTATCCAAGCGCGACGATTGTGAACGGGACCGCGATCGTCACCGGCGATTATCCAGGCCACGACGGGATTCTGGCGAACCACGCGTATCGGCCAGATATCGATGGTCGAAAATCGATCGACGTCGAAAATAAGAATGTGGTTCGCAAAGGCGACGAGCTTTCGGCCGGCAAGTACGTGTCGGCGCCGACCATTCCGGAGTTGCTGCATGCGAGAGGAGATCAAACCGCAATTGCCGCGGCGAAAAGGGTTGGATTTCTGTTCGATCGGCACGGCGATGTCCGTCATGGAGAAGATATTTTTGCAGGAGAATCGGTTTTGCCGCCCTCTGCCGGGGACTCGATTGTAAAAATGCTCGGCCCATTCCCGCCGGCAGACCGAGCCCCGGACCGCGATGCATGGACAACGAAGGTCTTAACTGGTTTTATATGGAAGGGCGGAATACCGAGGTTTTCATTACTTTGGTTGAGCGAACCAGATGACACAGAGCACAAAGCCGCTCCCGGCGCGCCGGCTGCCCTGGCTGCGATAAAGTCGAGCGACGAAAATTTGGCTCGAGTCCTGACGGCCCTTGACGAACATCATGCGAGATCGACCACGGACATCTTTGTCGTCTCCGATCACGGCTTCTCCACCATCGCGCACGAAATTGAGTTGCCGAAAATTCTTAAAGCGGCGGGATTCGATGCAGTCACGGAGTTCAGCGGTGACGCGAAGCCGGGCCAGATCATGTTGGCCGGAAACGGCGGTACAGTTTTGTTTTACGTGATCGGTCATGATGTGGCAATCACGCGGCGACTGGTTGAATTTTTGCAGCAAACCGACTTTGCCGGGGTGATTTTCGCCCGTGATGCGCTGGAAGGAACCTTTACTCTCGAGCAAGCGAAGATCGATAATCAATACGCCGCGGATGTGGTGATGGCGTTTCGTTGGACTGACGACAAAAATAAATTCAGCGCGCCGGGAATGATCGACGCCGATTGGCTGCGAGCAGCGGGAAAGGGGACGCATGCGACCTTGAGCCGCTTCGACATGCATAATACGCTGATTGCGGCTGGTCCGGACTTCGCGGCCGGCCTAACGAGCGAAGTGCCGAGCGGGAATGTTGACGTAGCACCGACAATTTTGGCCATCCTCGGGATCGATTCGCTATCAAAGATGGACGGCCGGATTCTTTCCGAGGCGATGAAAGATGCCCGGAGTCCAAAATCCGAAACCCAAACGCTCGAGGCCAGCAAACGGTTTTCCGGAGGGACTTGGCGGCAGCAGCTTACAATCTCGCGGACGGGAGAGACCATTTACCTTGATGAAGGTAACGGCCGGTTCGAGCGGTAGGGCTCCGATACCGGCATTCTAAGGGAAAGACCGACCCAAAAAACAGCCGCCCCCCGATTGATCTGGCGCTGATCTTGCTCGATCTACCGCGCATGAAACAGCTAATTCATTCAATGGGCGTACTTTTCGCCTGCTGCGCGCTATCGAGCGCCTTCGCAGGAACGGAAATGTACAGTGGGAAAGAAATGAAACAGGTCGCGCCGTCGCCGCTGCCTGAATGTGATTTCACCTGGACCGGCTTCTACCTCGGTGGTAACGCCGGTTACGGATGGGGGCACGCCGATACGGACTTCGATCCTCGTCCGGATGCGGCCACGTTCTTCCTCCTTGAGCCGAAAACCTTGCAGCCAGATCCGGATGGTTTCATTGGCGGGGGACAGCTCGGCTATAACTATCAGTTCAACAAATGGTTCGTTCTTGGCGCCGAGACCGATTTTCAGGGAACCGATATCGAAGGACAGGACACAAACAGCCCGTTCGTCGATATTACCGGAGCTCCGAACGGCCCTGGCAGTTTCCTTGCGGCCCATGAACGTATCCAATGGCTTGGAACAGTCCGCGGCCGTATCGGTTTTGCACCGATCTGCCGGCTGTTGATCTACGGGACTGGCGGTTTCGCCTATGGCAATGTCGATTATTCCGCCAACACCAATTTCGGTCCAGGCGGATTGTCTACCTATCCGGTCGACTTCACCGAGACCAAAACCGGTTGGACGGCAGGCGGCGGCGTCGAGTACGCCGTTAGCAATCATTGGACGGTCCGGGCGGAATACCTCCACTACGACCTGGGCGACGAACATCGGACACAGAACCAGCTCACCGGCGGAGTTCCTCAGGGGCCGCCGTTCTTCGTGCGCTACAACTTTGATACCTCGGGCGAAATTGTCCGCGGCGGCTTGAACTTTAAGTTCTAACTCGGTAGGCCAGCCAGTAATTTACCACCGGGGCCGGAATTATCTGGCCCCGGTGGTTTTGTTTTTAGCCCGCCCTGGTTCGAGCGTTTGCAACTTGCACGCTAAAAACGCTTGACGACCCGCCTATTTTTGACGAGAGACGGGCGATGAAACAGCTAACCTGCCTAACTATTGCTGCCTGCGCGACCCTCGCGCTGGCGCTCACTGCATTCGCCGGCCCAGAGCCGTTGCCCAGCGGAAAAGAAATGAAACAAGTCGCACCCGCGCCCATACCGGAATGCGACTTCAGTTGGACCGGTTTCTATATCGGTGGCAATGCCGGTTACGGATGGGGAGATGGCGAGACGCGTTTCGAACCACTCCCCGATGCGGCGACGTTTCTCTTCCTCGAGCCCCAAACTCACGATACCGACCCGAATGGATTCATCGGAGGCGGCCAAATCGGCTTTAACTGGCAATGGAACAAATGGCTTGTTCTTGGCGCCGAAGCGGATTTTCAAGGAAGCGATATCGAAGGCGACGAAACAATCAGTCCGGTGATCTCGCCCAGTGGTGCGCCGTCGCCGCTGGTGAGCGACAGCTTTCTCCGTTCGCACGAACGGATGCAGTGGTTTGGAACGGTGCGTGGCAGAATCGGATTTGCCCCATGGTGCCGATTGCTGATTTACGGGACCGGTGGACTTGCCTACGGCAATATCGATTTTTCGGCTGACAGTTTGTTTGTTGATACCACCGCTCCGCCTCCAGGCGTCGAGGTTCATCCCACTTCGAGAGTAGAAACCGAAGTCGGTTGGACTGCCGGCGGCGGAATCGAGTATGCCATCGCCCATCATTGGACCGTAAAAGCCGAGTACCTCTATTATGATCTGGGCGATGAAACCTCAAGCGTCACCGAAACTCTGAATGGCGTGTCAAATCCGCCATTCGGAATGCACTATCGCTGGGAGACGCAAGGGAATATCGTTCGAGGCGGTTTCAACTATAAGTTTTAGTTGTTAGGCAAATTAAACGAGGAAACCCTTCACTTCGGTGAAGGGTTTCTTTTTGCACCGATTTGTCGCCACCGGACGAACTCCCGTCTTGACCCTGTGGATATTTTTGGCGAAAACCATCTCCATGAAACGGCCGACTTTCTTAATAACTATTTTCTGTGCCTGTGTTCTGCCTCTTACCGCATTTGGGGGTCCGGAGCCTTTGCCCAGCGGAAAAGAAATGAAACAAGTCGCGCCTGCCCCGCTTCCGGAATGTAGTTGGACCGGTTTTTACATCGGTCTCAACGTCGGTGGTCAATGGGGGCATGCCGAAGATGTCGACCGCGATTATAACGTCGGTTTTTTCGTGCCTGTTCCAGGAGGTTTCGACAAACCCTGGGGCTATGACGAGTCGGGCGTGATTGCCGGCGGCCAGATCGGTTACAACTTCCAATGGCATTGGCTGGTCCTCGGGGTTGAAGGCGATCTCGGGTTCATGAACCTCGACGGGCGTGGCACTGAACCTGGTTCCCCCGGAAGCGATACGTTTGGCAGGACGGACAGCGATTTTTACTCGACGGTTCGTGGCCGTTTGGGCTTCACCTGGAGCCGTTGGTTATTTTACGGCACCGGCGGATGGATCGGGGTCAATCGGGAGACGCGAGTCATCGACGATTGCGATACCGTTCCCTGCGGCGGTGATCTACTCAATGCCGGCGGAACTGAGTTTACCTCCGGCTGGACGGGCGGCGGGGGCGTCGAATACATGATCACCTGCCATTGGACCATTCGTGGCGAATATCTGCGGTTCCAGCTTGACGATCATAGCTTCGATTCGCTGGATGAATTCGGAGGAGGACCGTTTCGTTTCAGGGCGCCAGGCACGGCGGGGAACATTGTCCGGGCGGCGTTGAACTATAAATTCTGAGCGAATTAGAATTTAACCGAATAAGGCCTTCGCCTCGGTGAAGGTTTCCTTCTGGCATCTGCGCGCCTAACCGGCGCTCCCGGGAAAATGCGCTTGACCAGCCCTGCTTTTTCCGCGAAAACAGCGGGCATGAAACAGCTTACTTGCCTAACTATTGCGGCCAGCGCCTCCCTCGCGCTCACGCTCACAGCCTTCGGCGGCCCTGAGCCGTTGCCGAGCGGCAAAGAAATGAAACAGGTGGCGCCGGCCCCTGAACCGGAATGCTTCAACTGGAGCGGCTTCTATCTCGGTGCTTTTGGCGGATACAAGTTTGCCAGTGTTAATACCGACCTTGATGCGACCGGCGACTGGAATCTTTTTCCGCTGGACCAGAGCACGATTGAAGATCATACTGCCGATAATCTCAACGCGCACGGCGGTGAGGTCGGCGGATTGATCGGCTTCAATTTTCAGAGCGGCTGCTGGGTTTTCGGTATTGAAGGCGACGGGGGCTACATGTTCCTGCGCGATTCGTTTGACTCCGACACGTTCGCCAACCCCACCGTGAGCGACAAGAGCATCCAACAAGCTTTCCGGACGAACTACCTTGCCACCTTCGGAGGCCGCGTCGGCTACGCTATTGGAAACTTCCTGCCTTATTTCACCGGCGGCGGTGCGTTGGGCAACATCGAATATGAGACCAGACTGCACAACGTGAGCACGTCCGGGGCAGGTTTTTATCTCTCCGGAGACAGGGAAGACAACGATAACTTCGGCTGGTACGTCGGCGGCGGTTTGCAGTATGCGCTGAACGCTCATTGGAGCATCCGCGGTCAATATCAGTTTATTGATTTGGGATCGGTCAGCTTCGATTCGCCGGGCACTTTTCCGTTCGACACCTTCTCAACCCATAGCCGCGCCGAACTTCGCGAACACAATTTCAGCTTCGCCTTGATGTTTAAGTTTTAGTTCGTTAGGCAAAAACAAGACCTATCAATCACCGAGATCGGCTAGTCCGGTCTCGGTGATTTGACGTACACCCGACCCACTTGCTAGTCTCGGTCGTGCTTTCCTTCGCTGGCAGGACGATGACGATAGTCGCTCTCTGTCTGGCGGTTGGTTTGCAATGGCTCACTCTCCAGTCGATGGCCTGGACCGCGATGATGTTTCGCAATGTGACGCAGGTCTCATTTTGCCAGGCTCTGAACCGCACTTTCGACGGGACACACCCCTGTTCGCTATGTCATATCGCTAACAAAGGAAACGCGTCCGATCAAAAGCGCGATACCCAAATTTCGTCAGCAAAGTTCGACATCACTTGTGTTTCGCGATCGATTCGGTTGTCACCTGATTCGAAGCCGATCCAATATGCGGCAACCTCGGTTCACGTTTTGGAAACCGACGAATCGCCTCCGGTTCCACCGCCGCGTCTCGTTCAAGGTTGATCCGACCCGTCGCTCTGCGAAAGAGCAGTTGCAGGGCAGGCGCTTGGCGCCATTGCAGTTATTCGAAGAGCCCTCGTCGTCTATCGAAGAAGGATAGCGCCTGCCCTGCGACTTCGGTTTTAATGAAAACGTTTCTAATATGCGCTTTGGCAGCTTTGAGCCCGCCGCTCGCGGTTCGGGCGTGTGATCTCTGCGGTTGTTACACACCGCAACTTGAAACGATGCCGGGGATGGAGCCGGGCACTTCGGCGCAGTGGTGGAACGGCTTTTACGGTGCAGTTGCCGAACAATTTACTCATTTTGGCAGCGCCCAATTCGACGGACGCGAGGTGCCGAACCCGACCGGACAGTACGAAAACAGTTCGATCACCCAGCTGGTTGCCGGCTATACTTTCAATGATCGTTTCGCGCTCCAGCTGAATGTTCCGCTGATCTATCGTCAATTCAAAAGACCTGAAAGGTTCGCCATCGATCGGGGGACCGAATCCGGCTTGGGCGACATCTCGATCTTGTTAAAAACGGTCGCATTTCATTACACCTCGGGCGCCCGAAAAGAATTTGACGTTTCAGGGAAAAATCCGATTGCGGTCGAGCACGAGCCGGACTTCACCTTCTCGATGGTGTTACTCACGGGGCTCAAGTTTCCGACTGGCGATTCAAGCCGTATCGAGGAGGAATTTCACGAGCTCGACATTCCGGGCGCTCCGGCCAGTGGTATTCATGGTCACGATTTGACCCTCGGGACAGGATCGTTCGACGGAATTTTCGGCGGACAAGCGTCACTGCGTTTTAAGAACCTTTTCGCGGACGCGAATCTCCAATTCACGCTCCGGGGAGACGGCCTGCACCAATATCACTTTGCTAACGATCTCACTTGGGATGGTGGACCCGGTTATTATTTTGTGCGGGAAAGGGACACAATCTTGGGACTGCAGTTCGTCGTTTCCGGCGAACATAAGGACGTGGATCGATTTCGCGGTAAGCCGGCAGATGATACCGGCATCACGTCGTTTTTCGTCGGTCCCCGGATCGTTGCGTCTCGCGGCAAATGGAGCGCCGAACTCGACGTCGATCTTCCGGTATCGATTGACAACACTGCGTTCCAGATTGTGCCTGATTATCGAATTCGTGGCGGGATAGCGTTCCACTTTTAACTTCTCCCGAGGCGATAACGCCTTGCGCCGGGACGAGCTATCTGGCAAAAGCACGCCGGTGAATTCTATCGGATTGGTTCGAAAGATCGCGATGGGGTGCGTACTGGCCGGCGCTTGCGGATCGCTTTTTGGGCAGACCGCCAGCCTCGATGACACCGCGCGCTTGCTTGCCGGATTGCCGGTAAACGGCCCACTTTCCACTTTCACCCAAGATCAACGTTGGAAGGGACACGCCGCTGCGATGGATAATGCCTGGAAAACAAAAGAATATTTCCAGCTCGGCCCAATCGCCACCTGGATGGGATCGCATGCCGGGGAGTATTACCGCAGCGGTGGCACGATGTTCTACATGTTTAGCGGGCCGGATTTTCTCTACGCCAATGCGTTTTTCCCGAACGCGAGCACCTACATCCTGGCCGGTTTGGAGCCAGTGGGTCAGGTGCCGGACGTTGCTCGAATGAATGCGGATACGCTGGCTGCCAACCTTGGTGCGTTGCGGAATTCCATGACCACTCTTTTGGTTACGCATTACTTTGTGACCGAGGAAATGAAGGCCGCCCTTGGGCGCGGTAGTCTTACCGGAACGGTTCCGATCCTTTACGTGTTCCTGGCGCGCCTCGGTTGCACCGTGCTGGACACGACTTATGTCCACAGCCCCGCGGAAGGTGTGAAGATTACGTTCAGCCATAATGGCCGAACCCAAACGCTTTATTATTTCAAGACCGATTTATCCGGCGGCAACAGCGCTTTTCTGCGCTGGTGCGCTGCCCGCGGCCCAGGCGTCAGCCTGATCAAAGCCGCTTCTTATCTCATGCACGGCGAAGGTTTTTCGGGAGTGCGTGACTTTCTGCTGGGCCACAGCACCTGCATCGTTCAGGACGATTCGGGAATCCCGTTGCGCGCATTCAACAAAAACTGGGCCCTCGAATTTTACGGCCGGTTTATTCCGCACGGCGAAAAATTTGGAAAGTATGATCAAACCGCGCTCGCCGAGATTTATCACCGCAATCCGCCGCCTCCCGAGCTCGGGTTCGCTTTCGGTTATTGGTGGCAGGCCGAGCGGGGTTTATTGATTCTCGCGCGCCACAAATAATTTGGAGTGCGGTGCGTCCTCGCACCGCCTTCATCTTTCGATAACCCACAAAAGAGGGCGACCCGAGCAGGCAGCGGACTCAAAGGGAGGAGAAGCGGTTACGGCGATTGCGGTGTCGCCCCGGTGTATTTTTCAAACTCTCGGGTCAGAGCAGCCGGATCGCTGCTCAAAGCCTCATGCCGCATGAATTGTTCCAAGTCCTGCGTTGCCTGATTCGCCCGCGGATCATGAACCGCGTTGTAGGCATTCTTTCGGGTCTCCAGGAATTGCCGATTCCAGACAGTGTTTGGTTCAAGTGCGCCGAGCGTTCGAAGAGTACGCTCACCGAAACGGTTTCCATCCGCGGCCTTGGCGATCGAGATTATTCTAACTTCGCGAGCGAATTCGCTGTTCCAAACGCACAGCGGCGTGCTCAAAACGTCGTAAATGGAAGTAGCGATCTCTGGCGACTGGGCCGAATGAACGATTTCTTCAGCGAGAGCAAGCGAAGCGTTAATTAAAGCCGGATCCGGCCATGGGTCTTCATGAGCGATCCGAAAGAAGCGGACAAGGGCCTCGGTCGCTTCTTTTGCGTTTCCCTGTTTCCAGTTTAGCAGTGCCCGAATCGCCTCGGCATCCGCGGGGACAATGGGTGCGATCTGATCGATATAGTTCGCGGCCTCCGGCTTGGCTTGAATCGCCAGATTTGTGGCCGCAATTTCAATCTGAAAGAAGGTGACTGGCCCCTTTGCCTGGTTGGAAGGAGTTCTCGCGAACTCAACCCAGTCCCAATCAATCAGCGATTCGTTAATCGCTGGTCGATCACAGTGGGTTGCACGCGCGGTCTTTAGAAGGTTGTTAATTTGAAATCCATTCGGCGCATCGATGCTTCGGGCAAATGCAAACTCGATTACCGGCCGGTCATCTGTGTTGATAGGTCCAGGTTCGAGATTCTGTATCGCCCGGGTCATTTTAAGATTGCCAACGTAATGGGCGAGAAAGTCCTCCAGCTGGGTTCCTCTCCAGCTCGCTACCATCGCCTGCTTGAAAGGTTCGCTGGAAATCCGTTCGCGCAAAGCGCTTGCGTCGTATTGCAACGGCTCTTTGGATGCGACCAGCAACAGATCCCCGGTTTGGGGCTGCCACGACTCAATATTTGGAAACACCGCTCCCAGCGTACGATAGAAGGTCTCGATCGTTCGATCATCGATGCCGTAGGATTGGACCCATTGAAGAAAGATTCCGCCAGGGTTGAGCCGATTTTTGACCGATTCGTAAAACTCTCGCGTGAAGAGACTGGCCACGCCGGCTCGATATGGATTTGATGGCTCCGACACGATCAGGTCGTAGTTGGTCCGGCTGGTTAACAGCAACTCCCTGCCGTCTCCGATGATCACGCGCACTTTCGGATTTTCGAGCGCGTGACGATTCACCGGGGCGCAGAGCTTGGCGACATTGAGGACAACCGGTTCAAGCTCTGCAACATCAACGTGTTCAATTGTTGGAACTGCGGCAAGCCACCCGGCGGTGCTTCCTGTGCCTAAACCCACTACCATCGCTTGTTTGGGATTTGGGTGGAGGACTGCGCCAATTAACCCCGACATCACTTGCGTGCCGGCGTCACTCCGAGTGTTTCCGTCGGACTTGCCGTTTACGATAAACGAAATGCCGTCGGCGTTTTGAATGCCGACGCTGCTTTCCACGCCGTCCACGTCCGATATGATGTGGCGCCGAATATCCTGCATCGCGTTGCGGAGATCGTTGGGCGAAACGTCGTAAAGCTTTAGCCGGCCAATGCCGATTGGACTGTGTCGCCAGAACGCGGTTGGTCCTACCGATATCAGCATAAGAACCGGGGCAAGAATGGCAGTTCCTAACGGGAGAAGCGCTCGGACCCAGCCAGTTTGCTCGTCCGAGCGGATGCCGATTGCGACGATGGCCACTGCCGACAGAACGATCACCACAAGTTTCCAAACGCCGGGCGCAGAAAGCAGGGGAATAAAACCGAATCCGCCGGCGAGCGAGCCCAGCAGAGCGCCGATCGTGTTCCACGCATACGCGGCGCCGGTTTGGACACCGACCCCGTGACGTCCTTTACCAAGCAAGGCTACGAGCAGGGGGAATTGTATTCCCGAAATGAACGCCGCCGGAAAGATTACTAATAAACAAATCTCCGACCATGCGGTGACGTGCCCGTAAAATCCAAGCGTTCCAAGAGGACGCAAAAGCATTGTCGCCACCGCGACCCGGTCGCCCAACGCATATGGAATTGCGATAAAGAGGGCTTCCGCGGCGCAAGTGACTGCAAACGCCCGAAGCGATGCCGATCTCTTCAAATCAAACAGGGCATAAGCGACGCCGCCTAAACCGATCCCCAAAAGGGCCCAGGCCAGAATTAAACCGAAAGAAAACGTCGACCCGCCGATGAGGGGACCGAGCATTCGGTACCAGACCATTTCCATGAGGAAGAATGCGAAACCGACTACAGCCGCCGCGAACCATACGAACACTTTGCTGACCACCGGATCGGTTTCTTCTTCCGATACCTCACCTTTCTCACCCGCCTCCAACTTCGGCAGCAACTTCGCGACGATAAATGCGGCGGCCGCGACAATTAAATTGATCGCGGTCGCCCCCCATAAGGTGAAATGATTCCCAAAGTGTTCGAATGAATAAAACGTCCCAAACAAGGCGCCGGTGACCGCACCCAGGGTGTTCACGCCGTAAAGAGAACCGAGTGCTCGTCGCGAAACATCATCCGGTTTTACCACGGCGCGAGCGGCCGCCGGCAGCGTTCCACCCATCAGAAAGGTTGATGGCCCGAGAATGATTGTCGCCATCGCTAAACGGATAAGAGTTCCATTCAACATTCCGGCGGCCATCGTTCCTCCGAAATCGATGTAAAATTTGCGGGCGTAAAAAATTAGAACTGGCGAAACTGCCGCGCTCAGCGCGATGAATAATTCTAACCAGGCGTAAAACGCCAGTGGTCTCGCTCTCTTCTCTGAAATTCGACCCAAAATAATCCCGCCAAATCCGAGTCCGGCCATGAAAATTCCGAGGACAGCGGCTGTGGCTGCGGTCGACGCCCCGAAAATCAGCCGAAACTCCCGTAACCACGTCGTCTGATAGATCAGGGCGCAAAACCCGGAACCAAAAAGAAACAAAGGAACAAGGCGCGTTCTGCTAGGCATCGATAAGGATTGAACGTTTATCTGTTGAAGCGTCCGGAGCCTACACGGTGGGGAACCTTTTTGTCACTTAAGGCTTTTCTTGAGCCGAAACGAAAGACTGTCTCCGGGCAAATGACGATTTGCCTTAGTGGTTATCTAGGCGATAGTTACCCTCTTATTGGAACACTTTGTTTAACTTCACTGCGCGGTAGATCGTCAGGTGAGCGTCGCTCATTGGTGGTTTGAAACCCGATTCCCGGGAACGGCTCTGTAGCTCCTAGTTTTTTCCAAGATCAAAACACAATGAAACTGTACGTAGGTAATCTCTCTTTTGAGACCACCGAGAACGATCTTCAAGATTTGTTCGAAAAACACGGCACCGTCAACGAAGTCCATCTGATGATGGACAAAATGACGGGTAAGTCGCGCGGGTTCGCGTTCGTCACTATGAATGACGACACCCAGGCCGCCGCGGCGAAGAATGCGCTGAATGGCCACGAATTGAACGGCCGCGCGCTGAACGTCAATGAAGCTCGTCCACGAGAAGATCGTCCGCGTCCTTACGGCGCGAAACGCTCCTTTGCGGGCAATCGCCGGTAGATCCGGAATTGATTGCGCAGCCGGCGTTCAAGTGAACGCCGCGCTGTTCGCAATCTGTTAAGATAAATCGGGTATTGTGAATTCAGAAAAGTCGATCACCATCGAAGGCACGATTATGTCGGTGCTGCCCGGCACCATGTTTAGGGTCGCGCTGGCGAATCAACATCTGGTCCTCGCCCATATCTCAGGAAAAATGCGCAAACGTTTTATTCGCCTAACCATTGGCGATCGAGTAAAAATGGAGATGTCGCCCTACGATACGGCCAAGGCCCGCATCGTTTATCGACTCTGACATGGCAACGCGATTTTTATTTGATCCACCTCGACCCAAGCCAAAGGCGAAAGCGGGCGCCGGTATTAAAAGTTTGCTCGTTCGCTGCCCGTCGACCTCAAGGTTGACCGATACTGGCCGGACAATTGACGAGAAGCGTTGGCCGACCGCCAAGGTGAAAACTCAAAAGTTCACCTGCCAGCACTGCGGCGCCGTCCATTCCTGGGGCAAGGAAGATGTTATTCTCGGCCGGCCACTTCAATAAATGCCGTTTTTTTAGAAATTTTTTTTCTGATTTTTCGAATCCCGACCGACCGCATCAATTGGACGACCAGTTCGTTCTTGATCGGCACATTTGTTCTGACCCTCACTGCGGTGCCGTTGTACCTGTGGTACTTCGGCATTGATTGGTTTCATTTCGCGGTTGCGGCGGCCCTTCTGGCTGCAACCGGTTTCAGCATTACACTTGGCTATCACCGCTTGTTCGCGCACATGACTTTTCGGGCAAGGCTCCCGGTACGTCTGTTCGTGTTAATTTTCGGCGCGGGCGCCTTTGAAAATTCAGTTTTGATGTGGGCGAGCGAGCATCGCCGGCATCATAAACATGTCGATCACGAAGAAGACCCGTACGACATCACCAAAGGTTTCTTCCACGCCCACATCGGCTGGCTCTTGTTCAAGCTCTGGCCGCAACCACCATTCGATAACGTAACCGACCTGAAAAGGGACCCGTTGGTGATGTGGCAACATAAATATATTCATTTGCTCGCGGTGCTGATGAGTTTTGGGTTGCCCGCGTTGCTCGGGGCGTTGTGGGACGGATGGGTCGGAGCGCTCGGAGGTTTCCTCATTGGCGGAGTGGCAAAGGTAGTTGTGCTGCAACACGGCACATTTCTGATTAATTCGGCCTGTCATACCATCGGACGCCAGCCCTATTCCGCGCGATGCAGCGCGCGTGATTCATTTCTAATGGCCCTGTTTACCTTCGGCGAGGGTTATCACAATTATCACCACGAATTTCAGCACGACTATCGGAACGGAGTCCAGCCATGGCAATGGGACCCGACGAAATGGTTGATCTGGACTTTATCGAAGTTGGGCCTAGCAAGCGACCTGCGGCGAGTGGCAAACGAAACAATTCGATCCCGGATGGCCGAACAAAAATCGAAACCCAGTTCGCTCCCTATTGATTTAGCTAATTAGATCTCACCCGGTTGAGGGTTCTCAACCGAATCGGAGAATCTCCGAAGCCGTTGTTTCTCGGGCAGCGCTCGACATCCGTTAGGCGAGTCTCGTACAAACCGGTCTGGATTTCGAGTTCAGCTCAAAGTTGAACAACGGAGGAACGCCAATGTCCGCCCCCAGCAGAGGCTTACTCAGGGCTCTGTTTATCCGTAATCCGAAGACGGAACTTCCTTGCCACGCCCCGAATATCCACGCCCGGGTCGGCAGCGAGGATTCATCGAGGCGAAGCGACTGGTTAAATCTCAATCGCGCGTGGGAGTCGGCTCTGTGCGGCGCGGGTTCAGAGCGTCGCCCAAAGCATGACCGCTGCCATCGCTGCCATGCCAAGATCTTCCACGAGCGCAACAGTCGAGAGCGGGACATGCAGCACCGTCCCCAGGCAAGCGCATTCAATGTCGAGTCCTTTGAATAGCGCACGGAACACGCCAACAGAGCCGAAGACGAGGACGACTACCGTCGCAGAATAGATCAGCACCGGTTGCCAGTGAGATAAATACCCAATTCCCAAGGCCAATTCGATGAACGGATAAATCCAGGCGTAGGGCCTCAATCGTTTCGCGAGCAGATCATACATTTGGAAACCATCGGCGAATCCTTCCAGGTCGAAGAATTTGAACATGGAAAAAACGACGAGAAAGAATCCCATGAAGTCGTGCATCCAAGTCATCGTATTCCAGCGGCCATATGCGAATTGCTTTGCAAATGCGCTCAGCAATGTGAGGGCCACAATCACGATCAGCGGGATGTAATCCTGCCAGCGCGAGCCGCGTCCTTTTTGCCGCTGATGGACTTCTGTCGTCATTGTTTGGTTTTTCGGCTCGCCCAACGGTTTATGCAAATGTGCCATCCAGCATCAGTGCAACCTTACACGCTCGATCGTGCTGTGCTGATGGTTGCTGTCACCCACACCCGTCGTCGTTTTGCCGCTCTATTATTAACCGCGAACGCTCGGTTTTGGGCACGAACGCTTGTCCTCAGCCAGATATTCTCTGCTTACGGAACTTTCCGTCCAAGCCCATTGAGAAACATAGGCATAAGCTATGTGTTTGATCCAATCACCGTCTTATTTGAATGAGGCATCGTGCATAGAATTGCATTCGAAGGACGGTATCGACTCGTCCGAAACCGATATGCAAACGCCAACAGTTAAGAGTTCGGAGATAACACCGCGTGCCAGGGTAGTGCGGATATGGCGAGCCCGAAAACGAAACCGGCCTTACCAGCGCCGCCTCCCGTCGGCAGCAACGTACAGGCCGCCGAGCGGTTGGACAGTCATTGCCGCATTCATTCTTGCCGTGGCGCTGCATGCGGGTGCGATCGTGTGGGTTGAGTTGACCCAGGGGAAAGTGGCGGTCGAAGCCGGCGCGCCTGTTCTCATCCCTCCGGCGCAGGAGCTCCTTGGAACGAGCGCTGGGACGAGCCCGGAGGAAGATGCCCCCGCAAAAAGCGAAGTTGATTGAAACTTTCGGGCCCGATGGAACCGGTCGGAGGAATCAGCCTGAGTCCGTAGTGTAAGGCGGTCGGTTCTTCGAATTTCCCTGATTCAATCCTCGATGAAGCACATGCTCCATCCCTCTTCTAATTTGGCTCTGGCTATCGCTTGCGTCACCGACTTAATGATTGCTGGCACCCGCGTGGAATTTCTTCTCAGCGCTAACGATTTGCCGTAATGAAAATGAATGGCCAAGTCAATTCATCCAGATGTCCGCATCGGGCACGTTCATTTGAAAGTCGCTGATCTTGATCGAGCGCTGCATTTCTATCGCGATGTGCTCGGCTTTGAATTGACGCAGCGTTACGAGAATCAAGCGGCCTTTCTATCGGCCGGCGGTTATCATCATCACATTGGCTTGAACACTTGGGAAAGCGAAGGCGGTTCGTCGCCGCCCCGCAGCTCGACCGGACTATATCATCTCGCCATTGCCTATCCGACACGTGCTGAACTCGCCGATGCGCTGCGACGATTGTTGCGCGCCCACATTCCGCTCGAAGGTGCTTCCGATCACGGCGTAAGCGAGGCTCTCTATCTTCGCGATCCGGACGGCAACGGTGTCGAATTGTACTGGGATCGACCGCGCGATCAGTGGCCACGCACGCCATCCGGCGATCTCGCGATGGTAACCGAGCCGCTCAACCTCGATGATCTTCTTTCTTGAAGAGCATCCGTCATTCGCGGGGGACAAGGCGAGATCGGATAGCCTCGCAAGTTTTGTATTCACCCGGAGGCCGCATGTCCGCGCCACGTGAAAAGGTCGAAAAAGATTCCGACCTTCGGCTGTCTATACCAAGCCTGGGAGGGAGCGAAAGAGGAAGAGGAAGACGAAGACGAAGACGAAGACATTGCCTTGTCCTGCCTTACGAATTCGCAAGATCGTGGTCAGCGTGTCGCGAGAAGGATTGAAAACTATCTTTCGGGCGGATCTTCCTAACCGCATCGGCAATAGAGTCGGCTCCCATTCCATAGTACTCGATCAACTGCTCGGGCTCGCCCGATTGTCCAAATCTATCGTTAACCCCAACAAAGGCGATTCGGACTGGATAGGTTTTAGCCAGAAATTCCGAAACAGCCGAACCCATCCCGCAAGCGATTTGATGTTCCTCGACGGTTACGATCGCGCCAGTTTCCCTGGCCAACGAAACAATGGCTTCCTCATCCAGCGGTTTAATGGTGGAGAGATTCAAAAGTTTGATTGCGAATCCTTCTGTTTCGAGCCGTTTGGCCGCGAGCAATGCCTTATGGACCAGCGCCCCGGTTGCGATGATTCCAACCTGGGGCTTGTCGTTAGGCCGGTAAAAAACTTGTGATTTGCCTATTTCGAACGGGGTTTCATTCGTCGTAATCACCGGGGTTTTGTCTCGGGCCAGGCGAATGTATGTTGGACCCACCATTTTCGCCGCCGCGATGGTCGCTTTTTTAGCTTCGATCGCGTCGCACGGGGAAATGACTGTCATCCGAGGCAGGACCCTCATCAGGGCCATGTCTTCGAGGGCCTGGTGGGTTCCGCCATCCGGGCCGACTGAAACCCCGGCGTGACTTCCCGCAATTTTCACATTCGTGTTGTTGTAGCAAATCGTTGTGCGGATCTGCTCCCAGTTGCGTCCGGGACTGAACATGGCGTATGAGGAGATGAAAGGAACTTTGCCCATCGCTGCCATTCCGGAGGCGACGCTGGCTAAATTCTGTTCGGCTACGCCCAGCTCAATGAAGCGATCCGGAAATGCTTTTTTGAACAAGATCATATGGGTTGATTCGGTAAGGTCAGCACACAAACCAACGACGTTTTCATTTTGTTTTCCGGCCTCGAGGAAGCCTTCACCAAAACCTTTTCGGATCGCGACCTGTTCAACGTCTTTGTCGAACAATTTCGGATTCAAATTATTCGTGTTCACTTCTGATTTTTCCCCCAAGCGTCCGTAACTCGGCCAAAGCCATTTTTGCCTCCTCTTTGTTAGGGGGCTTCCCGTGCCAGTGGAAATCCCGTTCAAACTCTTTTACCCCTTTCCCCGGAATGGTATGAGCGATGATCATCGATGGCTTATCGAAAATGGCTTTTGCCTGGTCTATGGCCGCGACGATCTCGACAAAATTATGCCCGCTGATCTCCTGAACGTGCCAGTTCCACGATTCCCATTTTTCGCGCAGGGGCTCGAGCGGCATGACGTCGTCGGTGAATCCATCGATCTGAATGTTATTGCGATCGATAATTGCGATCAGGTTTCGTAATTTTTCCTTTCCGGCCAGCATGGCCGCTTCCCAGCTTTGTCCTTCGTCCAATTCGCCATCGCTCATCAGGCAGTAAATGTAACGATCACTGCTCCGGCCTCGATCGATCCGGTCCGCCAGTGCCATTCCGACGGCCTGAGAGAGGCCGGAGCCCAAGGGGCCGGAGCTGGTTTCAAGCATCGGCAGAAACTCGCGATGAGGATGACCCTGCAAACGCGAGCCGAATTTTCGCAACGTCTTTAGCTCGGCAACCGGAAAATATCCGGCATGGGCCATTGTCGCATACAGGACGGGGCAGATGTGTCCATTAGACAGAATCAGTCGATCTCGTTCGGGCCATTCAGGATTTTTCGGATCGTGTTTGAGAACATGAAAATAGAGGGCCGTAAACACATCGGCCATTCCGAGCGGGCCGGCAGTATGTCCCGAGCCGGCTTCGACCAGCATCTTAATAATAGACTCGCGAATGTTGTTGGCGCGTTCTTCCAACGACTGAATTTTCTCGTCGCTCAGCTCCGGGAAAGGTCGCGTCGACAATCGGCTCGCATCGTTCGTTTGTGATTCTCCGGCCATAACCGCAAGACCAATATTAAATCGCACGCGCTACCTGATTTGTTCGCAGTCAATCACGCGTGATCGCGCGGAAGAGCGGTGGAGAAGCGGAGATCAGATCTCAAGATTCAGGATTTTAAGTTTGAACTGAGGCGGGAACAGGGAAGTGGACCCTCGGCTTGGCCACGGCTAGGACGTGACAACAGGGCAGATTTTCTGAGTCTACGGGGTCCCGTTACCTTTTTGTCATTTAAGGCTTTTCTTTAAGAGAAACTGACCTGTGACGTCTGTCCTCTGACCTTCGTTTTCCCTGGGTCGAGCCCTTGAGGTGAGGGAATTCGAACCCTTTTGACACTGCGCCAATCTAACCTGTGATCGCTGACCTCTGACTTCTGAAATCCGGGTTACGGATCCTTCATTTGCTAGCATTTTGACATCTGGTTTTCCTACAATCTGACCGGTCATGGGATCAGAACCGCCCGCGACAGCCCGCCCTTCGTTGGTCAGCCACTCCTGGCACGACTCGCTTGAGACCCAATACCTCTCTTCGCCCTCCTTTGAAGAATTCCTTCATAGATCGGTCTCCATTCGACCACCATTCCTAGCGCGGTAAGAGTCCAATCCCTATCGGAATCCAGGTTGTAAAATTTGCCCGTTTCCTCGTTTAAAACGGACACCTCATAACTTACAAGGAATTCATGATCTAAAGGATCTTTAGCGAACTCGGGAATACTGCAAAGAGAGCCGGGCATTGTGACAATGTAGTCCGTTCGTTCGATCTCACGTGCCGCCGGTGGCACTTTCTTATCGAGAATAAAGAAGCCTTGCTTTGACGGAAGACGGGCCAGCGTAAGCGACACCTTAAGCCTTTCGAGACATTTCTTTTCCTGCGGTCCTTCCGTTAACGGAATCTCTACCGAGGGCACCTGCGCAAGCTCCCAAAGTGGAGTTGTTGCGGAATACGATGCGCGCAGGTACGCGAAGTCTTGCCGGCGTCCGCCGACTTGGGTCCGAACAACCCCTGTTTCCACATTTGTATCGGTCGTCGATATAGCCGCATCTTCCGCATGAAGAAGCAACGAGCAATCGATGTCGCCAAATCGGTAGATCAAGTGTCCGCTCACGAAGGGAGCCCCGTAAAGGTGACCGGGGCCGACTAGTATCCAGTTTGAGGGCGACAATTGCATCAGTTGTGAGAAATGGCCTTAGAAGCCCAATACGTCCATGCAGAGGTTATAGTCAAAAAGGGCAGCAAGGTACGCGCCTCCTCTCCTAAGAAGCGGATTGCCATGCGAAATTGTGGATCCAGCTACATACAGGTTATAGAAGGCAGCGGCTTGCCTGCAGCACCCGGCGGCTGAGTTGGGGTCGTTTTTCAAACTTGGTCTATAGAACGTAAACACCACAGCCCCCGTATGCTCGTCACGGCCTTGGCAGATATAAGTGTAACAAGCAAGAAGACCAAGTGGATCCGTCTGGTCCGTGGGCTGATTCTCGACATATTCGTAAAGATTTAGCCCAACGATGAGTTCGCCAATCCGGACCTGAGGCCTAAGCGGCGGATTCAGTGCAATTAACGGGGAACCATTGGCCATCGGATCCCTGTTAATCCACCTCCCCGGCGTTGGATTGTAAGCACGATAAGGCGCGAGATAGAGCCTACTGCGCACGTGATAATAATGACCGGTGAAAGCGAAATCGGGATAGAGACTGTCGCCCTGAACGGATTGAGTTTGACCGATGTCGCTCGAATTGATGGCGCCGTTGTGCGTCGTGTCGTACATGAAAGTCGAGGTAGTCACGGCTTGCCCGGAATTGGCCTGAACAAGCCTGATATCCTCTACCGTAACCGCGCCGCTCTGGTTCACGTCTCCGACGAGTACGCTCATACTCACCAGTACTTTAGAATTTACGCCCACCACTCCAACGACATTGTCCAGTTCGACGGTGATCGTCTGCCGATCCGACACGCCCGTGAGAGAAATGGTCGCCGTATTTCCGCTGAACGTTGCGCTGCCCACCGTTCCTACACCAGCAGCAAGAGTAGTGCTCGTGTCCGATAAAACATTGCGATCGAACGTCAGAACAAGTGTGTAATTTCCGCCACCGTTACGCATTTCCACACCCGGCGCTCCTGTAAGCGGCAAATTCACGTCGAACGTCCCCGCAAAGCTATGAGTCAACCGGGAAACCGCAGATAGCAGAACAGGGCCAGTGCCTGAAGTGTCATTTGCGGGAACTGGCGCGCGGCTGATCCCACCGTAGGCGTCGTAATCCAATGTCGCCAGGATTGTTCCATTTTCGTTGGTCAAGCTTCGAGTACTTCCCAGATGGTCCTTAGAATAATAAAGCTTGGTATTCGGGGTAGTACCAGTGGGAAGCTGGACACCTTCGGCAAGGAAGCGCTTGATTACGGTATTCGAACTGTTGCGCTGTTCGGCGATCCTCGTTCCACTCCAAACAAAATTCCTCGTCTCAAGGACCGCGCCGCTATTGTTTTTTTCGACTATTTTTACCCGTCGACCGAGACCGTCATAAGTGAACTCCGTGCGTCCGGCTGTGTTTGGATACACAATCGCGATCAACCGATTGGCTGCGTCCCACTGATAGGTATTT
>JAICWQ010000044.1 GCA_025934755.1 Chthoniobacterales bacterium | reverse complement strand
TTTGGAGCCATGCGTCGACCGCTTTGCGATTCATGAGCTTGAAGTCGGACGCTCCCTTGAAATGAAATCCGGACAGTTTGTTCAACACTTGGTAAAAAAGGAGAGCGCCGAGCTTGCTCGACATTGATTCGCGTCCCCGGCGCACTTTTACCGCTTCTACAATGTCGGCGCCGCTCGAGGTCCACCGATTCAACATTTCGGGGATGAGGCCGGGCGGATGTTGTCCGTCTGCGTCCATCACAATGACGGCATCCCCGCGGGCGTGTTCCAATCCCGCGGACAACGCGGATTCTTTGCCGAAGTTTCGACTCAAACGCAGCGCGCGGATGTTGCTATCGGCTTTCGCTTCCTTCGTTATCGCCGACCAGCTGTCGTCCGGAGAACCGTCATCGACCAAAACGAGTTCGTAACGCGCACCCGACTGTTTGAAATTATCGCGGACCGCCGCGAGAAAATCACTAAGTTGAGCGGCTTCCCGAAAAACTGGAATAACGACGGAGATCAGCAGATCTCTATGCGTTTCGGACGGTTCCATAAGCGGCGACAGTAGTGGCAGGCACCCACATTTGAATGCGAGCAAGCCAACCCGGCAGAGTGATCCCAAACTTGGCTGCGAGCAATCCCGTTGGAAAGGCGTGCGGGTAAGGCAATCGGCGAATCGGGTCCAAACCGGCTCGCCCCATGACCGAACTCAAGGTTCGGAAATCAAAATAAACGACGTGCTCGGGAGTTTTAAAAGACGGCCACCGTCGACCCATGATTTTTCTCAATACACCGCCGATGTCGGGCGTTGCCAGAACAATATGACCGCCCGGCAAAGTGTGATCGACGAGTTGTTCGACAAATGACAATGGATCGTAGACATGTTCGATCACTTGGGTCGCGATGACGCACTGGACTTTGAGATCGGCCGGAACCTGTTCGATGCCTCCAACAAAGACTTCAGCCCCGGTATGGCGCGCGATTGCAGCGATTTCGGGCGAAAAATCCGTCCCAAAGCGACGGTCAAAGAACGGCCGGGCTTCATCGAGGAGATAGCCGTGACCGCAGCCGATTTCCAAAAGCTGGCCGCCGCTAAGCCCGCGGTTATCGAGATTTACAAGCAGCCGTCGAAACGTCGCCCGGAGTGACGGTTCCTGAGACGTGTAACTTCGGTCCCGGTAACCGGACGATCCGCCTTCATAATAGGACGGTTCGCGATAAATTTGTTGCATCGCTCCAACGGAAAGCCGCGGATAGAGATAATGCAGTCCGCATTCGGCGCAGCGAGCAACCGCGTAGGGCTCCTGTAAACGAAAGACAATATCGCGTTTATTGCTGCGACATGAAGGGCAAACGGGATATTCCAAATTTGAGGACACGTTAAAATAGAAGAGCGATCGAACTTCGCGGTATACTGAGCACACCACTTCCCGCAATGGAAATCCAAACGCTTCTTACCAAGAAGAATCTGCGACGCGCCTTCGTCGCAGCCGCTCTCGTTGTGCTCTTCCTGCTTTATACCAACGGCATCACCCGCAACCCGCCGGGATTTTACATGGATGAATCGGCGACGGCCTATAACGCTTATCTGATCTCGCGGACTGGCGCAGACGAGTCTGGCCGGCATTTTCCACTTTTGATCCAGTTTTACACCGGACCTTCCACGTCATACGTGAATCCGGTCACGATTTATTTGCTGGCGATCGCTTTCCGAGTTTTACCACCCAGCATTCTGGTCGCGCGCGCGTTCGCGGCGTTTTGGATGTTCAGCGCCTGTCTACTTCTCGGTGTCCTGGCCAAACGTCTTTCCGGGCGGACTTCGATTGGGATCATCGTCGGGGGAACTGCTCTGCTCACGCCTTGGTTTTTCGAGGAAAGCCGTCTGGTCTGGGACGCTCATTTCGTGCCGATGGCGGTCATGCTTTTTCTTTTGGCGGCGTATCACGCCCACAAAAAGGACAAGTGGACTTGGCGAGAAATCGCAACCCTTGCAGGCAGTCTCGCTGTCCTAACCTATGGTTATTTCGCGGGCCGCGTTCTCGCACCATGTTTTGCCCTTGGGCTTCTCTTCTTTGCCGCAAGTCGCGACCGTTTGCTGGGAATCCTCAAAGTCTGGATCGCTTATGCCCTCACCCTGGTTCCGACTCTGATCTTTGGATGGATGCATCCCGGCGCCGTCGAGAACCGATGGGAACGCGCGACTTACATGAAGGGCGTGCCGTGGCGCGACTCGCTTAACGAATTCATCCGGCGCTTTCTGCAAGATCAAAGCGTGATCGGGTTGCTTCAGACCGGGCATCCACTAGTGCGGCATCATGTCGTCGAAGCGGGAGGCGTGTTCTTTTTCGCAACTTTTACGTTGTCGATGCTGGGTCTGCTGTTTGTGGTGCTTCGGCATCTTCGAGAATCTTGGTGGCGATTTACCCTCTACGGGTTTGTCGTTTCCATCCTGCCGGGGGCGATTACATATGAACCCTTTCACGCCCTGCGGCTTCTGGCTTTGCCGGTTTTCCTTTCCCTTCTGACCGTGCCAGCGCTCGAATGGATGCTCAGTCGGGGACAAAACAATGCGCAAAATATTCAAGGGAACCCGTTTTCCCGCCGCGCGGTCCGATTCGCACTTCTTGGTTTCCTATTAACGCTGACAATATGGGAGGCGGCACGTTTTCAGCGGATCTATCGCCGATATGGTCCCGAGCGCGGGCCCTTTTTCGATGCTCCTTACAAAGAAGCCTACGACGCCGCCGTAGCCCAGCCTCAAAGGCCTATCTATCTGCGGGACGGGTTTTACGGACCTGCCTATATCGATGGGCTCTGGTACGCCGCGATCGAGGGCCGGCGCCGTTCCGAATTCGTCCATCTAGATAGAGACGCCAAACCTCCCCCGGGCGGGATCGTCCTCAGTGACGAGCAGAACTGTGAGCACTGCGAAATGATAAAACGCAGCGGGATTTACCTGGTTTACCGTCAAAAATAACGGCTCGTTTCGTTGCCAAATCTGCTTAATTTGACGGGCGACAGCCGACGAGACGCCGGGATTTTAATAATACCGATTCCCACTTGCGCGCCCCGCAGACTGCGCCTAATACCATTAGCTTTCCATGATTCACCACATCGTCCTTTACAAATTGAAGCCCGAGGTCACCCCGGCTCGGGTCGAGGAAATGATGATGAACACCCGAATGCAGCTGTTGAAAATCCCTGAGGTCCTGAATATTAAATGCGGCAAGCGGGTCGATCCCGAACTTCCCTGGCCTTTTTTCATCGCGATCGACTTCGAGTCTATGGACAAGTTCGCCATTTTCCGCGAAGACCCCATTTTCGTGAAGTTCATGGAGGAAATCATCAAACCGAACACGGCCGATTCCCTCAATCTGGACTTCGAAATGGACCCCGGCAAAGACGTCCGGTTTTCCTGATCGATCTCTCAGGAAAGCAGGAAACAAATCCTTCAAAATTCCTGCGTTCCTGCTTTCCTTAGAGATTCTTGATGACGAAGAAGGCAATCATCCTGGCAGGCGGCGCCGGTAGCCGGCTTTTTCCCCTGACCAAGATCGTCTGCAAGCAATTGCTGCCGGTTTATGACAAACCGATGATTTGTTATCCCCTCGCCACTCTCATGCTGGGCGGGCTTCGAGATGTGATGATCATTTCTACTCCAAAAGATTGCCCGATGCTGCGCGATTATCTGGGCGACGGCTCCCAGTTTGGAATTCGAATCGATTACGCCGAACAAGCCAAGCCGGGCGGGATCGCGGAAGCGTTCTTGATCGGGGAGAAGTTCATCGGCAAATCGGGCGCCTGTCTGATTTTGGGCGACAATATCTTTTACGGAAAACTCGATTTCTTCCGCGACGCGCTTGCCCTCAAAAGCGGGGCCTGCGTTTTCGCATATCAGGTTCGGGACCCCGAGCGTTACGGCGTGATCGAATTCGGCCCTGATGGGCGCGCGATCAGCCTGGAAGAGAAACCAAAAGAACCGAAAACCCACTTCGCCGTGCCCGGCCTTTACGTTTACGACGATCAGGTGGTGGATCTTTGCAAAACGCTTAAACCTTCCGGTCGCGGTGAGTTGGAAATTACCGATTTGAATCTGCTTTATCTCAAAAAAAACCAGCTGCAGGTGAAAGGGCTCAGCCGGGGAATGGCCTGGCTGGACACCGGCACCCAAACCAGCCTGCTCGAAGCGGGCAACTACATTGCCACGATCGAACATCGGCAGGGATTGAAGGTTGCGTGTCTTGAAGAGATCGCGCTGAGAATGCGATTTATCAGCCTAGCCCAACTGGAAAAGACGATCGAGCAACTGCCAAAGGGCGAGTATCGCGAGTATCTGCGGATGGTTTCTGAGGAAGGGCCGGCGACTGGCCCGGAACCGGCAGGCTGACCGCTGCGGCACGGATCCGGGAAGGAAAGCCTCTCGCCCCTATAATTTCCATAATTCGGTACGTCCGATGCTGTCTGAGCATTCGCATGCTTCGTCCTTCTACCGAAGCGAAGATGGGCTTCGCGTTGATTGAGTGCACGATTGCGACCGCAATTTCCGCTCTCTTTCTTGGCTCACTGTTCCTGATGAATTCCTCAGCCATGGATACGATTCAAATGGCCCGGGAATCAGCCTGCGCCAGCCAGGTCTTGCAGCAACGGATCGAATCGATGCGGATCGCGAACTGGCACCAGGTGACTGACGCAAACTGGCTTTCGGCGAACCTGCTTAACGCCGACGCGCCAGGGGCAAATCAATTAAAGAATGTGAGCGAAACTTTGACCCTGGTCCCGTATGGGAGCAGCACCGTTGGAAATACGCAACTAACTCGGACAAATGGCGTCACCACCCTTGTAAGCAACAATGCCGCACTACTGGCCGAGAATGCGATAAAGATCATTTGGACTGCGAGCTACACCGCCGCGCCTAACGATCGTCCGATATCGCGGCAGATCGTGGCAATTCTCGCAAAGGGAGGAGTCGCGAAATGGTAACCAGCCTTCATCAGTGTGGATCACCAAAAGCGCAGGCAGGTTACGCCCTTTCCGAAATGGTGGTTGCTTCGTCGATTTTCTTTTCAATCAGCCTCGGACTATTGATGGGCTTTACTTCGCTGGAAAGAAATTACGCAGCGACGACTGATTTCAGTCATAACCACGCCGACGAGATGCGAATCTCGGATTATATGGCGATGGATTTGCGCCGGGCGACCGCAGTAGAGGCGGCGACGAACGATACGACCATTTACATCCCGGCCTACTACGACTCAACCGGCACTCCCCAAACGCCGACCCTCGATGGAGAAGGCGGCGTTTATTACGGCGCGCTCGGCAGCTCGGTCAAGGTTCATTACTATTTATTGGCCGGAACGATTTACCGGCAACAAGATTCGGCCGCTCCAATTCCACTGGCAATGAATGTGCAGGATTTTGTGTTCGATGTCACCGACATCGGCAAAGTTGTTACGACTCGAATCACTTTCGATCCGACATTCAATTCGAGCGGCGCATCCACTTCGGCGGTCGCCGCGACCGCGTTTTACAACACTACATTGCTGCGCAATAGCCGGACCGACGTCGAGAGCAGCGTTTATTGATGCAAAAGGGACGATCGACAAAAGCGGGCAGCATTCTGGTTTGGACCGTACTGGTAATCGCGATCCTTTCACTTGCCGCAGTAGAGACACTCCGGCTTGTGACCGTGAAATACCAAAATGCCCTCCAAACCTCGACCTGGCAGGAAGCGTTACTGGCGGCGGAGTCAGGAATTGATCTCGCGATCGTTGAACTTCGCAAGTCGCTTTATCCCCAGCCAAATCAGGCCTGGCAAGGATGGAATAATCAGCCCGGGAACAACGTAACCGGTTACGAATTGACCACGGTGCCAAATGCCGGCCTCAACGGCACGCCCGTGACTATCGAAACAAGTGTCGACGCGCCGGCAACGTTGATCGACCCGACAAATAGCTGGCAGTACTACCGCATCCGCACCGTCGGGACGATTCCGATCAACGGACCGGCCCGCGCCGCAGACAATCCGCAGGACACCAAATTACGCCGGCTGAGCTTGCGCTTCGAACGCTTTACCAACGGGCTCCTCGCGACGCACGCTCTCCCGACCGATGCGAACGGTAATCCTCAACCGCAAGTTTCACGGCGGGTGGAAGCGATCGTTAGACCGGTTTCGGCATTCGACGAAGCGATCATGTCCGTAGGAATTGTCGATCTGACGAACCAAGATATCGTGGTCGATAGTTATGATTCGAACGATCCTACAAAATCGACGAACGGACTATACGATGTGGCAAAGCGCCAGGAAAATGGCGACATCGCCACCGACGGTCAGTTAATCGACGCCGGAAATGCGCAGATTTTCGGCGATGTCGCCACCAATGCCGGCACGGTGAGCGGCGTCGCCAATATTACCGGCGTGGAGCGGACCGATTTTTATCAGGAACCGATTCCGATAGGCGCGCCCAGCTGGAATTCGGTGAACTCTTCTGTTACGACAGTAAACGGCAACGCCACAATCACCGCCAGCGCAACTCAGGGCTCCGCCGCATCGCGATATATTTTGTCGGGAATTTCAGAATCCGGAGGCAAAACGCTCACTATCGCGGGAGCGTCCGATGGCAGCCAAACCTATGTCGAAATTTATGTCACCGGCGATATCTCGGTCAGCGGAACTGGCCAAATCGTTATTCAGCCCGGCGTGTCCGTGACAATTTACTTCGCCGGAAACGTCGACATTAGTGGCAACGGCGTCCTCAATGGCAATAATCAGCCGGGCGATCTCATGCTCTACGGCATCCAGCCTCCGACCGACACTTCCGAGCACGTAAACTTTGGCGGCAACAGTCAGATCTCGGCGTCGATTTATGCTCCGGGACACGACGTCACGGTGAATGGAGGAGGGACCAATGGCCACGTCTACGGTTCGATGGTTGGCAAAACGGTCACGATGACCGGGGTTTCGAACCTGCACTACGACGAGAGCCTTGGCTCAAAGGGAATGATCAACAACTACAAGATTGTCAGCTGGTTCGAAGACAATCGTTGAACAACCATCACTTCGGTTGTTCGCGCAACAAATGCGTCGTGTCGGCAACGAGTTTCGTAACTGCGTCCGCTTCAGTCGCATCGTAATAACCGCGAATGTCTCCATGCCGGTCCACCAAAATCATTCGGGTGCTGTGAATGGGAATTTTGTTCTCCTCCGAAACGGCAAGTTTAAATCCGTTACGCGATAAATTGTAAATCGTCGACTGAGGGCCAGTCAGGAAATCCCATCGACCAGGTTCTGCCTGCAACTCTTCCGCGTACTTGCGCAAAACCTCCGGAGTATCTTTCGCTGGATCGACCGTAAATGAAACCAGGTGCACGTCGGTCTTCTCCAGCGGCTTTTGCAATTCACTCATCCGGCTGCTGATCATCGGACACGGACCCGGGCAGGTGGAATAAACGAAATCCGCGATCCAGATTTTTCCGCGCAGGTCGGCCGAGCCAAAATTTTTACCGTCCTGGTTGATCAATTGAAACTCCGGAACCGACCCGTAGGAGGAAACGGTCCGCTGACGCAACGCATTCACTTCCAGCTGTCGCAGCCAGATCAGAAGGCCAAGCGTGACGATCGGAATCGCGATCAGGATCGTCTTCCAAAGCGTGCTCGCGGTGGAAGATTTTCGACCTAACGCTGCGTCGGTCCCGTTCATGCCTTGCTCAATACCAGCGCGCCGAGTAACAGCGGTAAGTAAATTATCGAGGTCAGAAACAATCGTCGAGCGTCCGATCTCGTGCGCGTCTTCAGGAATCGCATGGCTGCGGCGATAAACACACCGCTCAGAATCAGTTCAGCGAGAAGATAAAAAACAGTAGCTATTCCAAGATAGGCTGGCAGCCCGGCGATAATCAAAAGCAGCATGCAAAAGAAGACACTCTGGCTGGCGCTTCGTTCACCCGTGCGATCGTCGCTCGAGATCATTTGAAAGCCGGCCCGGGCGTAGTCGTCGCGGTACATCCAGGCAATTGCGAAAAAGTGCGGGAGCTGCCACAGAAACAGGATCGCGAACAACATCCACGCGCCGGCATTGAGCGTTCCGCGTGCGGCGGCCCAGCCAATCATGGGAGGCAATGCACCCGGCACTGCGCCAAGGGCGGTGTTGAAAGTGCTGACCAGCTTCAACGGCGTATAAGCGAAGACGTAAACAATAATCGTGATCGCCGCGAGGGCCGCGCTGAGCGCGTTGCAAACAAATGCGAGATACGCCACCCCAAAGATGGACAATGCAGTTCCGATGGCGAGCGCTTCGCCTGGCCGCATACGGCCCGCCGGCACCGGGCGCGACTGGGTCCGATGCATCAACGCATCCAGACGATATTCCCACCATTGATTAAGCGCAGCAGCGCCCGCCGCCGCAGCCGCCGTTCCGAGAACGGTTTGTAACAACGCCGCCCAATTCACCGGACCCTCGGCCCCGAGATAAAAGCCAACCGCCGTGGTCAGCAAGACGAGCAGGGTCAGGCGGGCTTTGACTAATTCAACCAAATCGCGCACGAATCCGGCGGGTGTTTTGGCCGCTTCACTGGAATCGATCGTCGCCACTTTCATGAAGTCTTCGTTTGCAAAACATGTGAGCAAAGGGCCCACGCGCTGACTCCGAATGATAACATGATCGCGCCGACTGCGACATGTGTCGTCGCGACATCGGCAGCTTTATTGCTCCAGATAGTCCAGGCTCCGAGGGTGAATTGGACGAAAAATAAGATGACCCACCCGGCCGACAACCGCGATAGAACCGGAGCCGGCCACGAATCCCGGAGTCGCCAGACCCGGACAAAAAACCAAATTACTGTGATGCCAATGAGGACGGCCACGAACCGGTGCACCATTTGAAGCCAGATCTGAAAGGCGTCTACATCCGACAAAGCACGCGCGTCCCGCCAGGCGTTAACCTTGGCCAACGCATCAGCGCTCGTATCGGGAATCCATGTGCCGTTTGCGGTCGGAAAATCCAGAATGGCAAGGTCCTTATGCTGATGCCGCATCGTCGCTCCGAGCGCGAGTTGAACATAGATCATGATCGTGGCCGTAATTGCCAGTCGTTTCAGCAACAAAACCCGTTCGGAAATGCGACCGCTTAAAGCATTCGAGTTTAAAGACCCGACGCGCCAGAAGTTTGTCGTCACTATTGCAATCAAGACGATCAAGCCGAAAAACGCCTGAGCCAGGCAGGCGTGAAAAATTCCGATCTGATCTTTTAACATTGTGACGCGAAGCCCGCCGAGGATTCCCTGTAGAATGACGGCGGCGACTGCGACGAGTCCGAGAGTTTTGACGGCTTGCCGGTCCTCCACCCGCCAAAGCCAGATCGCCAGAACGATGGTTAGAAATCCGACGGTGGATGCGATCAGACGATGGGTGTGTTCGAACAAGACGCCACCAATCCACTTGGATACCGGAAACAGGAACATGTTGTAACCGAACGTGGTCGGCCAATCCGGCACCGCGAGACCGACGCCTTTGCTCGTGACCATTCCTCCGCTGCAAATTAACAGCAGGGTCGCGAATGCGGTGAACCAGGCGAAGCGATTAAGCCAGGTTGTTGATCTTTCAAAGGGCATCCAGAAAAATTTAACCGCGGATCACGCGGATTTCGCAGATAAACTTAAGCCTCACCAGCCGCTCCACTCCGCGCCCCGACTTTCATCACTTCCTCACCCTCAGGGAGAGGATTGAGATAAGGGCATTTGTCGAAAAAATAATTATTGGCCGCTCGGGCTCGGCGAAATTTTCGCTCCCGGATTAGCGTTCTTCGGCGCACCAGGGGGTGGAACCGTCCCTGGAGTAGGACCGACCGGTGGCTCTCCAGGCGGACGCTGCGTAGCGGGAGGCGCGCTCTGCGTTCCGGCCAACTCGGCCCGCTCCTTGAGCCAAGCCTGATAATCGGCGGGACTATCGACGACGAGTGTTCCCTTCATTCCATAATGACCAAGGCCGCAAAGCTGCCCGCAGACTACTTCGTAAGTGCCAGTCTTAATTGGCTTGAACCACATCGGAATGAGCGATCCCGGAATTGCGTCCGCAGCAATGCGCATATGAGGAATATCGAAGTTGTGGATCACATCCTTCGACGACAACTCAATAATTACCGGCTTGTTGACCGGCACGTGCAATTCTCCCAATACCACAAGATCGTCTTTGCCTGACGGATCATTCGGATCGATGCCGAGCGGGTTCGAGTTTGTGACCAGATCGATGTTCCGCTTACCGAACTGGCCGTCTGGCCCCGGCATATGAAAGGTCCAGTTGAATTGCTGACCGACGACGTGAACCAGGACCGCCTCCTGGCCCGTCGGAAATTCGTTCACCCGTTTGGCCCACAGCGGAATCGCGAACCCAATCAGCAAGACGGCTTCGATCAGCACACAGGAGAATTCCAAATGGGTGGAAATGCCACTGCGAACGCCATAATGATCCGCCTTTGGATGACGACTCTTGTGGAACCGAATCAGGACGAAAATAAAAAACGCCGACCATCCGACGAACAAAGCCGCCATAAACCAATGGGCGAACTCGAGAATATGATCGATTTGATAGCCATGCTCGGAAGCGTTCGGGGGCTGTCCAAGAAACTCGTTGATCAGCGCGAGACTATTCATCGTCGTCCAAATCTTCGATTAATTGCTCATGCGGAGGAGTTGGCATCCGGCCGTGTCGCCAAATCTTAAAGCTGAAAGCACCGATTCCGCCGAGCACCGACATTACCGCGCCGAACAAAAACCAAATCGCAACGGCCATGTGCTGGGTCGATTTGCCGTCTTTGGCTCCGTAACAAAACGGACACGCGCTGGCCTGCTGCGCGGCAAACACTAGCGAAACAACCAGGATGGAGCAGAACTTTTTCATGTGATAATCCGGAGCCGTTTCATTTTCCGATAAAACCAAACGCCGTAGATCACCAGCGCGACCGCGGAGGCGAACGAAGCGACCGCGCCGGCGAGATAAACCGGCGCGCCGTCGACCAGATTGACCCAGACGCACCAGGCGCCGACGCCCAACGCAAGCAGGGTTGAAAAAATTACGAAGATAATATGGAACGCCTTGAGTGACATTTTAACGGGTGATCGGATCGTACCAGGCAAGGTAAGTGAGCCAAAAGAGCACCAGAACAAACAAGCCGGTGAAAATTAGAACTCGATAGATCAGACGTTTTTCCGCGGCGAGGTGCATAAAGATCAGGGCAACCAGGCTCGCTTTGAAAGCCGCGACCGCGATCGCCACGGCAATGTTCAATTTCCGACTGCCTTCCTGGGAAATATGAATGTGGAACAGCCAGGAAAAGAAGCCTCCGAAATCCACATACGACAACGCAACCGTCAAAAGCGTGAAAAAAAGCAGCAATCCTCCGACCATCAGATAACGCGAGACATGCTGTTGCACGCCGTGCGCGTACTCCTCGTGTTCGGCCGGGTCCTGCGCGATATCGGGCGGGTTGTTCATCGTCAGAGCAAATAGAAAAGCGGGAACACAAAAATCCAAATCAGATCGACGAAGTGCCAGAACAGACCGGAAACTTCGACCCGATTTGCCAAATGTTCCGGATTACGCTGATAGACCTTCTTGCTGACCGGTAGCCACATGTAAAGGAAAACCAGAACGCCGGCGAGGACGTGCGCTCCGTGAAGCCCGGTGATGGTAAAATAGCTGGCGAAGTAGGCGCTGTGCCACGGACCGAAGGAATCGATTCGTTCCACATCCTGCTTGTCGATCTTTGCCACCTTTTCGGTTGCGGGCAGCGGAATGAAGTGGGGCCGATCGTGCGACGGATTGTCCGGGTCCGCATTCACCGGATCCAGGGCGATTTCGTATTCTTTTATGTTCGAATCGGTCAGGGCTTCGTGATTTTCCAAATGCCCGGTGATCTCAATGCGCGGCTCCAGGCCTTTCTCTTCGCGACGATGGTTTCCGAGATACGGCTCGTACTTCTCGCGCGCCTCCGGTTTAATAAAAACACCGTAGTGGGAAAACTTGGGCGGCCACTCCAGGTAAAGCTTAACAAAGAGAAAGATGATGCCGCATAAGATGGTGGCGAGCATGTACCACCAGTAAGCATTGTAACGCCGCATCTTCAGTGCGGCCCACGCCAGCACAACCGTCACCGACGACACGATTAGTATCGCGGTATTAAACGTGCCGATCGGAACGTTCAGGAGGCCGTGCGGCCACTCGCCCGGTTGGGCGTCCAGCCGCAAAAAAACGTAAGCGGAGAAAAGTCCGCCGAAAAGCATCACTTCCGATGCCAGAAAAAGCCAAATGCCAATCTTCGCGTTCCACAGGCCGGTGTCCGGCCGAGTGGATATTGTGTAAGGGATTTCCATTCGTTAATGCGCCAGCGCCGGTTCAGCCATTCTTCGTGATCGCTCCGAGGGGTCGACCGGTTCGTTCTGCATGGTAAAATCTTTTTCGCGTCCCGGCAGGCTATATTCATAGGGCCCGCGATACGCGACCGGCGTCGTCACGAAGTTCCCGTGCGGCGGCGGGGAAGGCGCGGTCCACTCAAGCGTGGTCGCCTCCCACGGATTGTCGTTCACTTTTTTGCCGTGTTTGATGCTCCAGAAGAAATTGATGATGAACGGAATCTGGGCGAGGCCCATGATCCACGCCGCCCAGGAGATCGGGGTGTTCCATTGGAAGCCGCTCAAACCCCAAATGTGTTCGCCGGCCAGCGTCCAGCCCTGGCCGCCGTCGTACCACCGGCGATGCATTCCGAGCATTCCTTGCAAAAACATCGGCAGGAAAATCACGTTCATACAAATCAGGGACGGCCAGAAATGCACTTTGCCCCAGAATTCGCTCATCATTCGGCCGGTCGCTTTCGGGAACCAATAATAGACGCCCGCGAACAAGCCGAAGATTGTTCCAGGCGCGACGATATAATGGAAATGCGCGATGACGTAATACGTATCGTGCAGATAGAGATCGGCCGAATTAAACGCGAGCGGAATGCCGGTGAGGCCACCGATCCCAAACATCGGCAGAAAAGCCGTCACGAAAAGCATGGGCACGTTGAATCGGATCGACCCGCCCCAGAGCGAAATGAAAAACGCACTCAAGATGATGACGGACGGAATTGAAATCAGAAGGGTGGTCGTTTGGAAGAACGCGCTCACGGTGGACCCCATTCCGGTGAGCCACATGTGATGCGCCCAGACAACGAACGAGAGAAATCCGATCACCAGGACCGAGAACACGAGTGATTTGTAACCCCAGAGCGGTTTACGCGAATTATTCGCCAGGATTTCGCCGACGATTCCGAACGCGGGCAGAATTAAAACGTAAACCTCAGGGTGTCCGAGAAACCAAAATAAGTGCTGCCACAATAGCGGGCTGCCCCCGCCGCTGACATGCAAGGGAGCGCCGTTGACGATCATTCCCGCGGGCAGGAAAAAGCTGGTTGCGGCCGTGCGATCCATCAGCTGCATGATGATCGCAGCCTCGAGCGGCGGAAAGGCGAGCAACAACAGAAACGCGGTCACAAATTGCGACCACACGAAGAACGGAAGCCGCATCCAGGTAAGGCCTTTCGCGCGCAATTGAATGATCGTGGTAATGAAGTTCACTGCGCCGAGCAACGAGGAGGTAATCAAAAATATGAATCCGATCAGCCAGAGCGATTGGCCGTTCAGGACGGTGTGGAACCCCGGTCCTTTATCGGCGATGTCCGACAGCGGGGTGTAGGAAGTCCAGCCGCCCTTGGCCGCGCCGCCTGGAACGAAAAAGCTGGTCAGCATGATCGCGCCTCCCACCGCAAACGCCCAGAAACTGGCGGCGTTCACTTTTGGAAAGGTCATGTCCGGCGCGCCGATTTGGAGCGGAACGACGAAGTTGCCAAAGGCCGCGAAGGCCACCGGCACGACACCAAGGAAGATCATGATCGTGCCGTGCATCGCGCCGAGGGAGTTATAGAACTCGGGCGTCATCTTGCCGTCCGGCATACTGTTGGCGCCGAAAATGTAAGGCAGCCATTTCCCGATAAGCGGAAGGGCCTGGCCGGGGTAAGCCAACTGCCAGCGCATTATCATCATGAGCGAAAAGCCCATGAACAAAAAGATCATGCCGCAGATCCCGTATTGAATGCCGATGACCTTGTGGTCGGTGGAGAAAATGTATTTTCGCCAAAAACCCAGTTCGTGGTGCTCGTGATCGTGCCCTGCTTCGTGATGATGTGGGCCGTGGGTTTCGCCTGTCTCGCCGAAGCCCGGTGAAGGTGGATGAGAAGTGGAAGCGTCCATTCGAGAAAAAGTTAGCGGTTCAATATCAAAAGGGAAAGCCTCATTGCAAAGTCAGAAATTGATCGATTGAGCGCTCTTTTCCGGTCGTAATCAGTCAGATTTACCCTAAATACCCGAATTGGCCGAGAAAATCCCCGCCGACGCCTTGGAGTCGGGTAATCAGGGAATCGGGATAGGTCCGCCAACGCTGCAGAGTCGAGGGCGGCGAAATTTCCGCGCGCGCGATCGGCTCCGGATCGACGCTCTCTCCGAGGAAATTCATGATGTGCGCGGTCGTCTCGACTGGTTTCGCGCAAAGATCTTCGAACCGGACACGCAGGTAATTTTCACCCAGATTCGATTCCCCGAATTGGGCCGCGGCAGCATTCACCCGTCCCCACAAAAGCAAGGCGCGTTCGGGCCTAGCCCGAAACAGACGTTCGCGCCAACTCAGGATCGCGGCCGCGTGTTTGCGGAGCTGGTTTTGATTTGGCGAAAGCACCATGTCGCGTCCGTCGCGCAAAACATGAATAAATTTCAGATTTGGAAGCTGGTGATGCAAGAACGGCAGCAAATAAATGCTGCGCGGCGCTTTCCAACCCCACCGTCTCTCGGTTCGCACAGCTCCCGGCTGATGACGCTCCAGTGCGAAGTGAAATTCCCTTTCCATTTGGTCCGCGTCCGGTTTGGGCAAGGCTGTGCCGCGTCGTTCGGCCGAGACGAACGGATTGATCCACTTTTCGTGGAACGAATAAAACTCCAAGGCGTCCTCCGCCGAATTCAGATTTCGCCCGAGATCGTACCCCGCATGACGGGCCAGTCGCGCGATCACCCGTGTTCCGGAACCGCCGGTCGCACCGATCACTACCGGAGGAGCGTTTGTCACCGGAGCAAAGTCAGCGCTCACTTCGCATGTTCCACCATTTCGACAGGCGTGATTGCGAAATTTCGGGGATCGCCTTCCCCGCCTTGTCGTAGTGCGAGGTGTCGTTGAATAGAGTCAGACGCGATCGCGTAGCATCCCGAAAGTCGACAATATTCAACGCCGCCGGTTTTTGATCGAGATTGTCCCGGTATCGGCGCGGATCGAACCCGAGCAGCGAGCTTAACAAAAGGCGAATCGTCGCTTTGTGGGAGACGATGAGAAAATCTTCGCCGGAATGATGCCGGACCAGGTCAATCAGGACAGGCAAAGCCCGCGCGGTCACGGCCAATCCGCTTTCCCCACCCTGCGGCGCGAAGGTGTAGGGATCTTTTTCCCATTCGGCGGCTTCTTCGGGAAACTTTTCTTCCACTTCGGCTCTTGTCATTTGTTCCCAGCGACCGTGGTTTATTTCGCGAAGGCCATCGCGAGTCTGAATCTCGAGCTGATGAGGGGCCGCCAGAATCTTCGCAGTTTCGACGGTGCGTCCCAACGGAGAAGCATAAACGGCCATGATTTTTTCGTGGCTTAATCGTTCGGCCAATCGCCGGGTTTGCTCGCGACCTTCGTCAGAAAGAGCAACGTCAGTCGCGCCAGCGAAGCGATCTTCTGCGTTCGATACCGTTACGCCGTGGCGCACGATGAAGACCCGGGTGACCGATGGCTTCATAATTATTGGTCGTCCATCGCGTAAGTTCGGCGAAAAGGCAATCCTCCGCCGATGCGACAGCTAACCTCGCGGCGGGAAGCGAAGGCCTAGCGCTCCAATTCCGGGAGCGTTGGAGTGAACGCGTAAAAAACAATCGGGATGACTGCGGCGGCAACGGCTGCCGCGATCGTCAAAATGTTCATGATCCAACGAAGCCCGGGTGCGCTGACATTGAGAGTGAGGCCCACGATAACAAGCGGCAACAGGACAAGTAATGCTCCGGCTTCGCAAGCAATGAAACGCCGGAACTTCATCTGGCGACGACGCGTGTTTGCGGCCTCAAAGCCGTTCTCGGCAAATACTTCGAAAAGGTCGCCCTGGGGACTCGACGCGATTGGACGAGCCGGTTTCGGTTTCGGTGGCGCAGGCACGGGCCGCGGTCGAGCCGGGCGCATTTCTGTCGCGACCGCGACCGGCTTACGCGCCGGTGGCGGCTGAGCTGGTCTTGGCGAAACCGCAGGCCGCGGAGCGGGATGCGGCGCCTGAACTGGCTTTTGCGAAACCGGAGGCCGCGGAGTGGGACGCGGCGCTTGAACTGGTCTTTGCGGAACCGGCGGCGGCGCGGCCGGACGCGATTGCTGGATTGGTCTCGGCGGAATTGACGGCGGCGGCGCCGGACGTGATTGCTGAATTGGTCTTGGCGGGATCGCCGTTGGTGGCGCCGGACGTCGCTGCTGAATCGGTTGTGGCGGACGCGGAATGGGCCTCGGCACCTTCATCGGAATCACATTTTGCGCAGGCGGAGCCGCAGGTGTGAGTCCGTCGGCGACGTGACCGTTGCCATTGCCATTGTTACTGACCTTCGCCGGATCGACCGGCGCGGCCCGATTGTTCCAGCGCACTTTGGGCTTTAAAGTCGCCGGCAGCGCGATCTTTCGGACGGGTGCTTCTGGGATTCGCGGTGGCGGCGCTTGGGCGCGACGAAGAGCCGGGTTCGGCCGGGCAACAGGAACCGGCTGAATCACGGGAGCGGGCGCCGGAATAACCGGAGCCGGAACCTCAACAGTTTCAGTCTCAATAGGTTCGGGTTCAACAAATCCGTTTTCGAAGTCGGCGATCGGTTCGAATTCGGGCTCAACCTCGGGTACGGGATCCGGCAAGGCGACGATGGCCGGTTTCTTACGAATTTCTTCCGGCTGGGGTTTTTCCTGTTTTGGGTGACGGGATGAAGTCACCGTTTTGGTGAAATGATCCGGAAAACTGTACGATTCACTAGGAATCAAAGACATACGGCCTGCGGGTAGCAGTTAATCTTTAACAATTCCCTTTTTACGAGTCAACCTAAACATATAGGCAAAGGTGAGATTGCTTGATTCGAAGCTAGGTTTCAGGTGTGGGAAACGGTGCGACTTCGCGCGCGATTATTCATCTCGACATGGACTGTTTTTACGCGGCCATAGAGGTCCGAGACCGCCCGGCCTTAAAGGGAAAACCGGTCGGAGTCGGAGGCGCCCGGGATCGCCGTGGCGTTTTGACGACCTGCAATTACGAAGCGCGGGCCTTTGGGGTGCATTCGGCGATGCCGACTTTCATGGCCCTGCAACGCTGTCCGGAGCTGATTGTTTTGCCGACGCGATTCGATGTTTACCGGCGCGAGGCCGCGGTCGTCCGCGAAATTCTGCATCGTTTTACGCTGCTGGTGGAACCGCTCTCGCTCGATGAAGCTTATCTCGACGTCAGCGCGCACCCCGGTTCGCCGGGAGCGCTTGCTCAAACGATTCGCGACCTGATTTTTCAAAAAACAAAGCTGACCGCGTCCGCCGGCATCGGCCCCAACAAGCTGATCGCCAAAATCGCCAGCACGATGCGGAAACCCAACGGCCAACTCGAGGTCACGGCCGCGGAAGTTCCCGAGTTCATGACCAATCTTCCCGTCCGCGAAATCTGGGGCATCGGTGAAAAAACTGAGAAACGCTTGCAGGAGCTCGGCGTTCGCCATTGTGGACAGCTTCAACAGTTCGCCCGGCCCGACCTGGTCGAACTTTTCGGCAAATTCGGCACCGAACTCTTTGATCTCTGCCGGGGAATCGACGACCGCGCGGTCGAACCGGACCGGCCGCGGAAATCACTGAGCACAGAGGAAACCTTCGTCAATGACTTGGAGACATTGGAGCAATGCGAAGAGCGTCTCGGCGAACTGTTCGAGGAGTTAATGGCAGAGCTTGCTCAAAAAGAAACCGAGCGTCGCATTTCGAAAATCTTCGTGAAACTAAAATTCGCCGATTTTACGCGGACCACGGCTGAGCGGGCCGGCCTTGAACCGACGCTCACAGCCTTTTGTTCGCTGTTAGGAGAAGCTTTTGCCCGGACTGGAAAGAAGGTGCGACTAATCGGAGTCGGCGTTCGCTTTGCCGATGCCGAGCGGGAAGAACTGCAGATGCCACTGTTCTCGGAGTGAATCTCTAACCGTGGAAGATTCGGGCAAGAACCAGCGCGGCGATCCCGGCGCCTACTGCAATTGCCACGCCGAGCTCACGTTTGGTCAGAAGTTGCCCTGACCGTTGGTCGTTATTGGGAATCGTCACCTCGCCGTTATTTTCGATCACTCCCATGACGTCCTCGCAAAGTTTTCGGACATCGCTGGGCATTGCATCTTCGCTGGCGAACGACTGGCCGTTCACCACGAACTTCTTTTTCACCACGACCCCTTCATGAAGCGCTTTTTCATAAGCCGTTCGAACGTCGGGCGGCAGTTCGGCGGGACTGGAATACTCCTGGCCGTTGTAACGAATTTTGCTCTTCAGCGTGATGCTCACTGCTGAGCCGGTTTGATAGCATTTCACCTGCCACTGGCTCTCGCAGACCTTTTGTTATGGTAAATTGCCGGTTGAGTGATCAGTAACAGTACGGAACGACGAGTCCGCGCGGCTGGCTGCGACGTCCCATTTCGACAACCTTACCCGCCAGCTTTACGCGACCGACGCATCCATTTATCAAATCGAGCCGCTCGGCGTGGCCTTCCCAACCAGTGCAGAACAGGCGAGCGCAATAATCCGAGCCGCCGCCGAGGAAAACCTTTCAATCACCCAAATCGCTGATCAAATCCTGCATTCATGACCCGTCTCGTCGAACGATTGCCCGGGCGTCGCGCAACCTTACTCGATACCGGCTGTTGTGGAATGGCGGGTTCGTTCGGCGCCCTGTCTGAGAAATACGAATTGTCGAAACAAGTTGCGGCCGATCTCCTTCGCAAAATCGACAATCAGCAACCTGATGTCGTGATTGCGTCAGGAACGAGTTGCCGCCATCAGATTGTCGATCTCAGCGAGCGCTGGCCAAAGCACATGGCCGAACTTTTCGCAGACCCGATCGAGTGACCCGCGAAGCGTGCGCTGTCCTTTGGAGTGCGGCGCGTCCTCGCGCCGCTTTTGAGAGTTGTTCGCTTGAACCAAGCGGTGCAGTACGCACCGCACTCCAAATCTATTTTGGCGGCGCCGGCTTGGCCGCTTCGCCAGGTTTCGGAGGTTGGCCTCCGGCCGGAGGCGCGCCGCCTGGAATATCTTCATCCGGGGCTGCGAGAATGTCGTGCTCGGAATACGATTCAGGATGGCTGGCGAGCTCCTTTCGTAAAGCCGCGATCTGTTCAGC
>JAICWQ010000126.1 GCA_025934755.1 Chthoniobacterales bacterium | reverse complement strand
TTTGAAGGCGGCTACTGGCTTTTGCTGTGGAATTTTTTGGTGGCGGCCGGGATCTCGATCTTCTTGCTCGCGTCCAAATTATCAGCCCGACTGCGCGATTTCGTCGAGTGCACGACGAATTCCAAAACGCTCCAGGTCGCCCTCTACACCGTCGGCTTCATTCTCATTGTCGCCGTCCTGAGTTTTCCGCTCACGTTTTATCAGCAGTTCGTTCGCGAACATCAATACGGTTTCGGCACCCAAACTTTCGGCCCCTGGTTTCTCGAACAATTGATTGGCCTCGTCGTCGGGCTCATCGCCGGCGTGATTGCGTTGTCGATCTTGTATGCGGTTTTCCGCCGCTCGCTCCGAAACTGGTGGATTTTAGGAACGCTGGTTGCGGTGGTGCTTTCATTCATCGGTAATTTCATTGCGCCCGTTTATGTCGAGCCCCTTTTCAATACCTACAAACCGCTCGACGATCCGAAAATTCGCGATCCCATCCTGGCCATGGCCCAGGCCAATGAAATTCCGGTCAAGCAAGTCTTCGAGGTTGATGCTTCGCGTCAAACGACCCGAGTCAGCGCGAATGTTTCCGGACTTCTCGGAACCACGCGCATCGCCTTGAACGACAACCTGCTCAAGCAATGCACTCTCCCGGAAATCCGAGCGGTGATGGCGCACGAAATGGGCCATTACGTTCTGAATCACGGCGCCAAACTTACGGTTTATTTCGGCGTCCTTGCCTTGATCGGTTTCGCGATCGCGCGTTTTGTTTTCGACTGGGCGTTGCGACGGTGGGGAACCAAGTGGCAGGTCCGCGGCATCGCCGATCCGGCCGGACTTCCTTTGTTGGCCCTCATTTTCGTTACCTTCACCTTTCTCCTGACACCGGTTTTGAATTCAATCGTGCGCACCTGCGAGCGCGAAGCCGATCAATTCGGCATCAACACTTCTCGCGAACCGGACGGAGAAGCGAAGGTCGCGCTAAAACTCGGCGCCTACCGGAAGCTCGACCCAGGTCCGCTCGAACAATTCATTTTCTTCGATCACCCCAGCGGCCGGGCCAGGATCCAAATGGGAATGGATTGGAAAGCCGCCCATTTACCCTGCCCGAACCTCGACGCGCCCGAACCTGCCGTGGAGTAAGTCAGGCGAAAAAATGTTCGCGTTATATCACGAGTGTTGTCTCATTCTCGTTAGGCCGCCTATGTCGCGCACCCAAAAGAGAGTCATCCCTGCGCTGGTGATCGTGGGATTTATTTCTTAATCTGGGCGATCAGAGTGTCCGCGATGGTCGCCGGGGTTTCGGCGACGGCGATGCCGGCCGCTTTCATCGCTTCGATTTTTCCGGTAGCGGTCCCTTTCCCGCCGGAAACGATCGCGCCAGCATGCCCCATTCGTCTTCCTGGCGGCGCGGTCATTCCGGCGATGAACGCGGCAACTGGCTTTTTGCAATTGGCTTGGATCCACGCGGCCGCTTCTTCTTCGGCGGAGCCGCCGATTTCGCCGATCAGGATAAATGCAGCGGTGTCCGGATCGTCGTTGAAAAGCTTCGCGCAATCGAGATGTGACAACCCGCCGATTGGGTCGCCGCCGATTCCGATGCAGGTCGATTGACCGTAACCTTGGGTCGTTAATTGCCAGACCGCTTCGTAAGTGAGCGTGCCTGACCGCGAAATGACCCCCACGTTGCCCGGTTTGTGAATGTAACCGGGCATGATGCCGATTTTGCAGGCGCCAGGCGTAATGATTCCGGGGCAATTCGGCCCGATCAGCCGGGTGCGTTTGCCGCGCATCATCGCTTTCACCCGCATCATGTCCATCACCGGAATCCCTTCCGTGATGCAAACGACAAGATCGAGATCGGCGTTGACCGCTTCGAGAATGGAATCTGCGGCAAAGGCCGCGGGCACGAAAATCATCGAGACGTTGCAGTTCGTTCTCTGTTTCGCTTCCCAAACCGTGTCGAACACCGGCACTTTTTCGTCGAACATCTGTCCGCCTTTTCCCGGCGTGACACCGGCCACAACGTTGGTGCCGTACTCGGCGCATTGCCGGGTGTGAAAGGCGCCGGCGCTGCCGGTGATTCCCTGAACCAACAGGCGGGTGTTTTTATCAACCAGGACAGACATAATTAACAAATTCGAAATCCGACATCCGAAGCTCCAAACAAATACGAATGTCAAAATCCGAAGCGTCAGCGTCCGGAACGATGCTTGGTTTTGAGTTTTGAGATTGGTTCATTCGGATTGGTTTCGAATTTCGAATTCGCGCTTCGGATTTCGCCCGTCATTTTTTCTTTCTTTGATGAATCACCAGTTTGTTTCCGTCCGGATCACGTAATTGCGCCATGAAACAAACCGGCGTCTCGTTCTTGTCCATATCGAACGACACACCGCGCTCTTTTAGTTTCTTGATCGCGTCATCGATGTTCGCAACCTCAAACGCGACGGTGGTTCCTTCAGGTGACGGTTTCCATGCCGGATGACAACCGACTCCGATCGTGGTCGGACCCAATTCATACTCGATCCAGGCCCCATCCATCGCGGTGGTAGCCGGCTTCAGCTCGAGCGTTTCCTGATAAAATTTTCGGGCGCGTTCCTTATCGGAAACGGCGATGGCAATGAATGCGACTTCGTTGGTGATCATTTTAGTTTGTGAGTTATGATTTTTTTCGGTCCTGATCTATTTGGGGGTTGACTCTTCCTTGGAATTTGGGTTTTGGGATTGGGAGCCTGCCGCGGCGGCGGCAGCCACTGCTTTTTTCGCAGCGTCGCCGAGGTCGTCCGCGGTGATCAGCGTGACGCCGCTTTCTTTTAGTAATTGTTTTCCCTTTTCGACGTTCGTTCCTTCGACTCGAACGACGAGTGGGACCGAGAGATGGACCGTTTTTGCCGCGCTAATGATGCCGTTGGCAATCACGTCGACCTTCATGATTCCCCCGAAAATGTTGACCAGGATCGCTTTCACATTCTTGTCCGCGATCAAAATCTTGAACGCCTCGGTCACCTGCTCCTCGGTTGCGCTGCCGCCGACATCGAGGAAGTTCGCCGGATTGCCGCCGTAGAACTTGATGATGTCCATCGTGGCCATGGCCAGACCGGCGCCATTCACCAGGCAGGCGATGTTGCCATCGAGGCCGATGTAATTCAGACCGTGCTTCGAAGCTTCGACTTCGCGGGGATCCTCCTCCGCGGTGTCACGCATCGCTCCGATTTCTGGATGTCGATACAAAGCGTTGTCATCAAAATTAAACTTGGCGTCGAGAGCGAGGACCTCGTTCTGTTTTGTCACGACCAACGGATTGATTTCCACCATTGAGCAATCGCAGCCGATGAATGTCCGATACAAACCATCGAACAACCTGGTCGCGGCTTTGGTTTGCGAATGCTCGAAGCCGAGTTGCCCGGCGAGCTTTCGAGTCTGGAATGGTTGCAAACCACCGAGAGGATCGATCGGCTCGCGAATAATTTTCTCCGGCGACTTCGCTGCGACGGTTTCGATCTCAACGCCGCCTTCGGTGCTGGCTACAACGAGCGGGGCTGCGGTGGCGCGATCTAACAGGATTGCAAAATAAATTTCCCGTGCGATATCGGCCGATTCGGCAACCAGGACTTTGTTCACAACTCGTCCGGCGGGTCCGGTTTGATGAGTGACCAAGGTTTGTCCGAGCATCTTTTCCGCGACTTCCCGCGCTTCTTTCGCGGATTTGACGACCTGCACGCCGCCCTTGAATCCGTTTCTGAACGTCCCTTTCCCGCGCCCACCGGCGTGGACCTGGGCTTTCACCACAAGTTCGGCATTTCCGAGCTGAGCCGCGATTTTCTCCGCCTCCTCTGGAGTCGAGGCGACCTGGCCGCGCGTGGTGGCGACTCCAAAGTTTTCGAGGAGCTCTTTCGCCTGATATTCGTGAATGTTCATGGTCTAGCGAAGGCGGGTTGGATGTGATTAGCCCTCGTCGCGCGCATCGGCAACGACTTTGTGTGTTTACGCGCGAAATCTGCTCGTACCCGCTGTACCGTTGTCCGGTTGTCTACTGCGAACCGTACGTCATGAACAGCAAAGACGCTTTCTCAACAAAAATTAAATCCTTGCCGCGGTCGTATCCAGTATCAGACGAAGCGCCGTTAGGCGCGGCCGGTTTATAGAAGACGTCCCGTTTGTGCAGCACCAAGCTCCGGAGAAGCGGCATAATTTGGCACAATAGGTTTCGTGTCGCTATGACGGGGCTGGGATCGGTCTTGAGCCACGAGTTGTAAGCTCTGCCGCGCCTAACGGCGCACGCGGTGAGTGGTCAGGTCATCAACCTTGTAACAGGGCGGAGCGATCGCAAGCTTCGGCTTGCAAAGCGCACTTTCGCCGGAAAGTTGCCACCGATGGAATTGAAATCCGGCGATAAAATCGATCGCGCAGTCGCGGCCAAACAATTGCTTGCATCCGCGGCGAAAAACATTCGCGCTCTACTGGCGGGAGCGGATTCCGATCTTTATGCCCGGGTCATCGACGAACTCGTCGCGGGCGAACATTGGCCGGAGTTAAACGATCGCTTTTACAAGACGCTTGAGTTCGGCACCGGCGGATTGCGGGGCCGGACGATTGGTAGAATCATAACCAACGCGGAGCGGGGCAACGCCGGACCTAACGACCGTCCCGAATTTCCGTGCGTTGGCACGAACGCGATGAATTTCGCGAACGTGAACCGTGCGACCCAGGGTTTGGTCGCTTACGCAAATGAGTGGTTCGAGAAAAACAAGACCGGCCCGGCTTCGCAAGCCTACGGCGCGCACGGAACACGACCGAAGATCGTCATCGCGCACGACACTCGATTCTTTTCGAAGGAATTCACTTCGCTCGCAGCCAGGGTCGCAACTGAGAATGGTTGCGATGCTTTTGTCTTCGACGGCCCGCGCTCAACGCCGGAGCTGTCCTTCGCGGTCCGTCATTTGAACGCGACCGCGGGAATCGTGATCACCGCGAGTCATAATCCGCCCCACGATAACGGCTACAAGGTCTATTTTGCCGATGGCGCACAAGTCATCGATCCGCATGCGAGCGGCATTATCGAAAAAGTAAACTCGATTAACAGCGAGAGGTACAAATCGCTGCCGCGCGATAAACAAGGCGAAGTCAAAACCCTCGGGTCCGACGTCGATGAAGCTTACATGAAGCGACTGGACACGATCGTTGTCGATCGAAGCGTTTTGGCCGACGCGAGCTCCCTGCGCGTCGTCTTCACTCCGTTACATGGGACGGGTGCCATCACAGTCAGACCGATGTTCAAGCGACTCGGGTTCAACTTTGAAATCGTCAACGAACAGGAAAAACCCGATCCGCGATTTTCAACGGTGAAATCGCCGAACCCGGAAAATGCCGAAGCGCTTACCCTGGGAATCGAGCTGGCCAAAAAAACCAATGCCGACATTGTCATCGCCACCGACCCGGATTGCGATCGCATCGGGGTGGCGGTTCGGAGCGGGAACGGGGAAATGAAGCTGATCACGGGAAATCAAATCGGTTCCCTGCTCTGCTATTACCGGCTCAAGAAATTCTTCGAACTTGGGATACTGAACGAGGAGAACCGCTCGCGCGCGGTGACGATCAAAACTTTTGTCACTACTGACATGCAAAAAGTTATTCCCGAGAGCTTCGGAGTGCGCTGCGTCGAAACGCTGACAGGATTCAAGTACTTCGGCGCCAAGTTGGAAAAGTACGAGAGCGCGCTGCCGGAGGAGATTCGAAAGAAGTATCGGCAGATGTCGGAGGAAGAAACGCGGGCCGCGCGACTGAAGCATTCGTCGTTCTACGTTTTTGGCAGCGAGGAAAGTTACGGCTACAGCGGCGCCGATTTCGTCCGGGACAAAGACGGCAATGCGGGCGCGATCATGTTTTGCGAAATGGCGGCCTACGCCAGGTCGCGAGGACGAACCGTCGACCAGCTGCTGGATGAGGCTTTTGCAGGCCTTGGTTATTTCGATGAGAAAAACGCGTCGATCTATTTCGAAGGCGCGGAGGGCGCCGATAAGATCGCGCGATTGCTTCAATCCTACACCAGTCAGCCGCCCACCGAAATTTCCGGTTCGCGGGTCAGCGGTATTACTGATTTCGAAAAACAAACGATCCGCGACGTCGAAGGCGATGTGATCCCAAGACAAAAGATGTCGATCTTCGAATTGGAGGACAAAACGCGGATTGCGGTGCGAGGCTCGGGGACCGAACCGAAGATTAAATATTACATTTTCGCGCAGCGGCGGCCGGAAGGAGAAAAATTTTCGCTCGATCAGCTGCAAAACATTAAATCCGAAGTGAGTCAGCGGCTCGAAACTGTCTGGAAATGGCTGGAAAAAGATGCCCATGCTCGAGTGGCGCGATAGCTGCTCGATCACAACCCCGTCATTGCCAAAGGTTTCACGATGCACCGCGAGATTAACTTAAGTGGCGGCGAAATTACGCTGTTGAAAACGTTGGGGCTGTCCGGCGTTCCGACCTACGGCAAGATGTTAGTTGAGAAAATCGGCGAGATGGAAAACGCCGAATTTTTGGACGAATTGAATGGGCTGATTTCGCTCGGATATGTTCTGGCCGACAAGATCAACGTCCGAACGATGGAAGATGTCGAGCGCTCAGTCTTTCGAGTAAACGCTTCCTACGCCCGCGATCTGAAAGACGCGCTTCATCCTGGCCATCGTCGAGAGCGCGAGCCACGAAGACGTCGTCGCGGCTGACCCCTCGCGTCGCGTAAATTCCAAATCCCCAAAAAGTGCCAAGTGCCGCGCTTTGGGGATCATCGCTTGCGACGTTTAAAGTTTGTCGATTGAAGTTGCTTTGGGATTTGGGTTTTGGGATTTGGAGCCTGTAGTATCGCTGCGTGCTATCGATGTTGAAAAAATCCTGGCCATGGGCTGCCTCAGTTATCAGCGGTCTGCTCGGCGTCCTTTGTTTTCCGCCGTTTGATCAAAGCTGGATTGGCTGGATTGCCCTGACCCCACTCATTCTCGCGGTCTGGTTTTCCGGCCACACCTCTCGTCGTCGATGGTTGCGGAATCTGTTGCTCGGTTATCTCGCGGGGATTGTTTTTTTCACCGGCACCTTCAGCTGGCTCGGGGCGTTGGGCGATTTGTATCAGAACGTTTTCCTGCATGCTCTGCCGTTTCTGCTGTCGATTTATCTGGCAATGTATTTTGCGTTTTGGGCCTGGGTCGTTGGCTTCTTAAAACCGGCGACCTTCACGGCGTCGTGGCGAAACTTGCTGGTCGCGTTTACCGCAGCTTCGGTTTGGGTAACACAGGAGTGGATTCGCGGCTGGCTGTTTAGCGGTTTCGGATGGAATGGACTTGGGGTCGCCCTGCATCAAACCTGGCCGCTGATTCAGATTTCTGAGTTCACCGGAATTGTCGGACTCTCTTTTACCCTGGTTTTTGTAAACATCGTCGCGGTAACGACGCCGTTTCGACTGTTTGCGGAAGCGCGAACTCATCGGATGCGCCCGCATTTCGATCTGACTCTCACCATGATCGGGATGGTTGGGCTGTTCGCGTTTGGATTGCATCGCGGGCAAAATCCAGCGCCGGCCAAATCGCTTCGGGTTGCGGCCGTCCAGGCGAGCATTCCGCAGGTCGAAAAGTTCGATCCCCAATTTACCCGCGAAATTTTCGACCGTCTCACCCGGTTGAGCGACATGGCGCTGCGGGCAAATCCTCCGCCGGACTTGCTCATCTGGCCCGAAAGCTCGACGCCCGATCCGGTGCGCGATGCTCACAGCGACAGTTATAGGTTCGTTAGGCAACTCCTTGGCTCGTCGAAGACAGATTTGTTGCTGGGCACTCTCGATTTCGACGAGGGCGGCGATTTCAACGCGGCGATACTCGTCTCGAACGGCGGGGAGCAGATGCAGGCGTATCGCAAGATTCATCTTGTGCCGTTCGGCGAATACATTCCTTTGCGAAAATCTTTTCCGTTGTTCGCCGCCATCGCCGGCACCTGGGTCCCGGGAGATTTCACCGCGGGCGAGAAGCCGGCCGTGTTCGATCTTACCAATAATGCGGCTCGGGTCGCGCCGTTGATCTGTTTCGAGGACACCGTCGGCGATCTTGCTCGACGGTTCGTTTTGAAAGGCGCGAATCTCTTCGTCGACGTCACAAACGACGGCTGGTTTCTGGAGTCGTCCGGATCGAAACAGCATGTGGCGAATGCAATTTTTCGTTGCGTGGAAAATCGTCGTCCGATGGTGCGCGCGGCAAATACCGGCGTCACCTGTTTCGTCAACGAATTCGGGCGTGTTACCCAAGTTCTGCAGGATGATACTGGCAACACTTTCACCGAAGGCGTTTTGACGGGCGAAGTCAGCGTGCCGCAGGACGCTCAAATGACGTTTTACACGCGTCACGGAGAATGGTTTGCCGAGTGTTGCGCTGGAATAACGGGCGTTGCGATGGTTCTGATTTTCGCTAGGCGAAAATTTGGCAGGGGCGGTTCCCCCGAACCGACGGCGGGCGATTGAGAGCAATCGCCCCTACCTGGGAATCGCCACGCATCGTTGCGCGTGTTACAAATCCCCAGGCATGGCTGTTCAACTTCCGCTCGATCATCTCGGTGAACTTTGGCCGAGGGAACTTCGCGGCGCCCGCGTCGGTGCATTGCTTCATCCCGCGTCGGTTTCGTCGAAGCTCGAACATGCTTCGCGGATTCTGGAACGATTGAATGGCGATCTTTTCCAGCTCGCCGCCTTTTTCGGGCCGCAGCATGGATTTCTCGGTCAAACCCAGGACAACATGATCGAATGGAAAAGTTACAAGCATCCGCGTCTGCCGGTCCCGGTTTACAGCTTGTACGGCGAACATCGCGAGCCGACTGGCGAGATGCTGCGGGAAATCGATGTTCTCCTGATCGATCTTCAAGACGTCGGCGCGCGCTATTACACATTTATCTGGACGCTCTATCTTTGCATGCGCGCGTGCGAGCGACACGGCACCCACGTCGTCGTTCTCGACCGGCCAAATCCAATCAACGGGGTGACGGTCGAAGGTCCGCCGATCGAGAAAGGCTACGAATCCTTCGTTGGTTTACATCCGATTCCGGTCCGCCATGGCAAAACCATCGGGGAGCTGGCCACGCAATTTCGCGAGGAAGCCTTTCCGAAATGCGAGTTGACGATCTTGCCGATGAAAATCTGGGACCGGCAGATGTGGTTCGATCAAACCGGTCTGCCCTGGGTCATGCCG
>JAICWQ010000173.1 GCA_025934755.1 Chthoniobacterales bacterium | reverse complement strand
TGCCGAATTAAATAAAAAATTCCCAGCGCGATCAGCGCGCCGCCGGCCAGGTAGGGAAAGGCATTGCCAAGCCGGCTGTTAATTTTCATCCCGCCCCAGACCACCAGGACTCCGAGTGCGGTCGTAAACAGGGTGTGGCCCGCTCCCGCGAGGCCGGTGACGGTAAGAGTTTTCGCTCTGGTCCAATGTTGCGCGCGAGCGGCAACGACGAAAGGCAGCCAGTGAGTCGGAATGACGGCATGGAGAAACCCCACGACAAATCCCGTCGTCAGAATGGTTATGAAAACGACGTCGTTCACTTCATCGCCTGTTCCTCATTCGGTGAGAATAAGTCGGCGACGCCACAGGCCAATCAATGAAATTAAGATCAAAAGGACCCCGAACGTGCAAACGATGGCGGCTCCAGAGGGCAAGTCCCACCAGTAGGAGAAAAATAATCCGGCTACTCCACCGATCAGCGCGACGATCCAGCCGATGAGCAACCGGCTGCCAATCCGGCGCGCGAGATTGATTCCACAAATCGCCGGCACAATCAGGTAACTAAAAATGAGAAGAACGCCGGCGATCCGCACGAAGCTGGTCACGACGACGCCGAACAGCGCATAAAAAAGAAAATCCCACCAGCGCACCCGCAGCCCTTTTTGATACGCGCCGTCGCGATCGAACGAAACGAGTAGAAAATTTCTCCGGAAGGCGAAGTGAACGATGCCGACTGCGGCGAAAAGCGCGAAGCGTTCCCAAACTTCGCGCGGGCTGACCAGTAAAATATTTCCAACAAGCATGTTCTTGATCTGTTCGTCGCCTTCGGCGGCGCGGCTCAGTAACAACACCGCAGCAGCGGCCGCGACCACGTAGGATATTCCAATCACTGCTTCCTGCGGGACCGGGCTCGCGCGTTTTCCGGTAACCGAAAAAACCGATGCGCCGACCAGGGTAAAGACAAGGGCAATCCCGAACGTGGTCCAACTTTCGAGATCAAGATGGAGCAACACGGCCAGACAGATTCCGAGGGACGCCATCTGGGCCATGGCAATGTCGATGAAAATGATTCCTCGTTGGACGACGTGGAGCCCGAGATAAACCAGCAGCCACGGCAAAAGAACGCAGGCCATGATCGGCCAAAACATTACTTCCCACATATTACCTCCGGGAGCGCACGCGTCCTCGCGTGTCCTTTTTGGCGCCTCGCCGAAAAGAAAATAAAACGGAATTATCAGAAGCCGCTTCGCGAGTGCGCGAAGCTGTGCACGCGCAGCGCGTGCGCTCCCCAGAAGTGCGCGGCCAAACGGTTCTCATTTCAGTGCGGCTGCGAGTCTGGATACGAGCGTATCGATAAGTTTAACATACGTCTCGGTGCCTGGGATTCCGCCGGGGAATTGCGAAAATTCGACGACTTTCGCGCCGGTCGCGCTCGCAACTTTCTCAGCGATCCGGCGATCATGATACGGTTCGACAATCACAGCTTTTACGTGTTGTGCCTTCATCTGGGCGATCACCTCGGTCAAATGCGACGGCGATGGCGGAATTCCGGGTTTCGGTTCAAGGAAGATGTCGATGTTGATCCCGAACCGGTGGGCAAAGTAAGGCCACGAATCGTGATAGGCGACTACGTGCTGGTCTTTGAACGGCGACATCGCTGCCCCCCACTCCTGGAGTTTTGCATTGATCGCTTCTTCGAACTTTTTGTAGTTGCTCTCATAGAACGCGGCGTTCGGCGCATCCAGCGCTGCGAATGACTGGGCGATGTGTTGCGCGATCGCTTTGGCGATGATCGGGTCGACGCAAAAATGGGGATTGCCCAGCGCGTGGACGTCTCCGGCCGCCCGGGTCACATTTGTCGGCACATTCATTAAACGAATTCCCTGCGAGGCCTGGATTCGGCCGGGTTTTCCGATTTCGATCTTCGGATTGCGCGCGTTTTGTAAAAGCGGGGGCAACCAGCCGAGCTCGAGCTCGGCGCCACCGTCGATCAACACATCGGCGTTGCGCAACGAAACGACAAAGCTGGGACGCGCGTCGACGAAGTGCGGGTCCTCAGTCGGTTTCGCCAGCACGACGAGATCGATTTTGTCGCCGCCGACTTCGTGGGCGAGGGACCCGAAATCGGGGAGGGTCGCGACGACGTTGAGTTTGGCCTGCGCGGCGAAAACAGTAAGAAGAGTCAGAGACAGGATTAACAGGATTCTTTTCATAATTAAAATTCGTGGAAACCGGGTAGCTGCTTGTCATTCCAAGCAAAACCAGGAACCTCGGAATCGAAGCCTGGAGCACACAAGTTAGCTTGGGTGATCAACGCGCTTTTGAGAAATCCTTCACTTCGCTCAGGATGACAACGCATAATTAGAATTTGTGCGCGCCGTGAGCCCCGAGGATAAATTCGAATTGCAGAAACACGGAGTCGACGTCGCGTCCGGCCAGGAAAAATGTTTCGTCGAGAAAATCATGATTGTATTGAAGCCGGATCTTGGAGAACTCCGTCGGATACCAGGTCAAATTCGCGCTGATTCGGGAACGCGATTGCCGGTCGATGTCGTCGGTAAATCTGGAATCCTGGGCGTCGTAATAATCTCCCCGAATTCCCGCGACCCATCCTTTCTTGAATCCCCAAAGCACCTGCGAATAAAGCCCCCAATCATGAAATGTTTCCGCGACCGGAAAGGATTCGTTGATCCCGCGACCGGCGTCGAACCGGCGGTACATGAACTCGGTTTGCCATTTCACGAAGGGAAATCCGCCCTCCGCCTTTGCGCTTTTCCATTTGTAAAGCAGGTCGCCGCCGTAAATCTGGCTCCGGGAATTCCCTCCGGTTTCGTTTGAGCCGAACGCTCCGGAAACTCCCGCCAGCACAACCTGGGTCGGACTAAGGTCGACCGAATTTTCCCAGCGCGGAATCCAAACAAAATCTTCCAGGCCGCGGACCTCGCGATCGGTTGTTCGGCGGCCGTAAAATATTCCGTCGTCCCCCGGATTACGGAATGAATACCCGGTTTCGCCCCGGCCATTTTGCACCCCGAGAATTAACTGGGAGTACCATGGCAGCGGCGCGATCCACGAAATTTGGGTGCCGATGCCGCGCAAACCGTCAGGTCCGAGAAAACGTCCGGCCACGATCGGGTAATCGGCAAAGTCCCAGGTGTGGGGGTGGGTTGGATTGATCCGGCCGAACGCGGCAAAAAACTGTCCGCCTTTGAGCTGAAGATTGAAGGGCAGGCTCGTGGTTTGCAGGAATGCTTCTTCGACTTCGACGTCAGTGTTGTTGTCGTTATCGAGTTTGAAAACGATGTTGGCGAAACCTTCGAAGTAAGGATCGACCGCTCCGTCGAATGCGAGTTCGATGTTGCGGGCGTTGAACCCGCGCTGCATCGGGTCGTGATCGCCCACTTCGATGTGATCGAGGTCCTTGGCGCTCGACCCGGCCAGGGCAAACAGTCCATCGAACGAGATGTTCATGTAATTCTTGCCGCTACTGATTCCGATTGGGTGGGTGAGAGACGCGCCGGCGCCGGTGCTGGACGTTGTCTCCGTTGGGGCAGATGAAACAACCGATGTGTCGGTCGTGGGAAAACCGCCAATCGCGGTTCCGTTTGCGTTTACATCCGGACTCTGAGGCGCCGGCGGCGCGCTGGTTGTGGCAGATGAAACAACGGATGAATCCTCGGTTGGAAATTTTGAAGTTGCGGGGCTGGCAGGTCCGGAGGGCGATGGCGAAGCGGCGGCGATCGGCGATGGTTCCGGCGATTCGGCGAGTTCCCCATTCGGCTGATTCAACCGGTTGATTGTTGTTTGCTGGTCTTTGACCTGTTGCTGCAATGATTTCACCGTTTCGGTGAGGGCTTTCACTTGTTCGCGCAATTCGCTCATCTCGGGCGATGAAGTCGGCCTCGAAGCTGCCTCCTGTGCCTTTGCGACGCCGAACGCCGTGGTGATGGCCCCAATTAAGATAAATCTGTTCATTAAACTCCTGACCTGAAAATTCGACCTGACGAGTCTGCGTTCACGCACGTTGACGTGGCGGTGTAAGGAACGCGCTGAACACCGCACCCGCCCCTGCGGGCATCATCAACGGTTCAGGAGTTAGCGGGAGGAGCGTGCTCGAAAACGGAGGCGACGAGAAAGACTGGCTGGCTCCATCGCGGACTCAGCGCGGGGATATCGAAATCGCCGAGCGGAACCGGCGCCCTGATCAATAATGCGGCTGGAGCATGATGATAGTTGCCGGATGCGATAAAAGTCGCCGCGCAGTTGTGTTCGATCTGGTTCGCGTCCGGATGAACGCGTTCGTGCAGTTGGGGCGAGGCGCTCAGGGTTAGCGCCCAAAGAAAAGCCGCGGAAGCGAGGACCGCGACAGAAGCACGGGTCATCGTGCTGTTTCTCATTGGAGCCGAGCTTGTACCTCACTAAGGAATTGCGCAATAGTTTTTTCCGAGACTGGCGTAGACATCATCTTCAATCGCACTATGGCTCGCCACGCGCTCGCCCGGCTCGTCGTCTAACGAGAAAAAGATGAGCCACCGCTGGCGAGGGCGCGCGTGGCGGCGGGATGTGGGGTTTGAGTCATGGAAAACTTGGTCGTGCGCCGGCCGGCGGTTGGCTGCATCGCATGGTTAGGCTTATTTCGACAGTTCACCAACATACTTCAGGTACTCCGTATCGGTGGCGTTAACGAGTTCCCAGGCCCGTTTGTAGTAGCCTCCCGGAAGCATACTGTCTACCGCAATCACCTCTTTGAGTGCGTCGGGTTCATTGACCCTTAACAGAACTGCCTTTTGCAGCGCCAGCAGGTGCAAATGATCGCGCACGCGTTCGTTCTCCGCAGCGTGCTCTTTAAGCAGAGCCGAATTCTCGATCGGATGCCGAAATAGGAAGATATGCAGTATCTCGTGAAAGAGAGTGTCGACTTTATAGCGCAGCGACACAGGCTCCGGTGTGAAGCTCTTCAGCGCATACCGCATGTTAATCGTGACTCGACCGGTGTCCGGAAACGACTCGGAAGGGAGTTTGCAGAGCGTGAGCCGTGCGGTGACCTCCTGCGAAGGAAAATCCTTTCCGGTAATTGTCTCCGTCGCGGCGACAAGTCGCGGGCCCTCTATCTGCCACAGCTTCACAAACTCTGGCTCGCGGGAGAGTAACTCTGCGCTCCACTCTTCTTTGATCGAATCGCCGGGGAGTTTGGAACAAGCTAGATCATCAGAAACCTCGTATACCACCTTTACGTGCGGGAAGCTCGCCTGCGACGAGCACGCCGCGAACCCAATCAATGCGGCGACGAATGCATTTCGAATCGCGCGCATATGGCCTAACGAGAACAAGCTGAGCCACGCCTGACGAGAGCGGGCGTAGCAACGGGATGAAGTAACGAAATCATCGAAAGTGAAGTTTCGCGCCGGTCAGGCGTTGGCTCCAGCGTCTGGTTAGGTCTCCGGCTAGTCTGACACATAAAACCAATGCTCTCTGAGATGTCCCCTGATGGGCCAGCGAGATTTCATAAAGGCGTCGTCAACGGCATCAGAGGACGAATACAGATAGCCCGAATGCAAGACGGGAAACCCACGCTCCGTAAGGAACTCGATGAACAATGGACTGTTCGGCTTGCGTTGCG
>JAICWQ010000103.1 GCA_025934755.1 Chthoniobacterales bacterium | reverse complement strand
TGATCGTCAAAGCATTGCGGGACGAGCCGCTCCCGGTCTATGGCGATGGAATGAACGTGCGCGACTGGATTCACGTTACAGACCATTGCGCCGCCGTCGTCGCGGCGTTGTTCGAAGGAAAACCGGGCGCGGTTTACAATTTCGGCGGAGGCAACGAAATGGCGAATCTCGACCTGGTGAAGATGATTCTAAACAAGTTGGGTAAGCCGGAGAGCCTGATTTCTTTCGTTAAAGATCGCCTTGGACACGACCGCCGTTACGCGATCGATTCGTCATTTGCCCAAAAAGAATTGAAATGGAAGCCGCGCAAAGATTTCAAAGAAGGGCTGGAAAGCACCGTTCAATGGTACATCGACAACCAATCGTGGTGGCAACCGTTGCTCGATCGCGCCGGGAGGTACTGAACTGTAGCGGCGGTCTCCGACCGCCGATTCTATGAAACGACGACCAGAGATCGCCGCTCCAACGAAATGAAAATCGTGATTATCGGGGCTGGTGGTCGTCTCGGCGCCGCGCTCAGCCGCGCCTACCGCGAGAAATTCGACCTGACCGGTTTTAATCACGCCGAACTCGACTTATCCAGGCCCCACCAAATTCGCGAAAGGGTTGGCAATCTCGACTTCGACATTGCGATCAACGCAGCTGCCTACACGAATGTCGATCGTTGTGAGACCGAAAAAGACCAGGCATTCGCCATCAACGCCGAGGCCCCGCGGTTGCTGGCTGAAATTTGCAGAGAAAAAGGCGCGAAACTCATTCACATCAGCACCGATTACGTTTTCGATGGTCATAAAAATCAGCCGTACTCCGAAGAGGACGCGGCGGACCCGATCAGCGCTTACGGCGAATCAAAGCGGGCCGGCGAAAAATTCGTCCTTCAAACAAGCGATCGCCATCTGGTGGTCCGTGTTTCCTGGGTATTTGGTCCCGATCGTCCGAGCTTCATCGATGCGATGATTAAACGCGCGCGCGAGGAAGAACAAATCGAAGCGATCGCGGATAAGTGGTCGACCCCAACTTACACTGAGGACATCGCCGAAATGCTGCCAGCGTTTTTTCCGTGGCATCGGCTTTCAGCCGATGTTCCCAGGATCATCGGCAAGATGCCGACGCCACCGATCTTACACTTCGCTAACGCTGGCTCATGCAGCTGGCAGGAATATGCTCAGCATGCGCTCGATTGCTGCCGCGCGGCGGGCGTTCCCCTGAAGGCGAAAACGGTCGGCGGCTCGGTCCTTGCGGGCATGAAGAACTGGGTCGCGCGCCGCCCGGTGTACTCGGTCCTCTCCACCGCAAAGTATCAGGCGCTGACCGGCATCAAACCGCGCCCTTGGCGAGAGGCGGTGGCTGATTATATTGAGCGCTCCTATTCGAAAAAATGAAAACCTCCATCCTGTCCGTCACATTATCGATCTTGCTCGCTATTGCCGCTCGCGCGGATTTGAAATGGGAGCAAAGCACCGTCGAACTGCACCCCGCCATGGGCGAGAAGCAAGCAGTCGCGCATTTTAAATACGAAAACACCGGGACCGTTCCGATCCATTTCAAGTCGGTCAAAGCGTCCTGTGGGTGCACGACCACGCAAACGCAGAAGGAAGTCGTGAATCCCGGTGAAAAAGGCGAAATCATTGCGTCGTTAAACATTGGCGATCGCACCGGTCAGCAGGTGAAGACGGTCACGGTCCAGACTGACGATCCGAATCCAGCGCAGGCCACAACCATTCTGACGCTCAAAGCGAACATTGCTCAGGCAATGGAGATCAAACCGGCATTCGTTTACTGGACCAGCGGCGAACAACCGAAGCCAAAGAAGATTTCGGTCAAGGCGGCAAAAGAGTTTCCAGCGAAGAACATCACGGTCAAATCGAATAACCAGAACTTCGAATCCAAGGTTACGCCGGGAAAGCCGGGCGAGTGGACCATCGAAGTCACGCCCAAAGATACGAGTCATCCAATGGGCACTTCACTCCTGATCCAAACGGATTATCCGAAAGAATCGCCGAAATCGTTTTACGTAAACGCACAAGTCACGAATCCGATGCCGCCGCCGATGCTGAGGGGCCCTGTTAACCAAACCGCTGCTCCGGCAGTTAAGACGGCCACACCGGCGGCAATCCCGTCACCCGCCACGCACTAGCCGGTGAAATTCCGCGCTGCAGGCGCCTCCGTCGCCAAGGCTACGGCGACCAGGGAAGCCATCATTCTGATCGCGCTTGCCTGTTTGCCGGCGATTGGCCAGGGATTTTATCTTCGCGACAAGATTTCGTGGCAATCGGCGATTCCTGCTTCGGAACTGGTAACGGTCGACCAGGCGCGGGCCTGGGGAGACGGCACGATCTGGGTGGACGCGCGGCCGGACGATGAATTTGCGCGCGACCATATTCCGGGCGCGTTTTCGTTGAACGAGGACCGCTGGAACGAACTGCTTCCGCAATTTCTGCCAAACTGGTCCCCCGGAAGAAAAATCGTCGTCTACTGCAGCGCCCAAAGTTGCAATGCCGCTCGCGAGGTGGCGAAACGTTTGCGCGACGAAGCGCAACTTCAGGATGTTTTCGTTCTCCAGGGCGGGTGGGAAGGATGGAAAAAAGTGACGAGCGACAAGTGACAAGTGACAAGCGATGAGCGAGCTCTCAACTCTCAACTCTCAACCATCAACTCGTCCGCAACTCGCGTGGCGAATTGTGGGCGTTATTGTCGGTGGAATCTTTGTTTACGCCGGTGCGCTCAAAGCCTTCGATCCCGCCCAATTCGGTCTTGATATCGACAATTACAAAATACTGCCGTGGTTCGTCAGTGTGCGGCTGGCGTTTTATTTGCCGTGGCTGGAGATTTTCTGCGGCGTGGCGTTAATCCTCCGGGTTTTTCACCGCGGCGGATTGTTCGTACTGACTTTGCTCGTTCTGGTTTTCATCGGCGCGACGATCGCCGCCAAAGCGCGTGGACTCGACATTACCTGCGGCTGTTTCGGTCACGCCAGTCAGCATTGGAGTTTTGCGCAACACATGGCCATCGATCTCGCGATCTTTGTTGCCCTCGTCGCCTTGCTTTGGTTCGAACTAATCCGGGGAGCGCACCATGATCAGAAAAGTTAAAGGCGGCTATCGGCTGTATTCGCAAAAGAAAAATCCGAAAACGGGAAAACGGCGCAATCTGGGAACGTTCAAGACCAAAGCGGGCGCGAAGAAGCACGAAAAAGCCGTGCAATATTTTAAGCGTCGCTAGAATTTGTCGCATTACTTGTTCAGGCAGGCGCTCGGCCTGGCAGTTTGAGTTCGGCAAACGTTGCCCTTGCCCTACAATTTCCGGATGCTCAACATTCGCGCCGCCACCGATTCAGATCACGATGCGATCTGGACGATTTTGCGAGGAGTGGTCGCGGCTGGGGATACCTATCCCCTGAATTCAAACATTTCGCGGGAGGACGCGCTTGCTTATTGGTTCCAAGGCGAAGCGCGCGTTTTCGTCACAGAACTGGACGGCAAAATCGTCGGAAGCTACACCTTGCATCCAAATCACGCCGGCGGTGGCGGGCATGTTGCCAACGCGGCGTTCATCGTGGCCGGCGACGCGCGAGGCAAGGGGATTGGCCGGGCAATGGGCGAACACTGCTTGAATGAAGCGCGGCGATTGGGTTTTCATTCGATGCAAGTCAATTTTGTCGTTTCCTCCAACGAATCGGCGGTGAAGCTTTGGCAGGACCTTGGGATGAAAATCGTCGGCACCTTGCCGGCTGCCTTCCGGCATCCCAACCGGGGATACGTCGACGTTTATGTCATGTTTCAAGAGTTGTTACCTGCGAATGACGCGAATCGACCCGAATGAGAAGGGCCTCTTTTCGCGTCTATTGGCGTTATTCGGCGGGCCAAAGAAAAATTGCAAAAGTCCCGCGGCGATTGAACCTAACGACTGAATGCAAACGGTGATCCAAGTGATCGCGACCGGTCGCGGATCGTTGCGCAGTCAAATCATGCGCGACCCGCAATTGGATAAAAAGTTCAAGTTTATCAAGGTTTGGGCCAAACAACCGGGACGTCCGCACGGCTGGGCCAAACTTCACAGCGCGAGCGACGCTCACGGGGCGATCAATCTGGAATGGCACGGCCGAAGCAACACCTTGATCTGTCGGGTGGTGACCAAACTCGGGCACAAACCGAATTCCATCATTGGCGACTTCATCGATTATCTTTTAGCCCGCCATCAAAGCCGCATCTTCGCCATTCATATCATGCGTCGTCCGCGGCAGAGCGAATAGCATTCACTTGCCGCCGGCCAGAAGATGTTACGAGGAGTGATGAGAAGACATCCCTGGTTTGCGGGCTTTTTCGCTTTTGGAGTGACGATGTGCGGCTTGACGATTGGACTGCTCCTTTTTCCCGGAACCGCTCTCGATTCATTGTGGCGACTCAATCCCGAAGCACATTTGGCGTTCCAATCATTTGGCGGCTGGGCGATTGTTCTCATGTTGGGAGTGGGCCTCGGATGTGCCATCGCTGCAATCGGATTGTGGAATGGCACGCGGTGGGGCGTGCGGCTCGCTCTGCTCATTCTGTCGGTTAATATTCTGGGCGACATCATCAATGTGTTTGTGCGCAACGACTATCGAGGGCTGATTGGAGTGCCGATCGGCGGCGCAATGATCTTTTACTTGGCGTTCGCGTCCGCCTTTCGAAAGAATTCTTAAACCCGCAAAAGCCCTTTCCTCATATGAATGAATCATCCACCGTCACTATCTTTGTCTTTCTTTTGATTGCTACCACGCTGGAAGTGACGGGCGACGCAATTGTGAGGCTGGCGATTTATAATCACGCCGGGCTGGTCCGCCTGGCCCTGATGTTGGGCGGTGGGGCGCTCCTTTTCGGCTATGGCTTTTCGCTCAATCTGGCGCCAGTCGAGTTCCGAAGAGTTGCAGGACTCTACATCGCAACCCTTTTCGTGGTCTGGCAGGTCATCAACTTCCTTTTCTTCAAAACATTGCCAAACGCTCCGGTGCTGGTTGGCGGCACGCTGATTATCATTGGCGGTCTAACCGTTACTTTTTGGAGAGCAACTTAGTGTGTCTAGATTTCTGTTTGGCCATTCATGTCATCCTCCGGCCGACGCAGCTCAAGTGGCGGAGTTGCTTTTACAAGCCCCACCTGTCATACATCCGTCGGGCATCAAGATTTCGAACTAGATTTCAGCGTGGCTGTTTATCCCGGATATAAGAAAAAGCAGACGGACGTTTTCGTGTGCGACAACTGCGGTTCACGCAAACGACTCGCGCGGGACAAGCGTCATTGGTGCGATAACTGCAATCGCGGGACCCCGATCGAAATGCGGCGAGCGCGCGACAAGCGCCTGAATCACCCTTGAATTGTTCCGAACTCCCCTTGTTGTTGAATCAGTTTCGCAACAAGGGCGGTCCAGCCGGTTTGATGCGATGCCCCGAGGCCGGCGCCGTTGTCAGCGTGAAAATATTCGTGAAATAAGTAGCGCGTGGCATCGGCATCCTGCCGATGGGACATGGGCTGGGAAGCCCATGCCACCTGGTTACGCGCGAACGGGCGTTCGCCGTTTTTGTCCCGCATCCAGAGTTTGATCAGCCGGTTCGAAAGCTCATCCGCGATTTGCCGCAGATGCTTGAACTGGCCGGAGCCGGTCGGACATTCCACTATAAAATCGTCGCCGTAATAATGGTGAAACTGCTGGAGCGATTCGATCAGCAAATAATTGATCGGGAACCAGACCGGACCGCGCCAGTTTGAATTACCGCCGAACATTCCGGTTTGCGATTCGGCGGGCTCATAGTTAACGACCATGGTTCGGCCGCGCGCGGTCAGCGCATAGGGATGTTCCTTATGATATTTGCTGACCGAGCGAACTCCGTAATCGCTGAGGAACTCATTAGGATCGAGCATGCGCCGAAGCAGACATTTCATCCGATGGCCACGAGTGATCGCGATCAAGCGACGCTCGCCCGCACCCGGCTCGTGCCAGCGCGATATTAAGCTGCCAAGGTCAGGCCGGTTCGCGAGATACCATTCCAGTCGCCGTTTGAAATTGGGTAGCGCGTCGATCAGTTGCGGCTGGATCACGTCGACGGCGAGCAGCGGTAGCAAACCCACCACCGAGCGCACTTTCAAAGGAAAATAACGGCCGCCCGGTGTGCGCAGCACATCATAATAGAATTCATCCTCTTCGTCCCACAGTCCGATTCCTTTTCCTCCGAGATTGTTCATCGCGCCGGCAATTCCGAGAAAATGTTCGAAGAACTTGGTGGCGATGTTTTCGTAAACATGGTCTTCGAGCGCGAGTTCCATCGCGATTCGCATCAGGTTCAGGCAAAACACTCCCATCCAGCTGGTGGCATCGCTTTCCTCGAGATGCGTTCCGTCGGGAAGGGGCGCACTTCGATCAAACACACCGATGTTGTCGAGACCGAGAAAACCTCCCTGAAAAATGTTATTTCCTTCGGAGTCTTTGCGGTTCACCCACCAGGTGAAAGTGAGCAACATTTTGTGGAAGATCGTTTCCAGGAACGCGCGGTCGCCTTTGCCGATCTCTTTGCGCTCAATTTGATAAACCCGCCAGGCCGCCCATGCGATCACCGGGGGATTCACGTCGCCAAAATCCCATTCGTAGGCGGGAATCTGACCATTCGGATGCTGATACCATTCGCGCACGATCAGATCGAGCTGCGACTTGGCGAATTGAACATCGATCAGGGCGAGCGGAATGCAGTGAAAAGCCAGGTCCCATGACGCGTACCAGGGGAATTCCCATTTGTCGGGCATCGACAGGACGGCCTCGTTGTAAATGTGACGCCATCGGGAATTGCGGCCTTCGAGTCGTTCTGGCGGCGGCGGGGGCTGGCCAGGATCTCCGTCGAGCCATTGGTTGACGATGTAATGGTAAAATTGTTTGTTCCAAAGCAGCCCGGCGAAGGCCTGACGCTGAATGCCCCGGTGCTCTTCGCCTAACGAACGCGGGGCGAGCTCATTATAGAACTGGTCGCCCTCGGCGCGTCGCAATTTAAAGATGGCGTCGAAGTCCGCGAATGATTCGGCGCTCGTTTTCGCACCGCCCCGAGTGAGTCGCAGCCGAATTGAAATTGTTTCTCCCGACGGGATGTTGAATTTGTAATGCGCGGCGGCCTTGGTCCCGGTTTGGGCGGGATTGATGCCATCGATCTTGCCGTTAACCACGCAATCATTGATCGAATCTTTGACAAACGGCTCCGAATTTCCAACGCCCCAAAGTCGCTCGGCGTTGCTTTCGTTTTCGGTGAAGAAAAGATCGTCGATCGAATCGCAGAACAAATCGTAATTGCCGAGCGCCGGATGGCTCGCGGTGACAACGGCAATGTGACTGCGCTCCGCTGCTTTCCGAAGGTTCGGTTTGGTCTGGTCCCGGCCCCAGCTCCAGGTGTTACGAAACCAAATCGTGGGCAGTAAATGGAGCGGCGCTGCTTCCGGCCCGGAGTTCTTCGCGTTCACTCGAATCAAGATGTCGTGCGGGTCCGCTTTCGCGTACTCGATCTCGATCTCAAAAAAACGGTCTTCGGCGAACGCAGGGGTGTCCCAGATTTCAAATTCGCCTTCCATCTTGGAACGTGAGGCACCGCGCGCGATTAATTCTTCGTAGGGAAACCGCGATTGCGGATAACGATAAACCATCCGCATGAAGCTGTGCGTCGGAGTGTTGTCGAGGTACCAATAAAGTTCCTTCACGTCCTCGCCGTGATTTCCTTCCGACTGGGACAGGCCGAACAACCGCTCTTTCAAGAACGGGTCGCGTTCGTTCCAAAGAGCAAACGCGAAACACAGCCGGCCTTTGTGGTCCGAAATTCCGCCGATGCCATCTTCGTTCCAGCGGTAGGCTCGAGAGCGCGCATGTTGATGAGGAAAATAATTCCAGGCATCGCCGTTGGGGCTGTAATCCTCCCGCACCGTGCCCCACGCCCGCTCGGCCAAGTATGGCCCCCAAAAGTGCCATGGCTTCTCGTCCGCCTTATTTTCCTCAAGCCGCTTTTGTTCGGCGTTCACGATAACCAATTAAGCTAATCTCTGACCTGTGGTCTCTGACTTCTGATTTCTGGCCTACTCCCACTCGATCGTGCTCGGCGGTTTGCTCGAGACGTCGAACACGACCCGATTCACTCCTTTGACTTCATTGCTGATCCGCGACGAAATTCGGGCCAGCAGCTCGTAGGGGACTCGCACCCAATCGGCGGTCATTCCGTCCTGACTTTCGACAATTCTCAACGCAATGGTGTTTTCGTAAGTCCGTTGGTCGCCCATCACACCAACGGTTTGAATGGGGAGCAAAACAGCGAACGATTGCCAGACTTTGTAATACCAGTCGGCCGCTTCCATCTCGCTTTGCACGATCGTGTCCGCCTCGCGAAGAATCGATAATCGTTCCGGGGTAACTTCACCAAGGATTCGAACTGCCAGACCCGGGCCAGGGAAGGGCTGGCGATAAACAATCTCCTTTGGCAAGCCGAGCTGCAGCCCAACTTGACGGACCTCGTCCTTAAACAACTGGCGCACAGGTTCGACCAACTCGAAATGCATTTTCTCCGGCAGCCCGCCCACGTTGTGATGGGTCTTTATTACTTGCGACGGGTTTCCGCCAATTGAAATACTTTCAATCACGTCCGGATAAAGCGTTCCCTGCGCGAGAAATCGAAAGCTGTGACCAGTGATCTGTGACGAGTGACCAGTTTTGGCTAAATCTCCAATCGCATCTTCGAACACGCGGATAAACTCTTCTCCGATCACCTTTCGCTTCCGTTCCGGGTCGATCACTCCGTGGAGTTTCGTCAGGAATCTAGCGGACGCGTCGACGTAGCTGAGTTTGACATGAAAATTTTCGCCGAAGACGCGTTGGACGACCTCCTCTTCGCGGGCCCGAAGCAGGCCGTTATTGACAAAAATGCAGGTGAGTTGATCGCCGATCGCTTTGTGCAAAAGCGCCGCAACGACGGAAGAATCAACTCCGCCACTCAGGCCGAGAACGACCTTTTCGTTGCCGACCTGCTGCCGAACGCGATGGCAAGCCTCTTCGATGAACGATCCCATTGTCCAATCCATCGCGCAGCGGCAAATGTGATAAACAAAGTTTTGCAGAATCTCTTTGCCTCGCGGCGTGTGCGCGACTTCGGGATGAAACTGCAATCCGTAAAGGTGACGTTGTCGATCTTCCACCGCAGCGAAATTCGAACTCTCGGTGCGGCCGGCGGCGACGAAGCCTTTCGGCAATAAAGTCACCTCATCACCGTGGCTGTTCCAGACGTCGAGTTGATTGCCGAGTCCATCGAACAACTTGGAACCGTTTGTGATGTGCAACATTCCTGCGCCGTACTCGCGGCGCCCGGTAAAGACCACTTCGCCGCCAAGATGATGCGCCATTTGCATCAAGCCGTAACAAATCCCGAGCACGGGGAGGCCTAACGAGAAAATTTCCGGATCAATCTGGGGCGCGCCTTTGTCGTAAACGCTGGCCGGCCCGCCGGAGAGAATGATTCCATTCGGCTGAAGCTTTTCGATTTGAGAGGCGGAAACATTAAACGGAACAACCTCCGAATAGACCTGTAGCTCGCGAACCCGGCGGGCAATGACTTGAGTGTACTGCGAGCCAAAATCGAGGATCAGGATTTTCGAATGTTTGGGAGGAGCAGCCGTTTTCATGGATGCGTTTGAGGCACTCCGTGCTCACCCGCGGGATCTCCCGGTTCGCGTTGTTCCGGGCCAATAGTGCCCTGGCCGGTCACGCCCCGCTGAAGTTGCGACCCAACTTCTTCGCTCGATCTTCGCTCGAGCGGATCCGAACAACCGGCAAGGATCACGATGCAGCCTGTCGCGAGCAGGATCGATAAGGGCTTCATCCGCTCATTTTAAAAACGAAGCGGACAAAAGCAAATCGACAGGTTTGGGATTACTGAATCAAAACCGGAGAACCGGTCTCACAAATCCTGTTTAATCTTGTGAATCCTGTCTAGTTTCTGTCGGTGTGATCGATTCCGATCTTCTGCTCCAGGGTTATCGGCTTGGCGTTTTCCCGATGGCAATGGAGGACGACTCAATCGCATGGTTCTCCCCCGACCCGCGGGCGATCATTCCGCTGGAGAACTTTCATGTCCCGCACGATTTGCGTCGAGTCGCCCGGAAAAGCGTTTTCGAGATCAAAATCGACAATTCGTTTGCCGAGGTGATCCGCGGTTGCGCGAAACGAAAAGATACCTGGATCAATCAGGAGATCATCGAAAGTTATGAGCGGTTGCACAGTCTCGGACATGCCCACTCGGTCGAAGCGTGGGCTGGCAATAAACTTGCAGGTGGACTCTATGGCGTTGCAGTCGGCGGCGCATTTTTCGGCGAATCGATGTTTCACCGCGTACGCGATGCGTCCAAAATTGCCCTGGTCGGACTGGTGGGGCATTTGCGCGCTCGAAAATTTACCTTGCTTGATACCCAATGGCTTACCCCGCATCTTGAGCAGTTCGGCGCGATCGAAATTCCGCGCAGCCAGTATTTGAAAATGCTTGGTCGAGCGGTGGAACTGGCAAGAAAATTTTAGGTTCTTGGAGGGACACGCGCCGTCCTGTCCCATAAATAATTGGCGCCGACAGCGCAGCGCCCTCCAAATCGAATCGATGTCGGTTGAGCGCGCGGTCTTTTCTGCTTTAGTGACCACCTCACGGCTGGGTAGCTCAGTTGGTAGAGCAGCGGACTGAAAATCCGCGTGTCGCCAGTTCGATTCTGGCCCCAGCCACCTCTCAATGGATGAAGGATGAAGGATGAGGGATGAGGGATGAAGGATGAAGGATGAGGGATGAGGGATGAGGGATGAGGGATGAGGGATGAAGGATGAAGGATGAGGGATGAAGGTCTTTACTCCGTTCTC
>JAICWQ010000022.1 GCA_025934755.1 Chthoniobacterales bacterium | reverse complement strand
TTGAATCCATGGCGTTCCTCAACATCGCGACGAGTCAGCAAAATCGTGAAAACGATCAGCACCGCGACCGCGCCGACGTAAACAAAGACCTGGACGAGCCCGACGAATTCCGCGCCGAGCATAAAGAAAAACGCGGCCAAGCCAATAAACATTGCCGCGAAACTTAATGCCGCGTGCATCAGTCGAGGATTGGTCGCGGCCGCGAGCGCGAACGTGAGGGTGAAGATTGCAATGATGATAAAGGGAACAGCGTTCATTCGGAAAATTCCAGGGCAGGCCCATCGCCTGCCTCGTTCGATTCGAGGTAGGGGCGGTTCACCGAACCGACCGCGGGCGATTGGGGGCAATCGCCCCTACCAGAATGCACGGTAAAAGGAGCGCCTGCCCTACAATCGCGAGCATTTTTTTCGTCCATATTCATTCGGCGAAGCGATAGGTGCGCGGGGTGAATTTTCGGCGGGCGTCGAGGAGGAGCGAGAGCGCGAAGTAAACCACGGCAATGATGGCGAACGACCAAAGCCATCCGGACAAACGGCGCCCGCTGTAGTGCCAGACTGCCGCGGAAACCAGGCAGGTGAATGCCATCGGCAACATGAATTTCCAGGCGAAATTCATCATGTGGTCGACGCGAATTCGAGGGAGCGTGCCGCGAATCCAGATGAACCCGAAAAGCAACACCGACAATTTCGCGAAGAACCAGACGTAGGACGGGACAAAGCCAAGCCCCGGAAGGGGCGCGTGCCAGCCGCCGAGGAACAGCGTGACCGCGAGGCCGCTAACGGCGAACATTCCCAGATATTCCGCCAGAAAAAATGTGGCGTATTTGAAACCGGAATACTCGGTCATATGTCCGGCTACGATTTCAGATTCGCCTTCCGGTACGTCGAACGGGGTGCGGTTCGATTCCACCAGACCGGATACGAAAAACAAAATGAAAGCAGTGGCCCCCCACGGCGTCAGAACAAACCAATGCGGAACAAAACCAAAATGGTAAGACTCTTGGGCGAAAACGATTTTGTCCGGGTTAAGCGACCCAACCACCATCACCACCGGCAACACGGTGATGATGAGGGGCAACTCGTAGCTGATCATCTGGGCAATCGCGCGCATCGCTCCGAGGAGAGAGAATTTGTTGTTGCTGCCCCAACCCGCCATGAACACGGCGAGCTCCGTGGTCGAGCCGACCGCGAAGAAAAACAAAATCCCGCCGTCGATGACAAAGGGCGTCATGTTCCGGCCGTAAGGAATGACCCCGAGGACGAGAATTGCCGCCGCGGCGATCAAAATCGGCGCCATAAAATGCACAACCTTGTCCGCGCGCGCCGGAACGATGTCTTCCTTGATTAACATTTTGATCCCGTCGGCAACCGGCTGGAAAAGGCCAAAGGGTCCGACCCGATTCGGGCCGTACCGGTTTTGCATCCGGCCGAGAATTTTTCGCTCGAGGACTGACATGAGCGCGAAAAGGGTGAGGAAAACTCCGAGGACAGCAGCGATGTTGAGAAGGCTCGAAACGATCTGGATCAAGCAGTCCGGAATGTGGCCCTCCAGCGGCGACATCAGCCACTGTTTTGCATGGACGAAGATTTGGTCGACTGAATCCGCCATTTTAGGTTGCCACCGATTAACACAGATGAAACACAGATCAAAGAGTAGTAGTATTATTTCTGTTCATCAGTCTAAATCTGCTTGCCGAGCCGTAGCGAAGCGAAGGATGGTGCGATCTGTGGCTGAATTGTCGATGCTTCTTTCATGACGCCGAATCCGTATTTGTTCATCGTGGTGTTCGCCGGTGTGGCCATTACATTTCCACTGCTGCCGCTGGCGCTGGCGTGGTGCTGGCGAAGGTTTTTTCAGCCGCCCAAGCCCGGGGCCGAGAAAAATGCGATTTACGAATGCGGCGTTGAATCGATCGGCGACGCCCACGTCCAGTTCCGGTCGCAGTACTATTTATACGCGATCATTTTTTTAATCTTCGACGTGGAAGCGATTTTCCTGGTCCCGTTTGCCGTCGCCTTCACCAGTTTGCCGCTTGGCGCGTTCGTTGCGGTGCTCGTTTTTTTGCTGTTATTAATCGAAGGCCTGGTTTGGGCGTGGGGCAAAGGTTGTTTAGAGTGGGACGTTAAAGCGTCGAATCGTTAGATCGGAAACGAATGAGTGAAATTGACGAAAAGCTTCGGAGCGAATTGCAGAAGCAGGGAATTTTCGTCGTGAAGATGCAGGACCTTTACAACTGGGGACGGAAAAACTCGATTTGGCCGCTTCAATTCGGGCTTGCCTGCTGCGCAATCGAAATGATCGCCACCGCCGCCTCGCGATACGATATTGCTCGATTCGGCGGTGAAGTCTTTCGTCCGTCGCCGCGACAAGCCGATCTGATGATCGTTGCCGGCACCGTGACGAAGAAGATGGCGCCCCAAATCGTCCGGCTCTACAACCAGATGCCCGATCCAAAATATGTGATCTCGATGGGGGCGTGCGCGATTTCGGGCGGGCCCTTTAAACAGGGTTACAACGTCCTGAAGGGAATCGATCGTTATATCCCGGTCGACGTTTACATTCCGGGATGCCCGCCGCGCCCGGAAGCATTGCTTCATGCTTTCATGGAATTGCAGCGCAAAATTGACGGCCAGAAATTGAGCGGCGCGGACAAGGCCGAGTTCTTGAAACCGGAACAGCCAAGCGAATTTCCGGTGCCGGAATTCGGCGAACACGACCTGAATCCGCCGGCCAATCCGCGGACTTATCATCCGCCGGTGGTCGAAAAGCAGTGACTGGACAGGATTAACAGGATGTTCAGGATGTTCAGGATTTCAAAATTTCAGCTTTCAGCTTTTCAGTCCGGGTCTCGTAAGAATCGGGCAAATCCTGTCTAGAAGAAATTCTTCGTGGAAACCTTGGAGCAAATCAAAAATCGCGCGGAGCTGGCCGCGCGCGGGGCAAAGATTGAGATCATCGTTAATCCCGGGCCAGCCCAACAGCCGTCGTTCTTGATCGACAACGACCACGCTGTCGCCGTCGCAACCTTTCTTCGCGATCACCCAGCGATGAGTTTTGATTTTTGCTCGAACGTGACCGGCGTCGATTGGCTTGATCGCGTCGTGAAGAAAACAAACAAAGTGAAACAAATCGTCGACGGCGTTGAGAAGGAAGTCGACCAGACCAGCGAGGAGAAAATTCCCGGGTATCTCGAAGCAGTCTATCATCTTTACTCGATCAAGCTCAAACACGGTCCGCTCATTATTAGAATGCGGACCGCGAACCGCGCAGAAGGCACCCATTTGCCATCGCTCACCCCGGTCTGGCGAAGCGCCGAACTTCAGGAGCGCGAGATTTTCGATCTCTACGGCGTTCACTTCGACGGGCATCCCGATCTGCGACGAATTTTGATGTGGGACGAATTCAAAGATCATCCAATGCGCAAGGATTACGCGCCGCCGGACGATTTCGAATGGGAACCGACCGCGCACGACGAAGTTCTTGAGCGGGCGAAACAACATTATCCTGCGCGACCCGAGCTCGACGGCGCGGAAAAAATCACGAGCAATCAGTAAGAGAAATCAATGTCCACAGATTTGCACGGATTTGTTTCTGGTTCCGCTGAGATCTCGTTCGAAATCTGTGAAAATCTGCGAAATCAGCGGATCAATCTTAAATGAGCGCCACCGTCCAGACCGCCGCGCCCCCGGGAATGACTTCCCGGCTTGACGGCGAATTGCTTGAGGTCTCGATGGGACCGCAACATCCATCCACTCACGGCGTTTTTCGGATGAACGTCGCGCTCGAGGGCGAGATCGTTCGCAAGTTGAAACCGGTCTTCGGTTATTTGCACCGCAACCACGAACAAATCGGCGAGAACACGACGTATCTGGGGTCAATGCCCTACACCGATCGCCTCGATTATTTTTGCTCGATGACCAACAACTGGGCCTACGCCCTTAGTGTTGAAAAGCTTGCCGGCATCGAGGTTCCGGAGCGCGCCGAATATTTGCGCGTCATCCTCGCCGAACTGACCCGGCTGCAAAATCATGCTTCGTTGCTCGGATTTTTACTGAGCGACATGGGCGCGTGGGGCACGCCGTTGATGTACGCATTCCGCGAACGCGAGAAAATTCTCGATCTCTTCGAATCGCTCTCCGGCTCGCGAATGATGTGCGATTACATGCGGTTCGGCGGTTGCCGGGTTGACGTCGACGACGCCTGGCTCACGCGCGCGAAACAGATCGTCGACCGTTTCCCGAAGTTTCTCGACGAATTCGAGGATTTGATTTTGCAAAACGAAATCGTGATCGCCCGGACCCAGAACGTCGGGGAACTTTCGCCCGAGCTCGCGATCAGCGCGGGAATCACCGGCCCGATGCTCAGGGCATGCGGAGTGAACTACGACATTCGCAAAGTCGATGGCTACGGAATTTATCCGCGATTCAAGTTTCGCGTTCCGCTGGGAGACCACGGCGACACTTACGACCGGTTAATGATGCGCGCGCTCGAAATGCGCGAGAGCATCGAGATTTTGAAACAAGCGCTCCCGCAAATTCCGGCGGGCCCCATTGTGAATCCAAAGGTGAAAGTGCGCGCCTTTCGTCCGCCAGTTGGCGAAGCTTACGGCCGGATCGAGGCCCCCAAGGGCGAGCTCGGTTTTTATTTGATCAGCAATGGCGGACCGAATCCGTATCGCTATCGGGTGCGCCCGCCCAGTTTTATTAATCTCACCGTCCTCGAAGACCTGTGTCTCGGCCACGTCGTCGCCGACGTGATGGTCATTCTCGGGAGCATCGACATCGTGATGGGCGAAGTTGATCGCTGATTTTTTAGCGAAGCCAACCGCCAACTGCCTGGATCGGATCGAGCTGATTTGGTGAAGTGATCCAGGCGGCGATTGCGCCCGCGCGCGGATCCGGATTGAAACGGAATTCCGTTTTGCCCCCGGACATTTTTTCATTCGTTAGCGAGAGGACGACAAAATCCTGACGCAAGTTGCGTCCACTGTTCTCGCCGGCGCTCACTTTGGTCGCCAAATCGAATCCGAGTGCAGCGAGGTGAAAATCGAGATCTTTCGGTCCACCGTTGGCAGGAACAAATTCGGCAAGAACTTTTCCGTTGATAATGGACAACTTCAGGGCGCCGGGATTTACACCGGATGACGTAGGAACAGTTCGTTCCATCCATTCGCGTCCGTCGAGCACAAAGCCAGGCGTATAAACGCTCTCACTCTTCCAGTTCGACGAGTACTGATACTGGCGCGCAGTCCAATCCTTGGACGCAAAGGGATCGCGCCAGCCGAGCCGGTCCCAGTAATCGACATGAAACGCAAGCGGCACAAAATTTTTCCAAAGACCCGGGTCCGTCTTGAGTTTGGAAAGCCACTCTTCCGCGGGCGGGCAACTGCTGCAGCCCTGGGAGGTGAAAAGTTCGAGCAAATGCGTTTTTTGCGGACCGCTTTCGAATATGCGCTCGCCGGCCTGGGTAGTTAAGGTCATGACAAACAACAAGATAAGACCAGGCCATCGCATCGAGTGAACTTTTCCTTGTGAATATGCTTACGTTTCAGCGAGATTGAAACTCAATGATCGGTGTGGGCATTTTGAAGGGAATGGCGGTGACCCTCCGGAATTTTGCCGGAAGTTATTTCGAAACCGACCGCCTGACCACCGTGCAATATCCGGAAGAGCGCGACCCGCTTCCGGAAAATTACCGGAACTTTCCGTTCCTGATCTATGACGGCGGCGATCCGCAAGCCGGACTGCGGTGCGTGGCCTGCCAGATTTGCGAGAAAGAATGCCCGCCCCAGTGCATCTACATTATTAAGAGCAAGGACAAGAAACCGGATTACGTCGGGAAACCGCAGTTTTATCCCGCGGTGTTCGACATCGATATCTCGGTTTGCATGAGCTGCCAGATCTGCGTTGAGGTTTGTCCATTCGAAGCGATCAAGATGGATAAGGATTTCGAACTCAGTCAGCGCGAGCGATTCAATCACCTGCTCTTTCGCAAAGACCAGCTGTCGAAATCAAACGACTATTATCACAAGATCCATCCCATCGAAGCGGACGCGGTAGACAAAAATCTGGCGGACGCGGCGGCGGCAGCAGAAGCGAAGAAAAAAGCCGCTGCTGAAGTCGCGGCCAAAGCGGCGGCGGCAAAGGCGGCAGCAGCGACCGCCCCGACAAAGGTTGAATCGCCGGAGTCTGCGGCAGGGTCCACCTCGGCGCCGGGCCAGACCCCGCCTGAGACGACGAAACCGTAAGGCGCAGTGGCCGGAGCCGGACCGGCGGCAACTGCTACGGCGCCGGCAGGTACAGTCAGTGCTTTAGGTCATGGCACCTGCCATGATCTCTCTCCTTAAGAAAGCGTTTTGGCTTTTAATCGTTGCCGGCGGCGGAGCATCCGCTTTTGCGCAATCAACCTCGTTCGAAGTTGCGTCCACCCCTTACGACCGGCAAATGGAACGAGTTGAGCCGGCTTTAACCGCGCCGTCGATCTACGGGAATTACGGACCGTCGCTCAACGTGGTGAACGAGTGGATGATTGAATTGCGTGCGATGCCGTATCGATATTCCCGAGAATGGCAAACCCCATTCGAAGTCGAAGCGGCCCGGGTCGGAGATTGCAAAGGAAAAGCGGTTGTTCTTTACGATCGAATGCAATCAAACGGCGCAACGAATCTGCGTCTGGTGATCGGAAAACGCCGGGCCAGCGATTCGCTTACTCACGCATGGGTGGAATGGCAAACGAGAATCGGCACACTCCTGCTCGATCCGACCTTCAATTGGAACGCCGCAGTTAAATTGAAAAACCGCCAAACTTACGTCGCATTTTACGAATACGAGAGCGGCCACAAATATCAGGCAACTACATCGCTCCTGGCCAACCGAAGCTTTGCCGGTCGCGCTCCGGCCGCCCCGGCCCACGGCATGATCACACGGCCGGTCAGACCTGCGTCGCGATATCGTTCCAGCGGGTGGACGTTTGACGAAGGCCCGATTGATCCGCGATTCTTCGCGAACAGGCCGGCGCTATAAACGGTCACGCTCTCCGCAGAATGAGATGGACGATTTCAGCCGGCGCATTTACGCGCAACGGAAACCAATTGCCGACCCCGTTTGAGACGATCAGCTTGCTCGCGCCGCGCTCATATAGTCCGGACCAGTAGCGAAACAGCACCGGGCCGAATCCGAGTTGCTCGTTTAACATCAATTGCCCTCCGTGGGTGTGACCGGAAAGCGTGAGCGGCATTCCCTTCTCCGCTGCGGCATCAAATGCGTGGGGATGATGCGCCAGCAAAATTGGAAATGCCTCGGCGCTCCGTTGTTCGAGCAGCTTCCTGACTTCCATTCCAATGGCGGCATCGCGACCTTTCCCGTAGACACGGGTCCATCGCAATCCAAGAAGCTGCACCGGAAATCCGCGCACGTTCATGATGGTCGATTCATCGAGGAGAAACGGAATCCCCGAAGCCCGAACCCGGGTTTCGAATTCGCGCGGATTCTCAATTAAATCGTGATTGCCTTCGATGATCGCCAAACCGAAACGCGCTTTCATTTTTCGAGCCAGTTCCAAGCCGGCGTCGAGATCGGCAAGTGCGTCATTGATTAAATCGCCCGTAAGCAACACGAGATCCGCGCCCAGGCCGTTAACGAGACGGACGGTTTCTTCCAGGACTTCTCCCTTGGTGAAACGCCCGACGTGCGTATCGCTTACCTGGGCGATGGTCATTCCATCCAAGTCACTCGGAAGATCGGCAATGGGCAAAACGAAGCGACGGACGCGAACCCGATTGAGTTGATACATCGCGACTCCGGTTAACCCGATTGTAAAAACCGGCGGCAACAGGGCCGCGCCGAAACGCAAAAAGTCGCGACGACTCCACGCCGCTGATTCCGCCGTCTGCTCGATCTTCGCCGAAGGTTTCCGAGAAATGATTCTGTGCCCAAGCAGAATCGGAATCGCCACCACGCCGATCAACGCGAGCAATCCGAGACCGATGAAGTGCCAGATGAAAATAGCGGAGACGGCAAACTTCGGAATAACCCGGTCCCACCCGGCGCGGGACATTCGCGCCACGATGATGGTGATCAATCCCAACATCATCGCGGCCATGAAAATCGAAACCAGGATGCGAGCAGGGCCAGGAGTCGCGATTCGCGCGAAAAGGATCCACCAGATGATATCCAGTGAGACCATCAACCCTATGATGGTGAAAATGAAGCCCACCTTGGGAATCTACGCGGGTTTGCGCGATTGTCTGGCCACTGGGCCTGCGGGGATGGCCTCTGCCCTGCTCGAATTAATTGGGACACGACGGCGGGTGTCCCTCCAAATTATTCGCCGTCGCTACCGATCGCTTCGACCGGACAACCTTCCATTGCTTCCTTGCAAAGACCCTCTTCCTCCGGGGACTCGGGCTGCTTATAGACGTAGGAATGACCTCCGTCGTCATTGCGCTTGAAATTCGCGGGCGCAGTTTCGCGGCATAAATCGCAATCGATGCATTGTTCATCGACGTAGAATTTCCCAGCTGCGTTTTCGGGATATTTGTTGCCGGCGTCCGCCATAATTTTGTCCGTTAAAGGAGTGGGAAATTAGTTGGAAAAAGCGCAGATGCAAATATCGGCGACTCGCGATTTCAAAACCCGAGTTCCTTGCGCGGGTCGCGGGCAAACTTGAATCCGCTAAGGCAACCCGCAAAATCGGCATCCTTCGACAAGGCAAGAACTTGGAAGCTGCGGCCAAGCATTTCCGGATGCAGCAACGTTTGCAACCCTCGCTTTGATTTTTCTTGGGTGACGGTATCCGGGAACATCGAAATGATTCCAGTGAGAAAGTGGTGCTGATCGGTGAAACCGGCGATGCGCAGGTCGTTGTTTTCGGCGGCTTTGCCGATGTCGCTCCAGTTAATGTGCGCGGTTATGTCCGCATTTCCGATTTCCTGGAACGGCGAATCAAGCAGACGATGCCGAGCCCGAACGTGAATCGTCTCCCTGAATTCCGCTCCGGCAAATCCGTAATCGATCGCCAAAACAAGGCCGCGCTCGAGTTTCGTCGCGACACTGTCGACCCAGTCGACCTGCGATTGATTCGGTTTTTCGTCTTTCGCCCAATCAACAAAAATGAGCTCGTCACCATTCAAGCCGACCCGCTTATTGCGCAGATTCACCGGCATCGCGTCGAGCAACTCGTTGGAGAAGTGAATACCGACAAACGAGCCGAGTTCGGGAAGAGAATTTCGCCATTGCACCCGATCGCCGAACTCATTCACGGTTTCCCGTTGCCGGTCTTGCAACTTTGGAAACGGTTCGACGATCCGATAGCTGACCGAGGAGAAGAAGTCCGGTCGGTGGTCCCGCAAAAATCCGAGAACATCTCTCGCGAAATCACCATGATGGGCGCCTTGCTCGACGATGCTAAAATTCTCCGGCTTTCCCATCCTATCCCAAATCTCGGCGAACTGGATGGCCAGCAGTTGTCCAAATAGCGGACCCACACTGACATTGGTGAAATAATCGCCCCGCCGGCCAATGGTTGCCCGGTCGCTCGAATAATAACCGTGCTCGGGATGGTAAAGCGCCTGCTGCATAAACCAGGCGAAGGAGACCGGACCCCGGACGCGGATTTCGTCGCGAATCAGGCCAACCAAAGCGGGATTCCTGGTATTCACTCGTTAAATCGTTAAATCGTTAAATCGTTGAATCGTCAACCGACTGACCTAAGTTTGCTCCCCTTCGCCGTGAAAACGCCGCGCAACAGCAATTATCTCAGCCCCCCGCCCGGATATTGGTTCCGACCCCCATGGTACAAGCGGCCGGAATTCTATGTGCCGATCACCGTCGCCGCTTTCATCCTCGGCGGCATGGCGATCTACCTCGCGATGAACGTGGCCGACCTGAAAAATCAGGCCGCGACCTTCGACTTGAACAAACTCGACCAGATGGAATCGGCGAGCGTGATTCTCGATCGCAACGGCAAGATTTTCGGACAAATCTACGTGGAGAATCGCCAGACCATTCCCTACGATCAGATTCCGCGCGATTTGGTGAACGCGGTGGTGGCGGTTGAAGACGCGCGCTTCTATCAACATCACGGCTACGCCTTGGGCGGAATCCTGCGCGCGACTTTGAAAAACCTCACCGCCGGACGTGTTCGTCAGGGGGCGAGCACGATTACCCAACAGCTCGCTCGAAACAGTTTCGCCCTCAAAGGAAAAACCTTTCGGCGCAAACTGGTCGAAATTTTTCTGGCCCGGCGGATCGAGGACAATTTCAACAAGCAGAAGATCATGGAGCTTTACCTGAACCGGATTTATTTCGGTGGCGGGCTCTACGGCGCGGAAGCGGCGGCGCGGGGTTACTTTGGAAAACCGGCGCGGGAGATGACGCTTGAAGAATGCGCGACGCTGGCCGGATTGATCAAGAGCCCGAACCGGCTTTCACCGTGGAGCGACAAGGCCGGGTCCCGCGACGCCAGAAACTATGCGCTTACCCGGATGCGCGAGCTCGGCTTCATCGACAACGCCCGCTGTACTGCGGCTCAATCCAGCGCACTGGAAGTTGGTAACCGGCAGAACGCCCAGGGCCAGAATTACGCGGTTGATTACATTCGCCAACAGGTGATCAACGCGGTCGGCTGGGACCGCGCGATGAATGAAGGTTTCAAGATTCACACAACGATCGATGGCGATTTGCAAAAAGTCGCCGAGGAATCGCTGCGCAGAAGTTTGGATAAAGCGGAGCAACATCCCGGTTACGATCATCAAACCTACGCCGAATACGCAGCCCGTTTTAAGCAGGCAAAATCCAGCGGCACGGCTTCGGCCCAACCCGCCCCGGATTATTTGCAAGGTGCGGTCGTCGGAATCGACAATGAAACCGGCGGCATTCTCGTGCTCGTCGGCGGACGCGATTTTGAGCACAACCAATACGATCGTGCCCTCCAGTCCAAGCGCCCGGCTGGAACGGCGATGTTGCCGTTTGTTTACGCGACCGCGTTCGAGCAGGGAATGTTTCCCGGGTCGCTCGTCGAAGATTCACCGCTCGATAATCGCGCGGTGATGATCGGTGGAACCACCGGGATTCTCGGCGAATGGGGGCCGGAAAGCGCCGACAATCGTTACGAAGGTGCGATGACCGCGCGACAAGCTCTCGCGAAATCGAAGAACGGCGCCACGGTGCGAATCGGAATGGAAGCCGGACTGGACGACGTTTTGAAACTTTGTCGAGCCGCCGGCATTCGTTCGAGTCTTCGCCCCTACCCTGCGACTCTGCTCGGGAGCAGCGAGGTGACCCTGACCGAGCTGGCTTTGGCCTACACGATTTTTCCGAACGGCGGCTGGCGCACAACTGCCCCGCATATCCTGGATAAAATCGAAGAAAAAGATGGCACGGTTTGGGTCGCACAACGCGAAGCTAAAAAAGAAACGGTGATTAAGCCCGAAACCGCTTATGAAGTGCACTCGTGTCTGGTTGACGCGCTTGAAAGTGGAACCGGCAAATCTGCCCGGACTGAATTCGGTCTCAAAAGATTTCCCGCGGCCGGAAAAACCGGCACCGCGTATGATTTTACCGACGCAATCTTCGCCGGGTACGACAGTAATCTGACCTGCGCGGTCTGGACCGGGTTCGATAAACCGCAAAAAATTTATCGCGGCGCTTTTAGTCGCGAATTGGCCATGCCGGTCTGGGTGGACATCATGAACGCGGCGGCGGAACATTATCCGCCGAAGGAAATTAAGCGGCCCGCAGGATTGAAGGACGTTGAAATCTGTTGGCGTTCGGGATTGTTGGCGACGAACAAATGTTACGACACGGTCAAGGGTCCGACCGGTGAGGCGGTACAAAAGCGGACGACGTACCAGGAAATCGCGACCCCTGCGCAAATGCCTACCGAACCGTGCAACGTCCACGGCGAACCTCGCGCAACAATTGTCACTGAAGCAGAGACCGAGGGAGCAGAAGCTCCAAGGGCTGAGCCCGCCGCCGATCTGAGCGAAGTAAAGCCGATCGCGCTCAAGAGTCCCACTCTTCTTGCTCAAAGTGATCCCTATAACTCGGTGAAAGCGACCGTCAAAATTGACACTCCCTCAGCCGATCAAGTCGGCACCGACGCTGAGAAAAGCGATAGCGAGGAAACGGAGACCGCCGGGACGGAACTTCGAGATCCGAAACTGGAGAACGCAAAGCGAGAAGCGGAAAAACCGGTGTTACGCGCGATCCCTGTCGAACCAAAACCGGAAGAGACGCCGGTCGAAATTCGACGCGCCATGCCGGTCGGGCCAATGGACGAGGTTGATCAAGGTGCGCTTTTGAAAGCAGTCACTCCATCGCCAGGGCAATCGGACGAATAAATGGCGTCCAACGACGCAACTGAGTTTCGATTGAGCGTTCTGAATCCCGGCGGACGCGACCTGGAACAATATTTCGATCAGCCATCAGCCCCGGACGCAAAAACACATCCGCCGGTGAATTTTCACGGGTTCGCCGCTTGCACGCGTGGGTCCGTCCATCGCTCAACAAAAAATGCAATTGAAGAAAAGCGTCCAATCCTGTTGCTACTACGCGGGAATTTTCGCGCGACCGAGCGCGCGCTGGCTGAGTGCCAGAAAGCGAAACGCACCGTCGCCGTCGCGCTTAAGGAAACCGGCTTGCACCAGATCGCCGCCCAATTGCGCGACCGCGGCAAGCTTGCCCGATTCCTTCGCGTCGCCGGCGCGGCCGACGGCTGCATTGCCACCACGCCGGAAGCGGCCGAGATTTTTCGGCGGGTTCGACTCAACCGCAACCCCGACACGGTTGCGTTTATTCCAACTCCGTATCCCCTGGAAGAGAAACCCTGGGACTTTGCCGTGCCACCGGACCAGCAAACGGGCATCTTTGTCGGAACGCGTGAGTGGGAAGTGGCATCGCGGAATCATCTCGCCGCGCTTTTGCTCGCGCGAGAAATCTGCGCCGCCACGGACGAACCGGTCACAGTATTCAATCTCGACGGCCGCAAAGGCGCCAAACTTTTGGAGGAATTGAAGTTCCCCTCCGGCAAACTGCGAGTTCGTAATAAGCGCCAATCGTATCCCGACTACGTCCGCGAGCTCGCCCGACATAAAATCGTGCTTCAACTGGATCGCAGCCGCGTCCCGGGACAAGTTGCGGGTGACGCTTTGCTCGCTCGAACAATTTGCGTCGGCGGAGATGGCGCAGTCGAACGCATCGCGTTCGCGAATTTTTGCGGTGAAGTCCGGACCACGGCGCAATTGAAAACAACCGCAACCGCGTTGGTCAGGAATACGGCGGCTCGAGCAACCGCAATCGTGGAGTCGCAATGGCGCGCAGCCGAACGCCTGTCGTTTCAGGCGGTGGGCAAACAATTAGCGATCTTCTTTTCGCGGATCGCCAATCATTCCTAAGTAAATCTCCTCGAGTCGGTCGATTTGCTTGCGCTGGTCGAACTTCTCGGCCACGACGTTCGCTCCATTTCGGGCAAGTCGCTTGAGTAAATCAGGATCTTGCACGGCACCGAGTAACGCTCTCGACAAAGCTTCGTAGTTACGCTCGGCAACGAGCACCCCGCTCACCCCATTCTCGATTGCTTCGGGAATGCCCCCATGATCCGTGGCAAAGACCGGAAGCCCCGTCGCCATTGCCTCCAACATTGAATTCGGAATGCCTTCCTGGTTTCCATCGCTGCCGGTCTCACTCGGATGAAGAAAAATGTGGGAGCCATAATACACTTCGAGCAATTTCTCGGGCGCCAAGAATCCCGGGAGCATCACCCGATCGGCGATTTTGAGTCTGCGGGTCAGTTCTTTGAGCTCTTCGAGCATCGGACCTTCGCCTGCGATCGTCAGGGTCGCATTCGGATAATGACTTAGAAACGCAGTGAACGCGTGCAGGGTCGTGGCTATTCCCTTTTTTTGAACGAGGCGGCTCGCCTGAAGAAAATGCCAGCCGCCGTCGGCTGGCAATTCGCGCTCACGAAATGGAAATTCCTGCAACGGGATTCCAGTGCGCACGATGTCGATCTTACTTTCGTCGCATCCCAGCTCAGCCACCGCGCATTGCAAAGAGGCCGACCGAACGAAAACGCGCGTGACGAGACCCAGCATCTCTTTCGTCGCTTTTCGATAGGCCGGTTTATCCATGTCGACCAAAACGTCCGCTCCATGAAAAGAAACAACGCGCGGCTTCGGCCAGCTCCTGATCAGAGGCAAAAGATGAACGGCGATGTGACCAAAAAAAATGTGCAAAAGCTGCGCATTTTCCCGCGTCAGAACAGCGCTGGTCGCCCGAACCTCTGACTCGGAAAGCTGCCACGGTTTGTTGCAGACCTGTCGAAACCAGAACCGCCGCAAAAAATGCGTCGCCGGTTTTGCGACGGTATCGATGTTATCGAATGGAAACGTCTCCGGGTTCTCTCGTTTCTGCGCGATCACGACAGGTCGAACGCGGTGAAGGCCGGTGATTTGCCGATAGATGTGCAACATCTCCGGCTTGAGGAAGGTTGCGCAGTAAAGCGCGACTACCGGCCGTGATTGCGACGAATCGTTCAACTTTGAAATCAAACTCGCGACAGAACGAGTTCGCCCCAACGATCAAACTGCGAACATCAAAAATTAATTGTAAGCAGTCTGAACCCTTTCCACTTTCCAGTGTCGGGATCGAGAAAGACATTGTCCTCGGCGCGGCCGTAAACCGCCGGAGCCTTCGGATTCAACAATTGGAATGGATTTCCGCCGCGAGCTGCCCGTGCCAGACTGCCTTCAGTGTTTTCCCGGCGCAAAGGAGGGGGCGACGGCGCCGCCCGGACCTTGCCGGCCGTCTTCGCAGTAAACGTTTTCTTTTGCGGTTGAGGGGGCTGCCCGAAGACCAAGCCCGCCACCAGCATTAATACCCCTAGCAGCACGAGCTTTTTCATTACTGTTTCTCCGGTTAAGGTCGGTTCTTGCCGGTTAGACTCCCCCGGCGCAGAATTGTCAAGACAAATGGACTACTTGGAAAAAGCCAGACGCGTTTTGGATCTCGAAATCGGCGAGCTTCAGCGCCTTCGTCAGCGACTGGGCGACGATTTCTCGCAGGCAGTCGCGCTGATCAAAGATGCGGTCGATGCCCGTGGCAAAGTGGTGGTCGTTGGAGTTGGAAAATCCGGACACATTGGAAGCAAGATCGCGTCTACGATGACCAGCACCGGATCGCCCGCGGTCGTGCTCGATTCCTTGAATGCGCTCCACGGCGATCTTGGCGTGGTCGCAGACGGTGACGTCATTCTCGCTCTTAGTTCGAGTGGCGAAACCGAAGAGCTGGTTCGCATTTTGCCGGCAATCGCGCGGTTCCAGGTAAAAATCATCGCGATGTGCGGCGACAGCGATTCCACCCTCGCAAAAAACGCGCACGTCGTTCTCGATGTGAACATCGAACAGGAAGCGTGTCCGCTGAATTTGGCGCCGACCTCCAGCACGACCGCGATGTTGGCTTTAGGCGACGCGCTGGCCATGGTCTTACTGGAAGCGCGCGGCTTCGATAAGGAGCACTTTGCGAAGTTTCATCCCGGCGGGAAAATCGGCCGAAGTCTGCTGATGCGAGTGCATCAATTGATGCGGCCAAGAGAATCGATGGCGGTGGTCCCGCCAAACGCAACCGTCCGCGATGTTCTCAAAGCGATGACGAGTGTGCGCGCCGGCGCCGCAGTGGTGGCGGGAGACGACCGACAGCTGCTTGGGATTTTCACTCACGGAGATTTTGCGCGCCATTTTCAATCGGATCCAAAAGTGGGCGAGCGTCTGGTTGCGGATTTAATGACTCTGAATCCAGTTACCGTGCACAAGGACAACCTCGCCGTCGAAGTTCTCAATCTTCTGGAATCCCATCGCATCGATGATCTCGTCGTCGTCGATGACGATAAAGTGCCGGTGGGCGTGGTTGATTCGCAAGACCTGACCCGTTTGAAGTTGTTGTAAGGCAATCGCTGCGGTGGGCCGATCGGCAGGCAATGCGCCTGCCCTACAATTGCAAAATGAGGATGGGCATGTAACGTCCCGCCCTCTTGTCACTCGTCACTTGTCACTGATCACTTTCTTATATGCCAGCAGCTAACGATCTTCGCCGCGGAATGGCGATCAAATACAACGGGAACACTGCGATCGTGCTCGAGGTGAACCATCGAACCCCGGGCAACCTGCGGGCCTTCGTTCAGGCCATCATTCGTTACATCAATACCGGCAAAAGCGCGGACGTCCGTTTCGGGTCCACCGATAAAGTTGAGATTGTCGATATCGAGCGGAAACAACTCGAGTTCAGTTACAAAGATCACAACGGTTACCATTTCATGGACCCCGAGACCTACGACACGGTCACGTTGCATGACAATTTGATTGGCGATTCAAAAGATTACCTGGTCGAAAATACGCCAGTGCAGGTGCTTTACGCCGAAAGCAAACCCGTTCAGGTCGAAATGCCAGCCTCGGTCGCTTTGAAAGTCATCGAATCCGCGGAAGGCTTGCGCGGCGACACTGCCAGCAATGTGACCAAGCCGGCCAAGCTCGAGACCGGAAAAACGATCAACGTTCCGCTTTTCATCAAAGAAGGCGAGACGATCAAGATTGACACCCGCACCGGCGCCTACATGGGCCGGGCGTAATCTTTTCGCTTCCTCTTCCTCTTGGTCGTCGATTTGCGCTAACATCGCAGAGATGAACCGAAGAGGAGGAATGGTCCGCGGGAAAAAAATGGCCCGCGGGGTGAAAGTGGCGCCCTACGTCGTGCCAACAACGCGCCACGCTCCGACGCCGAGCACTTACCTGGTGCCGACGCGCTGGGTGAAATTTGTATTCGGAATTTTCCTTCTGCCGATCTGCGCGATCCTGACCCAGACGTTTTTCACGGCATTCGCGCGCGCGACAGTGACGGAACATCTCTGGACCGCCGAACCGTTCTGGTTCTTTTCGTTAGGCGCGGTCCTGTGGTTGATCGCATTCATGGGATTGCCTCGGCCGATTCTTCTTTACGTATTCGGACATGAACTCACCCACGCGGTGTGGGTTTGGATAATGGGCGGACGGGTCAGCCGTTTTCGTATCGGCCGCGAGGGCGGCCACATCGTGACCAATCGAACGAACTTTTGGATCGCGCTGGCGCCGTATTTTTTCCCGCTCTACAGCATTCTCGCCATCGGCGTCTACGGCGTGCTCAGTCTTTTTTACAACATGCAACCGTACGGCCGGGTTCTTTACGCTGTCATCGGTGTCACCTGGGCGTTCCATTTCACCTTCACCTGCTGGATGATTCCAAAGAACCAGACTGATCTTCGCGACCAGGGAACATTTTTTTCACTGGTGGTGATTTATTTATTGAATCTCCTCCTTCTCTCCGTGCTGCTGATCATTGCGTCGCCCCACATCACTTTTATTAGCTTCGGGGACGACCTCGCTAAAAACCTCGGGAATTTCTCCCGTTGGCTCGGCGACCTGGCCGAGCGATTCGCGCAGGGTGCGCATCATTAGGCAGGGCGGTTCACCAAACCGCCCGCCGGCGATTGGGGTCAATCGCCCCGGTAGTGTATCATTTTGTCAAAATGATACATTACCAATCGCCCCTACCTGCCATTCGCGATTATCGCGAATGGGAACGTGGACAACGCGTCCGCCACCCGAATCTGTCGCTCCTTGATCCAAAATTCCTGTCCGGTCAGCACTTGCCGCCAGCGTTCGAGGAGAAATCCTTCCGGCAATTCGATAGTCGTATCTTTCCAGCGATCCCCAATCGGTGGAAAGCCGACTTGCGAGGAAAGCCTGGGAGCGATGACAACAGCCGATTGACGATCCAGCTTGCGCGCAAAGGCCATCACACAATCGGCGAATGGGCCGCCGGCCCGCAGCGGCAAATATTCTCCCGCCCGGAAAAGGTCGAGATGTTCGCTGCGGAACTGGAGCGCGCGCTGAGTGAGAAACATTTTAATGCGGCCGTCCGGCCAGTTTTGTAAAAGTTCCTCGGGCGATTTGTTCGACAAGCACGACAGCAGTTCGGCGCGCATCTTGTAATCAACCGGGCGGCGATTGTCGGGATCGACCAATGAAAAATCCCAGATTTCGTTCCCTTGATAAATATCGGGGACGCCGGGCGATGTGAGTTTCAGCAAAATCTGAGAAAGCGAATTGATCGCCCCCAGCCGCGCAATCTCTTCCGCCACCGGCAAAAAGATCGGCAGAAACTTGTTCCTTGGTGTCGCCTCTAAAATTCTGGCAATAAAATCGCGCATGGCGGCAAGCCACGGCTCGTTTGGCCGGATCCAACTCGTGTTCAGCTTGGCCTCGTTCAAAGCCTTGGTCATATAGTTTTGGATTCGCTCAACGTATTCCGGGCTAATCCGCGTTTGAGGAGCGCCATCGGGACCGGCTGGCCAGGTTCCAAGCAAGGTTTGATACAAGAGGTATTCCTCGTTCGCGTCGGGCGCTTCCGATTCGTCGATTCCTTTTTTCCAGCGCCGATTTGCCGTTCGCCATTTGGCCAGCGACCGCCGCCAGGTCTCGGCCATTTCGGATATTGCCAGCATTCGGGCGCGGACATCTTCGCTCCTTTTCGTGTCGTGAGTCGAGGTGGCGAGGACGGTCGACGGCCAGGATTGTTGTCGCTCCAGGTTTCGTTGGTGAAATGTTGAGATCGAAACGCCGAATTGCTGGGGCTCCCCACCCACTTCATTGAGCGCGGCGAGTCGATTGTAGATATAAAAGACCGTGTCCTCGACGCCCTTCGCCATGATCGGCCCGGTGAACTGCTGAAACTTCAACACAAAATGGACGTGCTCCTCTCGCGCCTCCGCATCGAGATTCTCAGGGAAACGAAACAACAAAATATCGCGCAGAAAATTGAAGATCGATTCTTCGATCGCCGGATTACGGCGCTTCGCCGCCGCAATCGCGCGCTCGATCACCTGCCGATCTTCCTCACTGACGGGGTGGCCCGGCGCGAGGTAAGTTCGATAAACCGGGAAGCATGCGATCGTTTCCCGGACCGCCCGGGCCAGTGCTTCAAAAGTAAAATCTCGATACCACCGGTTCTTTTCCGAGAGCCGGTCCAGCATGTTTCCAAGCACCTCGACTTCGTTGGCCAACGCTAACCGCATCACCAGCCGTTTCTTCGCGTAAACGAGATGGCCAAAATGCATCGTGTGTCCGATGAACCGATGAAACGTCTTGGTGACCGAGGCTTCGGCTGAGGAATCCACTAAAAGTCCCGCCACCTGGTTGGCGAAATCGTAGCCAGTCGTGCCGTGGACCGGCCAGTCGGCACGCAATTTTTCGGCGCCGGTGAGAATTTTTTCAACAATGATGTAAATGGCGCGGCCATCTTTGGGTACGGTCAGGCCGAGCGCTTTCGCGCTGCGCCGTTGAAGTTTGTCCAAATATTCCCTGGGCAAATACAAGCCGTCCGGATGGTCGATTCGCAATCCAGTCACGGCTCCGATGCGGACAAGATCGAGCACCAGTTGATGGGCGGCGTCGAACACATCCGGCAATTCCATTCGAATTGCCGCCAGGTCGTTCACATCGAAAAATCGGCGGTAGTTGATTTCCTCGGCCGCGACGCGCCAGAACGCGAGTCGATAAGACTGCGCGTTGAGAAGCTCGTTGAGTTTATCGAAGCTGCGCGAATCTCCGGGGCGACCGTTGATTTGGGCGAGCGCTTTTTCGATCGCCCGTTGAACCTGCGGCGCTTCCTGACACCGTCGCTCGAGACGTCGTTTCACGATTTCCTTCTCTCGCGCGCGCTCGCCAATTTTTTCCGGATCGGTTTCGGTCCGCCGGGGCAAGTATTCGAGCGCGGTCAGGATGCTTTGAAATTCCGCATAGAACTCCTCTTCCTTGTACTCGGCGAGATGGTCGAGGGCCAACTCCAGCACATAACGGTACGTCCCCGGCGCAAGTGGCAGTCGCTGACTTTTATATTCGAGACAGAACGCGCCGTCCTCGAACTGGACTTTGAATTCTCCGCGCTCGAGAACCCGCCCGTACTGGTCGGTCAAAATTGGGAGAAGGACCTTGTCGTGCAGGTCGGATTTGAGCGGATGCCAATCGATGTCGAAATATGGCGCGTAGATCGAGCTTGGACCGTTTTCCAGCACGTCCATCCACCATTTGTTTCCCGGCTGCATGACACCCATGTGGTTCGGCACGAAATCGAGGACCTGACCCATCTGCTGCGCCCGCAATTCAGCGATGAATGCATCGTAATCTTCACGTGTCCCAATCGCGGCGTTGAGCTGGTTATGATCGGTGATGTCATACCCGTGCATGCTCCCGGGGCTGGCCTGGAAATAGGGTGAAGCGTAAACGTCACTCACTCCGAGTTTTCGAAGGTAGGGAACGATTTCGCGCGCCTGGGCGAAGGTAAACCATCGGTTGAACTGCAACCGATAGGTGCAAACTGGAATTCTTGGATGCTCGCTCTTCATCGCCTCAAGCAAACGTCGAACGCCGAACGCCGAACGTCCAACGCCGAATGCATGCGTCCGAGTTTGAGATTCGGTGTCCGATGCCGGGCGTTCGGCGTTTTCTCCCTACATTTTCTCAGGAGCCTTAATGCCTAACAAATCGAGCCCCCGCTCCAGCACGCGACCGGTCAAATCGCACAGCGCCAGACGCGAACTCCGTGACGGCTCTCCCGATTTCAAAACCGGACAAGCTTCGTAGAAGCTGTGGAAGCTGTTTGCGAGCTCGAACAGATAATTCGCGAGAATGTTCGGCCGGAAATCGTTTAGCACTTGCGGAACGATTTCGGCGAACTGGCAAAGTTTCTTCGCCAGCCCGATTTCCGCGGCGTCAGTTAACACGAACTTGTCGATCTTCGGCGCGGATTCATTTGCCTTCCGAAAGATTGAGCGGACCCGGACGTAGGCGTTTTGCAAGTACGGCGCAGTGTTCCCCTGCAAGGCCAGCATTTTGTCCCACGAAAACACGTAATCGGTCATCCGATACTGCGAGAGGTCGGCGTATTTGACCGCACCGATACCAATTATCTGCGCGATCTCGGTTTTTTCCTGGTCGCTCAAATCCGGATTCTTTTCATCGATGATTTTCCTCGCCCGGTTGCAAGCCTCTTCGAGGACCTGGCGCAACGGAACATTTTCGCCCGAGCGCGTTTTCATCAGTTTCCGGTCCTCGCCCAGCACGTTGCCAAATGGAATGTGCCGGAAATCCCCCTCGTGACCTTCGCGTCGCGCAATCTCGAAAATCTGTTTGAAGTGCAGAGTCTGCGGGGCGCCGACCACGTACCAAAGCGTGTCGCGCTTCAGTTCGCTGGTTCGATACTCCACCGTCGCAATATCGCTGGTCGCGTAATTAAATCCGCCGTCGCTCTTGCGAATAATGCACGGCTTGTCCGCCAGCTCGGGAACATCAGGAAAGAAAACGACGACCGCACCCTCGCTGATTTCGGCGATCTTTGATTTCAGGAGGCGATCGACGACCTCCGGCAAACGATCGTTATAAAAACTCTCGCCGCATTGGATGTCATAATGAATGTCGAGCAAATCGTAAACGTGCTCGAAGTCCTGCATCGATAACGCAACGCATTCGTTCCAAATATCGAGGTTTTCCTTGTCGCCGGATTGCAACTTGACCAGTTCCTGCCGGCACGCTTCCCGCACGACCGGATCGGACGTCGATCTCGCGTTTGCCTCTTTATAGACCCGCACGAGTTCAGCCAGCGGATCGCGCTCCAGGGCATCGCGATCGAGCAGGTTCTTCCAGCCCCAAATGACCATTCCAAACTGCGTGCCCCAATCGCCGATGTGATTGTCGCGGATCACATCGTGTCCAATAAACGCGGCGGTTCGCGCAAGGGCGTCGCCAAGCGCGGTACTGCGGATGTGGCCGACATGCATCGGCTTGGCCACGTTGGGCGAACCAAAATCGATCACAATTTTTTTGGGCGACGCCGATTTGGCAACTCCCAGCCGATCGTCTCCAAAAAGTTGGGCCGTCGCTTTTGCAATTGCCTCAGCGCGCAATTTGAAATTGACGAAGCCCGCGCCGGCAACCGATGGCGGTTCCGACAAATCGGACACCTCGAGGTGTTCCAGGATTTTCGACGCGACCGCGCGAGGGTTTTCGCCGCGTTGCTTTCCCAGGACAAGAGCCGCATTCGTTTGATAATCGCCAAAGCGCGAATCGGTCGCCTGAGTCAGCTCACCGGCATTCGGCAAGCCGGCTTTGGCCAGAGCATCAGCCAATCGCTTGGCGAGAATTTCCTGAAACGTTTGCATTTTGCCAACTGTAGCGGCGCTCTCTGAGCGTCGAAACATAATTAGCTCGACGGTCAGAGACCGCCCCTACAATTTATTTTGACCCCGAGTTTTGGAAGATCGACAGGATCTCGTCGGTCGATTTTGCGTTGGCGAGTTTGTCCCGGGTCCCGCGATCGTTCAGGAATTTGGCGATCGAGGCCAGGGTGCGGAGATGGGTCTGGAACTGGTTCTTCGGGACAATGAACAGAACCACAAATTTCACCGGCGCATTATCGAGGGCGTCGAATTCAATCCCATTGGTCGAGCGCCCGAAGGCCGCGACCACATTTTCGATCCGATCGGAGGAACAATGCGGGATTGCGATGCCGAACCCGATTCCGGTGCTCATCGTTTCCTCGCGCTGCTTCAGCGACGCCAGAATGCTGTCCCGATCCTCCGGTTTGATTTTGCCAAGGCTGACCAGCAAATCGATCAGCTCGACGATGGCTGGCCAACGTTCCGTCGCCTTCATCTCGGGGATGATTTGCTCGGCCGAAAGTAAATTACCCAACGACATGCGGAGTGCCCGATTCGGGAGCGCAAGCTTACCGGGGGCGGTTACATTGACAAGCGCATTTCAGGCTCCCGAATCGCGGATTTTGTAACTCAATCGTCGCGAGAGCAGCCAACGGACGCCAAACATATCCATCGTCGCCCGCCAAGCCCGGCTGCCGAAGCCGTATTTGGTCTGACCAAAACGCCTCGGCCGGTGGTTTACTGGAATTTCGATCAACCGATAACCGGCACCGCGGACCAGCGCCGGAATGAATCGATGCATTCCTTTGAACGGAACCAGCGCGTCGGCGCATTCGCGGCGCATCGCCTTGAGAGTACAACCGGTGTCACGCACGTAGTCTTTGGTGAATCGACTGCGGACGAAATTTGCGATCCGGCTGGTCGCGCGTTTTCCCAGTGTGTCTTTGCGTTGCGCTCGATAACCGCAAACCAAGTCGGCGCCGCGCGAGATTTCGGCCACTAACCGCGGAATGTCCGCGGGATCATTTTGCAAATCGCTGTCGATCATCACAATCGTTTGACCACGCGCCGCCTTGACTCCCGCGTAAAGGGCGGCGCTTTGGCCGGCATTTTTTTCGAACCGCAGAATTTGAACGTTCGGTGCGCTCTCGATTTTCTCAGCGCTGCCGTCCGCAGAGCCGTCATCGACAAAAATGAGTTCGTGATCCAATCCAGACAAGGCGGCGCGAAGCTCGGACTGCAGGATCGGCACGTTTTCTACTTCGTTGAACACAGGAACGACGATGGAAACTGCGGGCGATCCGGTCGAGTCGCTCATAATGGAAGGGTTCGATAATGACGGCAGAGGAAAACCTCCCAGTAACGCACGTGTTTGCCAAAACGCCGCAGCTCGATCGTTCCAACCGGCTCGGTCGATTCAAAAGCGGCCCGGATATTATGCGGGGGATTCTTTCCGTAATTTCGAATCAGCAAGGCGCTGCGGCCGACGAATGGATTTTCTCCCTTTTGCTCGGTAAACGCATCGTCGGAGGACGGGTTTGATTTGACCGGGGACTCGACGAATTGATCGTAGCGCGGCCAAAAGGAAAACTGGTTCACGAGATCCTGCGACTCGACCAGATAAACCGGCGGATGTCCTGGTCCTTCAACGCGCTTGTCTTTCAGATAAAATGAAATCTCGGACGCCCGATGACGTTCATCTGCGATCAGAAATAATTTCTCGCCGAGTTTTGATTCGAGATCGTTGCGAATTTTTTCGACTTCCGCGGTCATCGACTTCCAGCCGCGCCAACGATCGCTCGGATCGCTTCGGGGGAAAGGTATCCCGGCGCTGCGAATCAAGTCCGTGTCGAGGGCGAAAAAACTCAACCCGAAACCCAGAAGAATCGCGGCGGTGACGAAATTCCTGACACCGCGACTCTCGATTCGTTCCTGCCAGTAATAAACTGCAAGCAATCCAAAACTGATAAACGAGACCGCGTCCCAGTTCGGGGTGGCCACGTGATTGAAAGACAGCAGCAAATAAAAAATAAAGACGGGGGCGCCGAACCAAAACAGAAACAAAATCTTGAACTGTTGATTCACCCGGCGCCAACTTCGGGCCACGGCCCAGACCACAGCGGCAAAGAGAAGCGGCGAATAGAAAATGAAATGTTCGCCGAAAAACTTCAGCGGCTCCAGCGGCCGAAAGCCAACGTGTTCAGTCAAACTGCCGCGCGTTCGCAGATGAAGAAGAGTGATCCAGGCGTGCTGAGCGTTCCAGACAATCGGTGGGATCGTGCAAATCACGAAGATACCAAGCAACCAATACAGCCCCGGTTTCTTGAATTCCTGCCGCAGCCGCGGCGCAAACCCGAGCACGAGTAAGACGCAAACAATCTCGAATGCGTTGGTGAATCGGCCAAGAAATCCGAGCCCGATCAGTAACCCGGTCAGCGGCCAGTAAAACGAAAACCGCGGGCTTTTCTCAACCGCGAGCCAAAAGGTGAACATGGCCGCGGTCCAGAAGAAGATCGACAATCCGTCGGTGGTTATCACAAACGCGCCGACCGTAAAGATTGGGGTGACATTGAGGGCGATTGCCGTCCAAAGTCCAACCCTCTCGTTGAATAAACGGCGGCCGAAATAATAAAGCAGCAGGCTGCTGGCGCCGGCGAGAATCGGACTCCAAAAACGCACCCCAAATTCGGTCGGACCGAAAATCGCCGTGCTGGCCCGAATGGCGAAGGCAATTCCAGGACCTTTGCTGAAATAGCCGGGTGCGAGTCGCTCCGACCACATCCAGTAATGCGCTTCGTCGAATTCGAGATCGGTCGAGCCCAACATCGACAAGCGCACCAAAGTGAGCCCGATGATGAACAACCAAATTGCCCGAGTCTTGTTCATTCGCCCGGATTAATGACCAAACTCGGGTGTCGCGCAAAAACTTGCGGCGCGAATTTCGGTGACAGCCATCGCCAAAGCAATTCCAGGAGCGCGAGGATAAAAAAAGTTTCGGCGGCGGCCAAAAAAACTGTGGCAATCACGTCACTGGGCCAGTGCGCGCCCAGATAAATCCTGGAATACCCGACCAGGGCGGCAAAAATCCAGTAAAGCCAGCCTCTCTTGTAAAACAGGGTCAAACAAATCGCGGCAATCGTGTTGTTGACCATGTGACCGGACGGAAAAGACGGGTCCCCGCGCCTTCGATCGGAATCGTCCGAGCGGCGCACGACCGGCTTCTTGAAGATCGACATAAACTCCGGCCGCCCTTTCTCCAATCGCACCATTCGCACCGAATCGACATGTTTGGGCCGTGGACGGTTGACCGCCGTTTTCAATGCGTTCGTTACCGGTTCAGCGATCACGATTGCAATCAGAAGACAAAAGATGCAGGCACGGGCCTTAAATCCGCCGAAGACCAATGCGGCAAAGAGGATCACGACGAGCAACGGTTTCCAAACGTCCGCATCACTGATCCCGGCCATGAACAAATCCAGCGCGGGATTCGTCCATCGTTCGTTG
>JAICWQ010000107.1 GCA_025934755.1 Chthoniobacterales bacterium | reverse complement strand
TCCCGTGGCGGATCGGCCGACGCCCTTGGCTTGTTTAAGAATTTCACCGGACGCGATCCCTATCTTGAACCGTTGTTGAAACGCCGCGGGCTCGACGTGACTCCGGCCGCTGACGACGCCAAGCCAGTGAGCTCGCCGCCGGCCGGCTAGGCCGACAAGAAGTCACAGATCAGCGGTCACAAGTCAGAGGTCGGCAGAACTGCTCCATCTTACATCTTACATCTTCTGACCTGCTTGCCGCGCCGTAGCCTTGGCGAATGCGGGTGACCTCTCCGTGAACTGTTGCCGAATCAATCGAGCACGCTAATTTCCCACGGATGAAATTCGCTGCTCCGCTCGCCCTTGCCGCTCTGCTGTTTCCGCTTTGCGCGGAGGCCAACAACAGTGTCGTAAATATGTCGCACTACGATCTGATGCGGCCCGATTTCGTGGCGATGAAAAGCGAAGGGGTTGTCGGCGTCATTCACGAAGCAAGTTTCCCGCGATACGAGCGCGACGGGCGTTATGGCGAACGCCAATTGCAGGCAATGCGGGCCGGATTGCTTTGGGGCGCCTACCATTTTGCCGATGGCACCGATCCTGTTCGCCAAGCCGATCACTTTTTGAGCGTGGTCGCATCTTCCCACCCAATTTTGAATTCCGCACCGAACGAAGAAAAAACTCGTCCGGGCGTTTTGCTTGTCCTCGATTTTGAAAGCAATCATTACCACGGCGGCAACATGAGCGTCGGACAAGCCGTCGCCTTTGTGCAGCGAATCAAGGAGCGCACCGGAGTTTATCCCGGCATTTACGGCAGCGAAAATCGCCTGCGTCAGATGTTTTCCGGGGTCCGCGGCGGGCAACGCGCGGTCCTTTCCAATTGCTGGCTCTGGGTTGCGAATTATCACGCCCAACCGCGAGGCATCGCCCCCTGGGGACACTGGCACCTTTGGCAATATACCGGCGATGGTCACTGCGGACTGCGCCCGCGCAGCGCGTTTCCAGTGAGTGTTGCGAACATGCGCAAAGCTGAACGCAACATTTTCAACGGCAACAACGTGTCCCTTCAAAACTTCTGGCAGCAACATTCCTGGGTGCCGGGCGGCTAGGCCGCTCTGGCAGAGATCAACGATCACAAGTCAGCGATCGGATTTTCTGCTTCTGATTTCTGAGCTGTGATTTGTGACCTCTAGGCGGGCGCTTCAGCGTCGCTTACCAGCTGAAAAAAGGATATTCGCCGTCGAACCCTTTGAGTGGAAACCGGCCAAGCGACTGCAGAGTCGCCGACAGCGCGAATTGACGCTGGGCCGCTTCGCTCACCAGCGACCCAAAACCGTTGATCGCAGCGAGGCGTTCCATCCGAAAAAGAAAGTTCAGGTCCTGGCCGAGTGCGCTCAACTCGCCCGTCGCAACCGCTTCGCCAAAAACAGCGCTCCCAAAATGCAGCACCCATCGAAATGGTGGCTGGCGGCGGGTTTGCATCAAAGTCATGTCGTTGAGCGCCCCAATTACGTTTGCCGGATCCGACAATTTCGCATTCCAATAAACCAGCACGCCATCACCCAAAAATTTGCTTAACGTCCCGCCGTGATGCTCGATCACCCGTTGACATTCCGCCAGCCATGCCCCGACCATTCGCGCGAGTTCGGCTTGCGCCAGTTCGCCGCTCAACGCCACAAAGTTTTCGATGTCGAGCAGGAGAAACCAACAGGTCAACTGGCTGACGTCCCGCACCGTCACCTGCGCTTCGGTGTGATAACATTGATCATCAGAAATGAGCATTTCCTCGACGCGAAAGGTCAGACTTTGTTCGCCAATTTGAATGACATCTCCGCTTTGCAGCGACACCGGTTGAATGACACGCCGTCCGTTCAGATGCGTTCCGTTGCTGCTTCCCAGATCGACCAGCGAAAACTCGGCGCCGCCCTGGGCGTGAACCAAGGCATGCCGGCGCGATACTTTGGTCGAAGTGAACACCACGTTGCTGTCTTTGGCCCGGCCTAACGAAAGCGTTTTGCCCGCGAGCGGAAGCTTTCGATCGCCCAGATCAAGCCAGGCCATGGACCCGGTGCCCTTCATGTGATTAGCCCAAGCGAAATGCATGCCATCGCATCCCTCCAAGGGCACACGCTCTGCTTTGCCAGAACTAATGTTCACTGTCTCTGGACCGGAGGAAGACGGCGAATCCGGCCAGACAATGCGCGGAGTCGTTGGCGGAACAAGACTCTTTGGACGGTTCACCTTGCAAAAAGTATTGGGCCGCGGCGGAATGGGCGTGGTCTGGCTGGCCCAGGATGAGCGACTCGATCGGCTCGTCGCCCTCAAGCTCGTGCCGGAATCGATCTCCTTCGATGCCTCGGCCCAGGAAGATCTCAAACGCGAAACTCGCAAGAGCCTGTTGCTGACACACCCGAACATTGTCCGCATTTTTGATTTTGTTGAGGACGAACACAGCGCTGCGATTTCAATGGAATACGTTGATGGCGCCACTCTTTCGTCGTTGCGGGTCAAGAAGCCTAACAAGTGCTTTGAAGCACAGGAGATTGCCCCATGGGTCACGTCCCTTTGCGACGCTCTGAGTTACGCCCATCAATCGGCAAAACTTGTCCACCGCGATCTCAAGCCGGCAAACCTGATGGTGAATAGTCGCAGCGAACTCAAGATTACCGATTTCGGCATCGCCTGCACCCTCCGCGATTCCATGAGTTACGTCAGCGTGCGCACTTCGAGCGGTACTCTTAATTATATGAGTCCCCAGCAACTTCTCGGGGAAGATCCTTCTCACTCCGACGATATTTACGCGGTCGGGGCCACCCTTTACGAAATGCTTTCGAGCAAGCCCCCGTTCTACGGCGGCGACGTCGCATCACAGGTTCGCGAAGTAATCGCGCCGACAATTTCACAGCGGCGGGCGAAACTTGGAATCAAGGGCGCGTCGATCCCGAAATATTGGGAAGAGACGATTGCAGCCTGCCTTGCCAAAGAGCCGGAAAAACGGCCGCGGACAGCGGCCGATATTGCTCGCCGATTTCGACTTGGGGGGACCGTTCGACTGGGTGAACTGAAGTCAGGACCGACTCTGAATTTCGCGGAACTTTTCTCAGCCTTCCGCGAGAAGACGCGCGCGATCGATAGCCGATTAGCCACCCTCGCTGGCGGGACGATGGCTTTAATCGCGGCGCTGATCATCGTATTTCATCATCCCAAATCTGCCACCTCCGATTTCGCCGCGACAAAAACGGTCGCGCCCGCGTCCCAAGCCGCCTCTCGCTCACGAAGCTCGCACCAAGAAAAGCAAAGCATCCTTACCGTTCCGCGCACCCTTGCTTACGCGACTGAAAAATCGGATGCCGTTACAACTGCGCCGCCACCGCCGCCCTCAACCAAAACGGTTTCGGTCGAGCCGGCCGCAAATGCCGATGGAGGTGCCTCCGTTCCGTCTCCGGCAAACCGCGAGAATGCAACCATCATCCTCAACACGACCCCGCCGGGCGCAAGTTTCGCCGTTTACGCCGGCGTGATCGCAGGCAAATCGTTGCCGCAGGCCGCCCCGCTTCGCTCCGGGACAGCTCCCGATTCCATCGCCGATGTACCGCCCGGACGCTACACCCTCTTCTTTCATAACGACGGCTGGCCGGATGATCGCGCCGAAGTCTCGGTCAGCGCAGGCGAATCGGTCCCGGTCGATTATACTTTTCCACACGGCAGCGCAACGGTCAGCAGCACGCCCGATGGCGCGGAGATTTTTCTTGGAACGCGTTCGTTAGGCAAAACCCCTTTGACGATCGATCTGCCGTTAGGCAAACAAAAACTGGTCGCCAAAATGCCCGATCTCTCGGACCGCAGCCAGCTCGTCACGATCGACTCCGCTTCGATCGCCACGGTAAATTTCCAGCTCCGCCCTCAATCGCATTCGTCGCACGCCAAATCCACTCCGACCCCTCCATCAACCTTCGGCAAGATCGGCCAAAGCTTAAAACACGTTTTCGGCGGCAAAGAGCCGACTCCTGCGGCTCGTGGCCGACGCTCGAACTAGCGTCGGCTAGCGATCAACGGTCACAAGTCAGAGATCAGATCTGACTTCTCTGACCGGTGACCTGTGACCTCTTGATTTCGTCTCATTTGGCGCGGGAGAAGCTTCCCTCCAACTATCGGCTTCTCGCTCAGCGGGATGTCGCCCTAATCCCGTGGATACCGAGCTCGAACCAGATCTTCAGTTGGAAATCGTCCATGTCCTTTTCGTGGACATTGTTGGCTATTCCAAACTGTTGATTAACGAGCAACGCGAATCGGTCCGCAAATTGAACGAAGTTTTTCGAAATACCGACGCTTTCCGAGTGGCCGAGGCGGCTCAAAAACTGATCTGCCTTCCTACCGGAGACGGAATGGCGCTTGCGTTCACCAGCACACCCGATGCGCCGGTTCGATGCGCCTTGCAAGCCAGTAAAGCCTTGCGCCGTCATCCCGAACTGAAAGTCAGGATGGGCGTTCATAGCGGTCCGGTCAGCGGAATTACCGACTTAAACGACCGGTCGACCGTCGCCGGCGCCGGCATCAACATCGCCCAACGAGTGATGGATTGTGGCGATGCCGGACACATTCTCCTGTCCAAACGCGTCGCCGAGGACCTCGTCCAATACCGGCATTGGCAATCCTACTTGCACGATCTGGGCGAATGCCAGGTGAAGCACGGCGAAGTGATTTCGCTGGTTAATCTTTATAATGACGAAGTCGGCAACTCGCAGCCGCCGGAAAAGCTCAGCTCGAATCGCCAAATTCGACATCCGACTGCGACCAACCATCCGCCGATGTCGAAAAGTTTTCGATTTGCCGCCTTCGCGCTCTTAATATTGATCGCCGCAACTGCCGTTGGGTTTTGGACCTTTTCCGACCGGCCGGTATCCAAATCTTTGCCTTCTTCAACTCCAACGGCCAACCCTGCTGCTTCCATTCCGGAAAAAAGCATCGCAGTTTTGCCGTTCGAAAACTTGAGCGTCAATCAGGAAACGGAGTTCTTCACCGATGGCGTTCAGGATGAAATACTTTCCAATCTGGCAAAGGTCGCAGACCTCAAAGTGATTAGTCGGACCAGCGTCATGCAGTACAAGACTGTTCGCGCCCGCAATCTGCGTGAGATTGGCCGGCAACTCGGCGTAGCCCACATTCTGGAAGGAAGCGTCCAACGCGCCGGAAATCGGATTCGGATCAACGCCCAGTTAATCGATGCTCGGACCGATGCCCATCTTTGGGCCCAAACCTACGATCGCGACCTCGCCGATGTCTTCGCTATTCAAAGTGAGATCGCGCAAACTATCGCCCATCAACTTCAGGCCCGGATGTCGCCGCGCGAAAAAGCAGCGATCGCGCAACCGCCCACCACCGATCCGGTCGCGGAGAGACTTTATTTTCAGGCGTTGGAACTCGTCGAGTTGGGATCGAATCCGGACGCGAAAGAATCGCTTCTCCAGGCGATTTCATTGCTTGAAGAAGCGCTCGCACGCGATCCACATTTCATGCGCGCATATGGTCTTCTCGTCGGAGCGCACAATGATCTCTATTGGCAGGGCTTCGACCACTCTGTGGCCCGCCTTGAGTTGGCCCACGCGGCGATCGAGCGGGCGGCCGCCGTCAGTCCCGATGCCGGTGAAGTTCACCTCGCGCGAGCGGACTACGCCTACAAGGGCTTCCGGGATTACGATCGGGCCCGCGCCGAATTGGAACTCGCTCGGCTGACCCGTCCCAATGATGCAGTGGTCTACGTTTACACCGCCGCTATCGATCGACGCCAAAATCGCTGGTCTATGTCGATTCAAAATTTCGAGCGTGCCGTCAGCCTCGACCCGCGAAGCTTTCGCTATCTGGTGGAAACAGGATTTACCTATCAGGTCCTCCGTCGTTTCACCGAATCTGCCCAGATGTATCAGCGGGCTCTCTCCGTCATTCCCACTGATCACTTCGTCCGTGGACAACTCGCTCAAATCCCATTTTTTGAACGAGCCGATCTCCAGCAGTGGCACACCAGGCTTCTTGCCATCATCGACAAAGATGCCGCGGCAGCCACTGAGATTGCGAACGGCCTTTTTTATTGTGGACTGGCGGAACGCAATTCAGCCGAAGTTGCTCAGGCGCTCCAATCCATCCGGCCCGAAGGACTACGCGATACTTACAACAACTCACTTTGGACACGGGATTGGTTCGTGGGTCTCGCCGCCCGGACCTTTGGCGATGAAACCAAAGCGCGCGCGGCTTTCAACTCTGCCCGTGCCATCGAAGAAAAGATCGTGCACGACCAACCCGACTACGCGCCGGCATGGAGTCGGCTTGGACTGATCGATGCCGGCCTTGGACGCAAAGAAGATGCGATCCGCGAAGGGCGCCGCGCTTGCGAACTGCTGCCGGCCAACAAAGACGCCGTCGATGGTCCTTCCTACATTTCCAACCTCGCGATGATCTACGCCTGGACCGGCGAGAAAGATTCGGCGCTCCAACAACTCGCCATCTCCGCAAAGATTCCAGCCGGCGTTACCTACGGCGAGCTCAAGCTTTACCCGCAATGGGATTCGCTCCGTGGCGATCCGCGATTCGAAAAAATCGTCGCTTCGCTCGCGCCACGCTAGGGCAGGACCAAAGGTCAGCGGTCACAGATCAGCGGTCTGTCCGCAGTTGATGGTTGAGCGGTTGAGAAGTTGAGTGGCTGCGTGCTGTTTTGCCTTAGCTCTTTCCACTTCGCCCTTCGCCCTTCGCATTTCGCGTTTCGCGTTTCGCATTTCGCCTTTCGGACCGGCCTCCTTGCTCTTATTAGAGGCGCGCTTGAGCGATGCTCGTGATCTGTTACTTTGCTATTCGCGTAACATCCACATTTCCCATGGGCGAGCCTGTTAATCCTGACGTAACCGCAGTTCAAAAACCTGACCCGGCCACCCTGGCCGGCGCTCCGCCGTCAGAACGGGCCGATCTTCGCCCCGAAAATATTCAGGACGCAGTCATCCGGTTGGCCGGAAATTCCCAGGACGGAATCCAAACCGCCGGCGCGTTTCTCGCCCGGCTCGCCGGACGCAGCGCCCAGGAAGTCATGACCTACATGACGATCCCGGCCACGATCTCCGGCGGCCCGTCGATCTTTCAGGTCCGTATCGGCACTGGCGAAGTGCTCTCGGCCGGTGACGAAGCCGATTTTCTGGTGGCGTTTTATCAACACAGTTATCAGGACCACATCGGATTTCTCCGCGAAGGCGGCGTGTTGCTTTACGATTCGGACAACGTCGAACCGAACCTCGACGACAAGCGTTTCGTTTACCTTGGCATCCCAATCACCGGCCTGACTGTTGAAGCGCTCGGGGGCACCGCCAAGGACCGGGGCAAAAACATTTTTGTTCTCGGATTGATCTCAAAGATTTTCCAACTCGACGCCGACAAGTTGAAAAGAATCATCACCGAAAAATTCGGCGGCAAAGACCAAAGCGTCGTGAACACCGCGCTGATGGCGTTCCAGGCCGGCTACGCTTATCCGGTCGGCAATTTGCTCAAACATTTTTACCAGTTCGAGAAGCCGGAGAAAAAACCGGGCGCCCGCGACCAGATCACCATGGACGGCAACACCGCGCTTGCTTACGGACTCATTGCCGGCGGCATTCGTTTCGGCGCCGGTTATCCGATCACGCCCTGGTCGACCGTGATGGAAGTGTTGCGCCGCGAACTTCCAAAATACGGCGGCATTTTCGTTCAAGCCGAAGACGAGCTCGCCTCGGTTTCCATCGCGATCGGCATGTCGTATTCGGGTTGGCTCGCCTGCACCGGCAGCGCGGGGCCCGGCATTTCCTTAAAGACCGAAGCGATCGGTTGGGCGTCAATGGCCGAGATGCCGCTCGTGATTTGCAATGTTCAACGCGGCGGGCCAAGCACCGGTCTTCCCACCAACGTCGAGCAAAGTGATTTGCACCAGGCGATCTTTGGCAGCCACGGCGACAGCCCGCGCGTCGTTCTCGCGCCGAGAACTGTCGAAGATTGTTTTTACATCGCGATCGAAGCCGCGCGGATCGCGCGCAAATATTCCACTCCAGTATTTATTTTGAGCGACACTTCGCTCGCCACCCGGATCGAAGCGTTCGACGAACCGGACCTCGCTAAGATCATGATCGATCCGAAGCCGAATCTCACCCCGCGGGAAACCCACAAGCCGTATCCGCTCGATCAAATCACCCAGCACGCTCCGCCCGGCACCCGCATCCTGGACGGAAAATATCCGCTCATGTCCGGACTCGAGCACGACGAGATGGGACATCCAACCGGCTCGCCAAAATTGCACATGGCAATGACCGCAAAGCGTCGCAATAAAATGCGCAAACTCGCCGAGGAACTTCCGGTGCCGGAAATTTATGGCGATCAGGAAGGCGACGTTTTGCTCGTTGGCTGGGGTTCAACTTACGGACCGATCCACGACGCGGTGAAACGCGCCCGGGAAAACGGCGAGAAATGCGGCTCGCTTCATCTGCGCCACATTCATCCGTTGCCGAACGGGCTCGAGAAGGTTTTCAAGAACTTCAAACGCATCGTCACCGTCGAAATGAACGATCAGGGCATTTACGGCTACGGCCAGCTCGCCACTTTGCTTCGGGCCCGCTATTGCGAACCGAAAATTAGCAGCTTTACCAAGACCGACGGCTTGACCTTTCGTGTTCGAGAAATCCTGGAAGGCGTGTTTCAGGGAAAATCGTTTGCCGCGCGAAACATCCCGCGCGACGGCGCCGCAATCGTACACACGGATACTAATCCCGAAAATGTGAAGACAACCAGAGAGGTCGTGCCACAAGGCGTCGGCTAACGGAAGTGACAAGTGACCTGTGACCAGTGACAAGATGAAGATTTTATGAATTTCCGAATCCATGAAACCACGAAGTTGTAGAGGCGCTTGTGCCAAGCGCCTATTTCCTGGCTTCCTAATTAAATTTTATGTCTGAAGAAACAAACGGATCATCAACTACCACGACACTCGCCGAACCCCCGCGCGAGAAGTTAACCAAGAAAGCAATCACCGCCGACGAAAGGTGGAACGCGCTGTCCCTAGCGCGTTTATAAATCTTATGAGCGAAGCGAACACAAACGGTTCTCCAAACGGCGGCGCAACGACAACCGTTGCAGACCCTCCGCGTGAAAAGTTAACCAAGAAGGCAATCACCGCGGACCATCCTACATGGTGCCCTGGTTGTGGAGACTTTGCAGTTTTGGCTTCCTACTACAAAGTTCTCGAGAAACGAAACATCGATCAGGAAAAGATCGTCACCATCGCTGGCATCGGTTGTTCGTCGCGCTTCCCGTATTTCGTGAACGGCCACGGTGCGCATTTCATCCACGGCCGCGCGGTTCCACTCGCCTCCGGCATCAGTCTCGCCCGGCCTGATCTTCACGTGTTCCTGTTCGGCGGCGACGGTGACGGTTTCTCCATTGGCGGCAACCATGTCGATCACGGCGGCCGCAAGAATGTCAACCTGACCTATTTCATCATGGACAACTTCGTCTACGGCCTGACGAAGAAACAGACTTCGCCCACTTCGCCGATCGGGTTCAAATCCAAGACCGATCCGCAGGGCGCGATCGATCAGCCGGTCAACCCGATGAAGAAACTGATCGCCGGCGGTGCGACGTTCGTCGCGCGCACTCACGCGAGCCAGGTCAATCACATGATCCAAATGATCGAGCGCGCGACGGATCACCAGGGTTTCAGCGTGATCGAATGCTTGAGCGAATGCGTCGAATTTTATCCGGGCGCATTCGATCCGGCCAACCCGCGCAAAGGCGGGAGCTTCGAACTGATCCAGGAAAAGAAATGGGACAACACCCCCGAGGATGAACTCCGCCACGACGTCACCGACGAGCTCGCCGCGTATAAGTTGGCCCAACTTCCGTTTCCGGGAGTATTTGGAGTGTTTTACCAATCTGATCGACCCACAAAAAACTCTCTAGAAAAGAAATGGATTGAGCAAAGCCGTGAGAAAGTTGGCAATGGCAGCGATGTAGAGGTCCTCCAGCGCACCTTCGACAAGATGAAATGATGAACTGGTCACTTGTCACAGGTGACTGGTCACTTTTTAATGGCGTCTTCTATCAATCCGATCGCCCGACAAAAAACGCGCTCGAGAAAAAATGGATCGAAACCACGCGCGAAAAAACCGGAAATCTGTCCGATGTGGCCACTCTGCAGAAAACGTTCGATAAGATGAAGTAAGCTTCGCCCGTTTCGTAAGGCGAGACTTCCGTCAAGCCGGACTTTTTATCCACAGATTCCCTCGGCCCCGATTTTCACAGATTTCTGAAGATTTGGGAGTACGACGCGTCCTCGCGTCGCTTTTTCATCGCCGAAGACATCCAGGTTCGCGGAAGAAATGAGCTACAAAGGATCTGCGAATGAAAAGATCTGCAATCCCGTAAATCCTGTTAATCCTGTCTAGAAAGCGTTTCAGACGACGGGAACAACAGTGGCTGTCGCCATTTCCTCAGCAGGTACCTCCGCCTTATCGGTGATGAGTTTGCGCAGATATGGAATCAATACGAGGAGGCCGATACCGACCACGAGTGTGATG
>JAICWQ010000080.1 GCA_025934755.1 Chthoniobacterales bacterium | reverse complement strand
TTCCGGCCAAAACCGAAGTCGTCGATCTCTGGAACGTTCTTCCCGCCTGACCCTAACCAATGAGCGATCGAACCCGGATTGAAGAATATTGGGAGCATCCCGATACCATCTCGCTGCTCGACAGGAATTTGCGCAAACTGGAAACCGATTTCGTGTTGTCGCAGATTAATCCGAGCGATGAAATGGCCGACTTCGGGTGCGGTGACGGCGAGTCCACCGTCCATTACGCGGCCAAAGCGCGCAGTTGCCTGGCCTTGGAGCACTCCAATCATTTGCGGGCAAAAGCGGCCGCCCGTTTTGCCGCTGCTGGCCTAACGAATGTGACGCTGGTAGGCGGCGATGCCCTGGATTTGTCGGCCTACGTGAACAAGTTCGACCTCGCGGTATCGCAACGGGTCGTCATCAATTTCATGACCTGGGAAGAACAGAAGCAGGTTCTGCAAAATATTCATGACGCTTTGCGGCCCGGCGGACGGTATGTGATGATTGAGAACACGTTCGAAGGCTTCGAAGCGATGAATGCAGTGCGGCGCGCCGTGGGATTGCAGAACGTCCCTTTGCATGACTGGCATAATTATTTCCTCTACTACGACAAACTGATGAAGTTCCTTGAAGGAAAGTTCCGTCTGGAGAAGACGCATACCTTCAGCTTGTACTATCTGCTGACCCGCGTTTTCGTAAACATGTTCGCGAAATTCGAAGGCTACGGGCGCAAAGCGATTAAGGATGAAATTTTTGATGCCGCGGACGCTGCTGCCCGCCATTTGTACGAATTGATGGGCGATCGAGTAAAGATTTCCGTCGATAAAGGAGATTCCTTCGGGCCGATCCAGGGCTTTGTCTTGCGCCGGGTGGATTAACATGACTCGCTCCATCTCCTGGTGGTCGCCCGAGATGACCGGTAACGAGCTGGCCCTGATCAAACGCGTAATCGACAGCAACTTTCTCAACGATGGCGACGTCACGGAAGAATTCGCCCAGGCAATCTCAAAACTGACCGGCGCCACGTTCGGCGTCGGCGTCACCAGCGGGACCGCGGCGATTTATCTTTCGCTGATGGCCCTCGGCGTTGGTCACGGAGACGAAGTCATTGTTCCCGACATGACTTTTATCGCTACGGCGAACGCAGTTTCGATGACTGGAGCGACTCCGGTTTTAGCGGATGTCGATCCCGAAACTTTAAATCTCAGCGTCAAAGCGATGGAAGCGGCCATCACTTAGCGGACCAAAGCGGTAGTGCCGGTACACGTCAGCGGACGCGCCGCGGCGATTGAAGAAATTGTCGCGATCGCGCGGGCGCGTCACTTATCCGTGGTCGAGGACGCGGCTGAAGGATTTTGCTCTCGCTTCAAAGATAGCTGTCTCGGAACCTTCGGCGATACGGGCTGCTTTTCATTTTCTCCGAATAAAATGATCACGACCGGCCAGGGCGGTGTGATCGTCACCAACGACGAATCTATTTTTCATCGGCTCCGCGAATTGAAAGACCAGGGCCGGCCGGTGCGGGGCACCGGAGGCGCGGACGTTCATGACTCAATCGGTTTCAATTTTAAGTTAACGAATCTTCAAGCGGCGGTTGGATTGGGCCAGTTGGCGAGCCTTGGCGAGCGAATGCAACGGGTGCGGCGCACTTATTCTATTTATCGTGACGAACTCGCCGGAACAAAGACGATACGCGTTCTTCCATTTAACATTGAAGCCGGCGAACAGCCCCAATGGGTTGATGCCCTGGCCGAGCGTCGCGATCAACTCGATGAATTTCTGGCAAAGAATGGCGCCGGTTGCCGCCGATTTTGGTTTCCGTTACACACTCAGAAACCTTACTTGCGTGATGACACAGATTTCCCAAGTAGCACTCGACTTGGAAAAGCGGCAATCTGGCTGCCTTCGGCTTTTCAAATGACCGATGACGAGGTGCGACGGGTTTGTCGCTTAATCAGTAAATTTTACAGCGAATGACCAGCGCCACCGCGACCGCACCGGCCGAAAACACAACGGTACTCAACCGGTGCCAGATGCTGTCGATCTTGTTGCCGGTGCGCAACGAGGGCATCAACCTGCGCATCATGCTCAAAATTCTTCGGGCCGTGGTCGATCTGCCGCACGAAGTGTTGGTTGTCTACGATTCGGCCAGCGACGACAGCATTCCGGTGGTCGAAGACGTGCGCAAAAATTACCCCGAGCTGCGCGGCGTTCACAACACTCTCGGCAAGGGCGTGGTGAATGCCATCCGATCCGGCGTTGCTTCTTCGCAAGGCGACGTGATTCTTATTTTCGCCGCCGACGAAGTGGGCCCGGTGCTCGCGATTGAGGACATGATTGAGTTGATTCGCGAGGGCTGCGATTTCGTGAGCTGCACCCGTTACGCTCACGGTGGCCGTCGGCTTGGCGGTTCTCTGATTGGCGCGTGTTTGTCCTATTGCGCCAACTGGCTCTTCCACCGGGTGTCCGGTTCGCCTTTTACCGACGCCACCACCGGGATCAAAATGTTCCGGAAGGAAATTTTCCCGCTGCTCAAACTGGAAAGTCGCCCGGTTGGCTGGACGGTCGCATTCGAAATGGCGATCAAAGCGCATCACGCAGGTCTGCGTTTGGGCGAGGTGCCGATTATTTCGATCGATCGGCTTTACGGAGGCGAATCGAATTTTCGTCTCGGTCCGTGGGTTAAGGAATATTCGCGTTGGTTTATCTGGGGAACCCGCCGGAGTCGGAATGCGCCGCGCGGTGTAGCCATCGTTCGAATTCCAAAATTTCATCGAGGAGTAAAGCGCGCCCTTGTCGGTAAACTCGAATAGCCGGCGACACCGCGATATTTGAAATGGCGAATTCCACTAAAGAATCTCCGTTTGCTGGGAAACACTACCTCGTCACCGGCGGGACCGGCTTCATCGGCGCCGCTTTGGTGAAGGGTTTGATCGCTTCCGGCGCAAGCGTTCGTGTTTTTGACAACAATTCTCGCGGGTCGAAAGACAAACTCAAAGGCGGCGGTGAAAACGCGGAAGTGATTATCGGCGACATTCGCGATCGGGACTCCGTCGAAGATGCGACGCGGGACGTCGATGGTGTTTGTCATCTGGCTTACATCAACGGGACCGAATTCTTCTACACCAAACCGGAGACCGTTCTGGAAGTCGCGGTCAAAGGCATGATTAACGTCATCGATGCGTGCCTGAAACACAAAGTCCCTGAACTTGTCCTCTTCTCCAGTTCCGAAGTCTATCACGCGCCGGCAAAGGTGCCGACCGATGAAACCGCTCCGTTGACCGTGCCGGATGTCTTGAATCCGCGTTATTCCTACAGCGGAGGTAAGATTATCAGTGAATTGCTCGCGCTAAACTTTGGGCGCAAACATTTTCAGCGGGTGCTGGTTCTCCGGCCCCATAATGTTTATGGGCCAGACATGGGATGGGAGCACGTGATCCCGGAGCTCACCCTGCGAATGCGCGAGCTACCCAAAAAAAAGAAAGCCGCTACTCCTTTTAAGATTCAAGGCACCGGGAAGGAAACTCGCGCATTTATATATATCGACGATGCAATCGAAGGCGCGCTTCAAGTGATGAAAAAAGGCGAACATCTTGGCGTGTATCACATCGGTAACTCGGAAGAGATTACTATCGAAAAGCTTGCCCGCGAGATTGCTCGTTCGCTTGGTCGCAATATTAAACTCGTGCCCGGTAAATTGCGCGCCGGCAGTCCGCCCCGGCGCTGTCCGGATACAACGAAGCTGCGTAAGTTGGGATTTAAATCACGCGTTTCGTTGCGCGAAGGTGTCGCCAGAACGGTTCGATGGTACGATGAGAATGCCCGCCTGAAACCTTCCAATAAATGATCCGTCAGAAAAAACTCGCCGCCGGAACTAACTCCAGCATTGTGGTGGAGCGCTGTCAGGTCTGCGATTCTCCGGACCTCGAGAGCGTTCTTTTCCTTGGCTACCTGCCGCCGGTGAACACCATGCCGGCGATTGGTACTCGTCCCGCCGAACAGCCGGCTTACCCCGCGGAATTACTTCACTGTCCGAAATGCCAGCTTGTCCAAATTGGATTGATTGTCGATCCGGGCATTCTGTTTCCGCCCACCTATCCGTACACCAGCGGAACCACCAGGATACTTCGCGATAACTTCGCCCAGTTGTCCGAAGAAGTTGCGCAACGTTATCCATTGAAATCCTCTGACCTCATCGTCGACATCGGCTCGAATGACGGCACCTTGCTGAGCAACTTTACCCAGCACGCCAAAGTTTTCGGAATCGAACCGACAAACGCCGGAAAGCTTGCCATCCAACGCGGCATCCCAACCTTGATTTCATTCTTTAACCGCGGCGCTGTCGAAAAAGTCGTGGCCGAACATGGCAAAGCCAAAATCGTCACCGCCACCAACGTCTTCGCTCACATTGAAGACATTCACGAGATCGTGGATTGCATCGACAATCTGCTTTCCGGGGACGGCATCTTCATTTCCGAATCGCATTACCTCCTGTCGCTGATCGAAACCTTGCAATACGACACGATCTATCACGAGCACTTGCGTTACTACTCGGTGACGGCGTTGAAGTACCTGCTCGAGATGCACGGCCTTGAAATAATTTACGCGAGACGCATTCCCACTCACGGCGGATCGGTCCGGGTTTACGCGGCCCGAAAAGGACGGCATCCAGTCGACCCAAGCTTGAACCGGCTATTCGATGAGGAAAAACGAAACATCACCAAAGAGACACTGGCCCAATTCGCACGCGCGGTGACCCAATCAAAACTCGATCTCCTCAGCTTGATCAGGGAAGTCAAAACTGGCGGGACGCGGATTTACGGAGTTGGCGCGCCCTCCCGTGCCAGCACCCTCATTAATTATGTCGGTTTCGATAATGGCATTCTCGATTGCGTGCTCGAAATCAAGGGTTCGTATAAAATCGGGAAATACATCCCCGGGACCACCATTCCGGTGGTGGAAGAAGAGCGGCTTTTTCTGGATCAACCCGAGTACGCTCTGCTTCTGTCGTGGCACATTGCGGACGAACTCATTCCGAAGCTGACTTCGCGGGGCTTCAAGGGTCGCTACATTATTCCGTTGCCAAACCCCCGGGTGCAGTAAAAGCAACAAGGACCTTTGACTGGCGCGCGCTGAGCAGATTCAGCCGCAACCACCCTAACGAATTAAATGCAACGAATTGCCAAAGTAATAATTCTAACCGGCGTTCTTCTCTTGCTTTGGTCGGTCCTGTTCGCATCCACCTTTCGATATCCTTTCTTTTGGGACGACTTTCATCTGGTTCGGCCGTACAGCGGCGCGGAAATTTCCTCGGCTTTTCACGCGGTAGCCGATCCCGACAAAATTGAAACCCCTGGTCTGAGACCTTGCAGCATCCTGCTCTACAACTTTCAGGGAACCGCATTTGGCGACAACATTTTTGCGCAGCGGGTGTTCGTGATTGTCCTGATGGGAGTTTTCATGATCGTCGCCGGCATATTGTTGATGGAACTCGGACTTAGCCTCCTTCAACTGGCGATCGTTTTTAGTTTGTTTGTTTCTTCGAGAGTCTTCGCCTGTCTGGTTTTGTGGGTATGCCTTAGTCATTTAATCATGGCCTACATTTGGATCGCCTTCACCGCATGCTTCTTTGTTTTGTGGGCGAAGAAAGGCCGATGGGCATTTCTGCTCCTGATGTTGCTGAGCTGCGCCCTGGCCACGTTCACCCGGGAAGAGGCCTACACCCTTCCAGTGGTTCTTCCGCTCCTTTGGCTAATCGCGTTCTTTGATCGGAACCAATGGCCCAGAGTGCTCGCGGCTGCTCTTAGCGTTCTTGCCGTGGTCTGCCTTCATTACTGCCTCTGGCATTACCTGGTGCCCAATGCGCTGTCACCCGAATTTAATTTCGGGGCAATCAAGCGATTTCTCGCGTCGATGGCCGCCGCCTGTCTTCCCGGCGGCTCCAAATGGATCGGATTCACCGACACTGCGATCGCTCTCACTTGGATTACGTTTCTCATCGCCCTGGTTCTGTTGCTGCTAACGTGCGCTCGGCCGCAGGTTCGGTGGCGGGTGCTTGGCATTTGTTGTTTGGGAGCCGTTCTTTCCCTGCCTGCCCTCGGCGTCGCCCGCTCCTTCGGCATTGCCCTTCCGACTCTCGCTTTTATGACTGCAATCTCCGTCGCGATCACCGATATCTATAACTTCGCCCAATCGCGAAATCAGCTTCGTCGAGCGGTCACCGCCCTCGTAATTCTTGGTCTCGGCGTCGGTGTCGTTGGTGGAATCAATCGTTCGAAATACGTCGCCGAATCCGTCCAGCAGAATTCCGCCTGGCGAATGGTTCGAGACGGAAAATATCTTTTCGATATGTTCGATCATCCTTCAACGATCCCTCCAGCCCGGCGAGAGGCGGGCTTGGCCAGGTTAAGAGCGCTCGGCATTCAATCGGCCGACGACGTTCGGGCGTTGGAAAAAACGCTTCGTCAAAATCGTGACCGGCCTGGACAACCGGCAGCAATCCCAAGCGGCCTTGTCCTGCCAAAATATGACTACCTGTCGTTTTAGATCGACAATAGCCCGTGCCGAAAACCGTGAAACGATCGGTTCCTGAAATCATCACCTCAATGCTTCGAATGCCAGCACGGCTTTCACAAAATCGACGCGAGAAGAAAATCGCTCGAGAGACCGGGCTCACTTCTATCCGACAAACCGATCCCGCCGACATCTTCATCGTCGGTTATCCAAAAAGCGGAAATACCTGGATGCAGAATTTGATCGCCGGCGTCGTTCACGATCTCGATCCGGAATATCTCTCCGACGCGAAGATTCTCGATCTGGTACCGGATGTTCACGCCTGCCGTTATTATCGGCGTCACCAAACTCCCATGTATTTTAAGACACATTATTTGCCGCGGGCCGAATATCGACGGGTGATTTATCTTTTGCGTGACGGGCGTGACGTGATGGTTTCTTACTATCATCATCTTCAGGCTCTCAACCCCGGCCCGGTGGATTTTTCGGAAATCGTGCGGACCGGCCGGCTCTTGTTTCCGTCAAAATGGCACGATCACGTCAACGCCTGGGTCTCCAATCCATTCGGAGCACAGATTCTGACTGTCCGATATGAAGACCTTCTCCAAAATCCGGTGAGCCAGCTTCGCCGCATCTGCGATTTCGCCGGTATTGAACGATCTGAGCAATTATTGGAAAACGTAAGCCGGAAGAGTTCGTTCGCGAAAATGCGCGAGAAGGAAGAAAAAACTGGTTGGGCCAACCCGGACTGGCCGAGCTCGCGTTTCTTTGTTCGCCGCGGAGAGGCCGGCAGTTTCAAGGATGAAATGCCGGAAAACGTCCTTTCGGTTTTTCTGGCCCAAGCCGGGGACACTTTGCGCGCTTGCAACTATCTGTAAATGGGCCCGTCGGTTGAAGCGTTTGTTGCGCTCCATCGAGCGGATCGGCGGAAAAGAAATCTGCAGCGCTAACATGCGATATTTCTGCACCTACTTCGATTGTCACTATCTGGCCCGGGCGTTGGTCCTTTATGATTCGCTGAAACGTCATTGCCCGGAGTTCAAGCTTTGGATGCTGTGCCTGGACGAGGAGAGTCATGCTGCGCTGGCGAAGCTGGGGTTGCCCGAAGTAAATCTGCTCAGACTGCACGACTTGGAACGAGACGACGCGCCTCTGCGCCAGGCCAAAACGAATCGTTCGCTTCTCGAATATTATTTCACCTGCACCCCTGCCCTGCCCCTGTTCATTCTAAATCACCATTCCGAGGTCGATTTAATAACCTATCTCGATTCCGACCTGTACTTCTTCGCCGATATCCAGCCCCTGTTTGATGAGATAGGGAATAATTCGATTGCGATTATTGCTCACCGATTTTCGGAAGCGTTTCGCAAATGGGAATGGAACGGAATTTATAACGTGGGCTGGGTCACTTTCCGGCGCGATGCCAATGGATTGGCCTGCCTCGAATGGTGGCGGGAACGCTGCATTGAGTGGTGTTACGACCGGATCGAAGGCAACCGCTTCGCCGACCAAAAATATCTTGATGATTGGCCGGCTCGTTTCCAAAACGTGGTCGTGTTGCAGAACAAAGGCGCGAATCTGGCCCCTTGGAATATAGGAAACTACAAGGTGACCCTCCGCGACGGCGCCATTTTCGTTGACGATCAACCGTTGGTTTTTTTTCACTTCCACGCCTTCAAACAGCTGGCCGGTTGGATTTACGACACCCAGCTCGCCAAATACAGGGTGGTTCCCTCCAGTGTCGTGATCGGAAATATTTTCGCCCCCTACGTCCGTGAAGTGATTTCCCGATCGAACCAGCTTGGTCCATCGTGTGCGGCGCCGCTCCGAAGCGTCAGGAAAAATCCCGGGAGTTTGTTAGGCGGGTTCGCGCGCCTGCTGAAACGACAATACCTGATTGTCATCAACGGACGGGTTCTCTAAGAGGTTGAGACGTTGAACAACAGTTGAGGGGTTGAGTTGTCGAGCCGTTTTTGAGAAACTCGAAGAATGAACCCTCCACAACAATATTCCTTTGAAAAATTACGCGTTTGGCAGGCCGCTCGAGAGCTAGCAACGCAAGTCTACCTTACCACTGCCAATTTTCCGCAACGAGAACTATACGGTCTGACCAGCCAATGCAATCGAGCGACGATTTCAGTTGCTGCCAACCTTGCTGAAGGCAGTTCCCGTCAGAGCCGAAAGGATCAGGCGCACTTTTCGGAGATCGCCTACGGATCTCTTACGGAACTCGCCTGCCTACTCGTTCTTGCTAAAGACATTGGGATTTTGTCAGAGAATTCCGAAGTAAGTCTTCGTAGTGCGATCGAACGTGTCTCGGCACAACTTAACTCCCTACATCGCAGCCAGCGAGCACGATCGGGTTGAAGACCTTCTCAACGACTCAACTCCTCAACGACTCAACTTCTCTTCTCAATGGTTTCGATTCTGTTGCCGTCACTGAACGCGCGGAAATTTCTCGAACCCCGAATCGAATCATTGCTCGCGCAAACGTTCCGTGATTGGGAAGCGATCGTTCTCGACAGCGGATCGACCGATGGAACCTGGGAATTTTTCCAGTCGGTCGCGCAACGCGATTCTCGTTTTCGATTGCACCAAATTCCACGCGAAGGACTTTACGCCGCGCTTAATCGCGGGCTCGATCTCGCGCGCGGCGAGTTCATCCACATTGCCACAGCCGACGACAGCATGGTGTCCGGATTTTTGGCCGCAATGATCGACGCCTTGTCAAAGTGTCCGGAGGCCGGCATCGCCGCTTGCGACGTGTTGCTAATCGATCGCGATGGCAATCCGCTTTCCGAAGAAGAACTGACTCGCAACGTCTCCAGGCGCGCGGCCCGGAATTTATTGAGTCTTGATACGGTGCGCACACCCTTCGCCGACGACAAACCCTGCGAAAATAATTTCCGGCCGGTCCCGCATGATTTCCTCCTGCACTTCGACGGCCGCAGCGTTTATCTTTCGCTCAACCAACTCGTGGTTCGGACCAAGCTCGCTCGCGCCTCAGCTCCCTTCGACACCACAATTGGTTCGGTCGCTGATTTTAAATGGCTGCTTCGCCTAACCGGTTCCACCGGCACCGTTCACATCCCGAAAAAGTTGGCCATGTGGCGTTACCACGGCGACCAACTCAGCTTCCATCCTGATCCATCGCGCGCCAGTTCGCGAAAAGCGGCCGCCGAATCCGCCCTGCGAGAAATCGCTAAATCGATTCAGCTGAGCACGAACGATCGAGAAGCGCTGCTGTTGCCTTTCGAAGCCGAGGAAGCGCGCTCAATCGTTGGACGGCTTCTTGTTTGGTTTAGGTCCTTCTTCCGGCTTGCACTCATGTTCATAGAACGGCCCGGTCCGGCCTGGCGAGCCTTGCGCCGCGTTGGCTTTAGATTCGGAACAAGAGGGCGCGCGTTGGTGCCGATGGTTTTCGAAGCCACCAAATTGGCTCCGAAAACCGTTGAGCAGGAGTTGAGGCGTTGAGTTGTTGAGCGGTTGCTGGCAGACTCAAAGCATGAACCCTCCGCAACAATATTCATTTGAAAAGCTTCGTGTTTGGCAGGCAGCTCGACTGTTGGCAAAGCAAGTCCATCTGGTGACAGCCAACTTTCCGCAGCGTGAGATGTACGGCCTAACCAGCCAATGTAACCGCGCTGCAGTTTCTGTGGCCGCCAATTTGGCTGAGGGGACATCCCGCCACAGCCGAACAGACCAAGCTCACTTTTCCCAAATCGCTTACGGATCGCTGAGCGAACTTGCTTGCTTACTCATACTGGCCAAAGACGTCGGCATCTTGTCAGATGTTTGCGAGTCGGATCTCCGCGGCGCGATCGAACATGTTTCCGCCCAATTGAATGCCCTGCATCGAAGCCAGCTAGCGCGCTTACGTTGAACATCTCTGCTCAACGTCTCAACTCTTGCTCAACGCCTCAACTTCCGCTTGCACCATCTCTCGAACCAGTTGCTCGAAACCGCCGCTCGGTTTCCACCCAAGTGTTTTACGGATTTTGTCAGCGTCGCCGGCTAAACGCGCCGGCTCAGCCGGTCGATCGAACGCCGGGTCCTGCTTCACGTATTTTTTCCAATCGAGGTCAACGAAACTGAAGGCTGCGTCGACAAATTCCCGAACCGAATGGGTTTCGCCCGTGGCGACCACATAATCGTCCGGTTTATCATGCTGAAGCATCAGCCACATCGCCACGACGTAATCCTGGGCGCGGCCCCAATCACGTTTGCTGTCCAGGTTTCCCAGGACAAGATCGACATCCAACCCTTGCGAAATCCGGGCCGCCGCTCGCGCAATTTTCCGGGTGACGAAATTCTCGCCCCGCCGCGGCGACTCGTGATTGTAAAGAATCCCGTTGCAAACAAACATGCCGTAAGATTGTCGATAAACGCGCGACAACATCGTCGCGAATGCTTTGGCACACCCATAGGGACTGGTTGGACGCATCGATGTTTCTTCAGTCTGCGGCGATTCCAAGGCGTTCCCGAAAATCTCCGAAGTCGACGCGTGATAAAATTTCAACGGATTGGTTTGATCTCGCGCGATCTCGAGTAAACGAAGTGCCGCCATTCCCGCTTCGTCGCAGGTCGATTCCGGCATTTCGAAACTCAACCCGACGTGACTTTGTCCGGCGAGATGGTAAACCTCGGTTGGTTTAATTTCGCGAAAGATTCGCCGCAACGTGGTGGTGTCGGACAAGTCGCCGTAATGCAAAAACAAATTCTTGTCGTAAATCGCCGGGTCGCGCCGCAAATGCTCAATTCGCGAGCGCAGAAGATTGCTCGTGCGCCGGACGATTCCGTGAACGGCGTAACCTTTCCCCAAAAGCAGCTCAGTTAAATACGAGCCGTCCTGCCCGGTGATTCCGGTGATTAGCGCAGTCTTTTCCGGCATGCGCTAATCAAAGCTGAAATGCTGAAAACTGAAACGCTGAAATTGTTGAGTAGTGAACGCTAATCAGGAACGTCTCGGGCTGGTTGTTCGCCCCTGCTGTTACGTGAAAAACAGAAAAAAATCGGGACTTTAGCGATGCGATATCCTACAATCGCATTCCCGGTGGGCACTCAGGGCAACGGCGCAATGGGATTCTTCTCGTAACGCTGAGCAGTGGGTTTTGCTCATCTGAACTTTAACAGGGGACCTCACAGCAATGAAATCATCAGTTTGGATCACTCTTCTTGCCGCATCTCAGTTTCTTCTTCATCCGCTTCCGTCAGCGACGGGCGCCAATCTTTCACGTAAAGCCAAAGCCAAGGCGAACCGGGCAAATCTTGCAATCATGACCGCGCCGAGCGTTGGCATTATCGGGCAGGCGGCCGGTCCGACGCCGTTCATTAGTCAGATTCATGTGAGTGTCAGTCCAGCTGATGCGCTCAAAAGCGTCCAATTTACGATCGCTCCCAAGGCCGGTTCGGTGACGCGTCCGGTATCAGCGACCTATACCGCCAATTATCTTCAGGCCCGGACCTATCTGAATACCGGAACCGGCGACGCTTTCATTCCGGTATTCGGCCTCTACGAAAATTTCTCGAACACGGTCACGTTGACCTTCTCGTTTACCGATGGCTCTTCACAACAAAACCTGGTGACGGTGTCGACTGCGGTTTGGACCGACACGTGCGGGGAATACAAAAATCCAACAGTCATTCAGTCGCGCACGAATAGCACCAGCCTAAGTTACGACTACATGATGATTAAAAACCGATGCGGCTCTGAGTCGCCGGTTATCATGGATACTGATGGTCAGGTGCGCTGGGCCGGACCGACCGGGTTCAACGCTTTCGGCTCGATGCTGTTCGGCAACGGCATTTACATATCGTCACCTCCGCCGTCCAGCGGCAACCCAACGAGCGTGTCCCGACTCGACTTCGACGGTATAATGACGCCAATCCATGATTACAGCGACATCGGAGTGACGTGGAGCGGCCACCACAATTATGACCCCGGCCGCGATGGGATGCTCATTGAAGTGAATACAGCGAGCCAAACCGAGTCGGTGATTCTTGAGATCGATAGCTCCG
>JAICWQ010000156.1 GCA_025934755.1 Chthoniobacterales bacterium | reverse complement strand
TGGAGGAGCTGCGCCAGTCGGAGACTGCCTGGAATTCCCAGCCTGACGACCAGAGAATGAACCCCTTCGCGTTTATCGAAATCCAAATCCTGCGTGGCGTAAATCAGATCAAAGCCAGCCACCCAGCACACGACCCCCGCGGCCAGGACGAACGGCGCGAGATCGACTCGTCCGGTCTGCGCAATCCAGGCGCCAACGGGTGAGATCGCCAGCGCGGCGCCGAGGAAGAAATGGGTCGCGGACGTAAAACGCTTGGTCAGCGAATACAGAAAAATGATCGCCAGCGCGGCCGGCGAGAGGATCAAGGTTAACCGGTTGATCGCGCCAGCCGCGATCACAAACCCGACCGAACTGCCGACGATCAATGTTAATACGGCCGATTTCGGAAGCAATAAATGTCGTGCTGCAGTTCGAGGGTTGCGTTGATCCGACGACCAATCGACCCAGCGATTAAAGAGCATCGCCGCGGTGCGCGCGCAAACCATGCAGACCAGCACCAGCACCAAAACCCGGGAAGACGGCATCCCGTTTGCCGCGACCACGAGCGCCCCGAGCGCGAACGGAAGGGCAAAGATGGTGTGGGAAAAACGAATCAACCGCAGAAATCGGCCAAGCGCGTTTGCTGACAGTTCGGTTTGAGCCTGCCGGTTGTGCGAAGCCGTCTCTGTCATCAGAGTTTGCTCTCCAGAAGATCCGGCAACCGCTCGCCCGCCTTGGAAAGAATCGGAGTGCCGTGGGCGAAGAGCATTCGGTCGATCGAAAATGAAAGAAGTTTGCGCAGCGAGCGACGCATTTGTTTTTGGTCCAGGCAATATTTTCGAGGCAGGAAAGTAAAACCGTAGGGATCGAAATTAATCAAGGCATCGCCGGCAATCAGCGTTCCCCCATTCGCCGAATGGTAAAGCGCAATCTCGCCGGCTACCGCGCCCTCGATCTCGATTACTTCAAAACCCCCTTGCGATGCCGCTGCGGAAATGTCACCGGACCGCGCCGGGCTAAATCCCGCCAAGGTCTCGGAATGAGCGAAAACGGGAACGGAAAATCGATCGGAATACTCGAGCGCCGAGCGCTGATGGTTGGCATTGGTGACAATCACGCCGGCGATTGATGCGACCCGGGTTAGCTCGCCAAGATCCCGCTCAGCCAGAGGAATTGGGTCGACAATATAGACAGTTCGATCGGTGGCGAAGGCGGTAGAAAAGAGCTCGGCTTTAACTGATTGATCGAAGGCGTGCCAGATCCACAATCCGGGGCGAAGGCGGTCGAATTGGGCAGGACCAGGGGCAGGCACAGTGGGATAAACTGGGGGGCGAAGGCGAGTTGAGCAAGCGGTGGCATCCTAGTTGCTCTAGTGATTATAGAAATTATAAGACATGATTACCTTCGCCTACCAAGCCCGAGACGCCTCCGGCCGCATCGTCTCCGGGATTCAAGATGCCCTTAACGAGGATAACGCCGTCACCAGCTTAATGAGCCGCGGCCTGATGGTGTTGTCCCTTCAAGAAAAATCCGTCGCCAGCAAAACCAAAAAGAAGGTCTGGACCGTAAAAGAAACCGACCTGGTTCTTTTCACCCGCCAGTTGGCCACCATGATCGAGGCCGGCATTTCCCTGGTCCAGGGTTTAACCGCCCTTTATGACCAGTGCGATCCCAAGCGGCAGAAAAACCTCCGGAACGTCGTCAGCGACGTAACCACCCGAGTCCAGGGTGGCGAAACGTTTAACGAATCGATCAGCAAGCATCCACGCGTCTTTAACCGTCTGTTCGTCAGCATGGTAAAAGCGGGTGAAACCGGCGGTCTCCTGGCCGAAATCCTGGAGCGTCTCGCCGGGTTCCTCGAAGCGACTGCTCGTCTGCGCAAGAAAGTGAAATCGGCCATGACCTACCCGGTCATCGTCGTTTCTATCGCGTTCGCCATTACCACGTTCTTGATCGTTCGGGTCGTCCCCATCTTCGGCGAAATCTTCAAGGATTTCGGCGCCAAACTCCCGGCCCCGACCCAGTTTCTGATCGATGTCAGTGATTTTGTTCGCAGCGAATGGTATTTTCTGGTCGTCGGCATCGCCTCGATGATTTTCGGCGTTCGGACCTTTCTCCGATCGCAGCGCGGCAAGGAGTTGTGGGACAAGTGGCAACTGAAGCTGCCGGTGTTTGGACCGCTCATTCATAAGATCGCGATGTCGCGGTTCGCCCGCACTTTCGCCCAGCTTATTCGAAGCGGTGTGCCAATTCTCGAAGTCATCGACATTGTCGGCGGCGCCTCGGGCAACGACGTGATCGAGAAAGGGATTAAATCGGTCGGCGCAGATGTCGAAAAGGGCGACAACCTGTCGGTCGCGATGTCGAAGAAATCAATTTTCCCGCCCATGCTTCTGCGAATGGTCGCGGCCGGTGAAGCCACCGGCAAGATCGACAACATGCTCGAGAAAATGGCCGACTTCTGGGACGAAGAGATTGAAGCCATGCTCGACGCCTTGACCTCATTGATCGAGCCGATGCTCATCGTCTTTCTGGGTGTAATCGTCGGCGGCATCGTGATTGCGATGTTCCTGCCGATCTTCAAACTCAACGAAGTGGTCTCACAAAACTCATCCGGGCATTGATTTCCCAAAAAAGAGCTAGGAGAAGCTCGTAGGCAGGGAGGGGGCGGACCGAAAGGTCCGTCCCTTTCTGTTTTGTGACCCTGGTCTGCTCTTGCTCTTGCTCTTCCTCTGATCGCTGTGGCATGGGCCGCCGGCCCATGTCTCATCGCAGGGATGCCGATGCCAGGATTAAGAAGACGGCGCAGGTGCCGGTGACGGACGGTCGACAAAGACCGGCGCGGCCGAAATATCTTTGGCGTCGAATGAAAATCCGTGGGTGTTCCGGCGGAGCGAATCCAACACCGTGGCCACATTTTGGGCGGTTCCGGCAGAATAAAAGCGAACCAGGCCCACCGTTGTCCGCGAACCGAACACTGTGATCATGATCGTTTCGTCATCGACCGAATTCATGAACATGTGCTTGCCGTTGCCCTGGTGATACAAGGCGTTGAACTCGACTTCGCCAATTCGGCGAGCCAGCTCGCGCGTTGCCGCGAACGAACCCGCGGCCAAAGCCGCGATAACCGTCACATCCATCACGTCCATATCGCCGCACTGCGAGATCACGTTGCCGCCCCGATCGATTACGACCGTCAGCTCGGCCTCGGTCTTTTTCAGAAAATCACCGAGGACGCCGTCCAGGGTCGCGACATCTTCGATCGTCAAGACGGGAATTGCGTTCACGCGGGAAGCTTTTGCGTTTGGGGTGGTTCGACCGGAATGGCGACCGGCAACGGCGCGCCTTGGGGGGCTTCGCTTTGTTTGCTGAACTTATGAAGTAAGATTTGGGAAACGGCGTTGAGGGCCGCAAATACGTTCTGACCGGAGCTGGAAATGACTTCAAAGCTCTGGAGCCGTTTCTTCCCGTTGTTCAACACGTATTCCATGTAATTAACGGGCGCGACGTTGGGGAGATCACGCTTGTTGTACTCGAGCACGCATGGCGTGTCGTCCACGTTCATGTTCTGCAGCTGCAAATTGTCGCAGAGATTCTTCCAGCTCTCGACGTTCTCCTCCATTTTTTCCCATTGGGAATCGGCGACGAACACAACCCCATCCACGCTCCGCAAGACCAATTGCCGGGTGGCGTTGTAAATGACCTGGCCCGGGACGGTGTAGAGCTGAAACTTTGTCACGAACCCTTTGATCACTACCGCGTTCAACGGCAAAAAATCGAAAAACAACGTGCGTTCGGTCGCAGTCGCCAATGAAACCAGGTCGCCGCGGTTCAGTGGATTAATCCGCTGATGAATGTAATTCAGGTTCGTCGTCTTGCCGCACAAAGCCGGACCGTAGTAGACGATTTTGAACTGAATCTCGCGGCTCGCGTAATTAATGATCGACATTCGGGCTCTCCGGTTGGGCGTAAGTCTTGGAAAGTTTTTCGACGAGCTCAGCCAGGCGCGTGCGAATCTCGGGGGCGAGCGGGCTGTCATGCAAAGCAGTCAGGCAAACATTTCCGCGCGCAAAAAAACTAACAGCGGAGTTTTTCGCGTATAACGTCATCGCGATCAACTCGCCTAATTTGGTTTCGTGCAGGTGCTGCCGGATTCGTTCCAGCATCGAGGGCGCCATTGCGGTCAAACCGTCGGCCTCAATTTCCTCCGGCAATTCGCCGGCCAGACTCAATCCGTCCGCAAAGGTGATCGCGCACGCTTTCACCCCGGCCAGCGCGTTTGCTTGAGCGACGATTTCTTTCGGATCGGCTTTCTCGGCGACTGGTTTCGCGGCCGCCGATGCGGTTGAAACCGCCGGCGTGGGCTTGTCGACAGGTTCAACAACCGGCTCCGTCTTTGGAGCAAACCGGCGCGCGTCTTCCTGCGCTTTGAGGAGGAAAGGGGTTTCGAAATCTTTATTGACCGGGATCACTTCCTGATCGTCACGAAGTTTGAGAACCGTTGCCGGAAGGTTCTTGAGCACTTCTTCGAGAGGAAACGCGACCGGCGTTTTGGCAACGTCGACGTGAAAGAGACCGCGATGCTTTTCCGGCAATGCAGCTTGAAAGACCTCCGGCGCCACTGAAACTCGTCCGCTGGCCAGTTGCGACTCGATCAATTTCAACGGCAAACTGACCCGATCGTCGTCCGACACGGTGCCAACGTCTCCGGCCAGTTGGAACGCCGGCAAATTTTGCAGCACTGTTTTCAGTGAAAACGAAATTGATTGGGCGCCCGTTGCCGGCTCACAGACAACCGGCTTGGTCGGCACAGACGACGCTGCGACAATCGGTTTTGCTGGTTCCGGCGGCGCGCTTTTTGACGGCGCCGTCGTTGCCGCCGCTTTTTCCGGTTCCTCCTGCAGACGAAGGGTGAATGGTTTGTCGAACTGCAACGGTTGCGTCACCGGGGTTGCGGGCTTTTCCGCTGCGGTTTTCGCAACCGGCGCCGGAATTTCCGCCTTGTTTTCCGGCTCTTTTGACACTGGTTTTTCCGGCGGCAGCTCAAACGCGAGCTTTGCGAGTTCGGGAGTAAACGGCAAAGGAGTTGGAACGGGCGGCCCGCTAGAGGCTGGAACTCTCTCGGATGCGGACACACCCGTTCCATTCGGCGAAAGTTCAAAAGGAATTTTTGTCTCGGTCGGATTTGGCTCTGGAGTCGCGCCCTTCGGCTTTAACTCCGGCGAGTGAAGCGAAATGACCCGCTGCCCCGATGGTGTCGCTTTTGTCGCAGCTTCGGTCGGGACCGGCGTCGCATCCGGCTCAGCTTCGGCAATTGATTGCGCCGATGCATGTTTTACCGGGACGGCCGTGCCAAATGAGGTTTCGATGGGTTCGATCTTCGTTCCGAAACGCTCGGAATCTTCAATCGTCGCCTTTAAAATCGGCGTGTCCACGTGAGGGACTGCGGGATCGCGCACCTGGTCGGAGCGCACATGCACGCTGTGAAATTGTTCGAGAATTTTTTCGTAGGGAAGTTCCACCCGGGTGTCGTCGTCCGGCCGGACATTGCGCAGGAAAATCTCAGGCACCTGCTGATAAAGGCTCGGCAGCGAAATCGTCGGATGTTTTTCCGGCATCCCTTTCTCGATCTCCGATGCTTTCAGCGAAACCATCGCGTTTACGTCGAGGATCTCGACCGGCTTGATGAATCCGACGGGCACAACGTCGAGCAAGTCGGATACCCGCAGCGAAATAGTGCGCTCGACTTTCGGCTCCAATGCCCGGGCCAGGGCCGGCGGCAGTTGTGATGGGCGCGGTTTCGCCGAAGAAGCCGTAATTTTGCGCGCGCCAAGTTCGAGCGGCATGCTGCTCCGCGGCGTCGCAACAGTTGTTGCCGCCGATCGGAACGGGTCGGGTTGCGAGAACGACCGCGTCGCGTTTGGCATCACCGTTTTGCTCAACCGTTCGGTCTCCGGTTTTTTCGGACGAATAACCCGGGACGCCGGGCGATCCGGAGGTTCGGCGACTGTCGCGCCGCCACCGAAGCGTCCGGTCAACTTCTTTATAAGATCGAGAAACGGAATCGTCATCGCTTAGTCCTCGGCCGTGACTCGCCAGATTTCTTCCAACGTGGTCAAGCCCTCGAGCGCTTTTTCGATTCCAATCGTGCGCAGCGTTTTCATTCCTTCGGTGACCGCCTGGTTCTTGATCACCGCTGCGGAAGCGCGCTTGATGACAAGCCGGCGGATCGATTCGCTCACCGGGAGGGCTTCGATTAAGGCCGCCCGTCCGACGTAACCACGTCCTTTGCACCGGTCGCAACCGCTGCCCTGATAGAAAACCGCCTCTTTGTTTTCACTGAGGCCGAGTTTGGCCAGCGTCTCGGGTTCAGGAACAAATTGTTCTTTGCAATTCGGGCAGATTCGTCGGACCAGCCGTTGGGCGCAGGTCATCAGGATTGAGCTCGAAATCAAAAATGGTTCGATGCCCATGTCGTCCAACCGGGTGATGGCGCCGGCGGCGTCATTCGTGTGCAGGGTGCTCAACACTTGGTGACCGGTCAGGGCCGCTTTCACTGCGATGTCGGCCGTTTCGTTGTCTCGAATTTCACCGACCATCACGATGTCCGGGTCTTGACGCAGGATGGATCGCAAGGCCGATGCGAAATCGAGGCCGATGTCCGAACGCACCGCGACCTGATTGATTCCCGCCAGTTCGTACTCGATCGGGTCTTCCACGGTCACGATGTTGTATTGCGGGCTGTTCAATTCGTGCAGGACTGAATACAGCGTGGTCGTCTTG
>JAICWQ010000100.1 GCA_025934755.1 Chthoniobacterales bacterium | reverse complement strand
GAAGCCCTCGTGGGGTTGGATCGAGCTGGGATGCTTTCCGAGTTTTGGACCGCAATCAGTTGGGATCCGAAATCGGCGATCAATCGCGCGCTTCCGCGGTCCCTTCGCGAACTGTTCGGGCGCCGCTCATTTCCCGAGTCGATCCGGGCGCGGACGCACACTTTACCAGTTCGTGAAACAATGCGTCTGCTTACTGGGGCAGCTGGGTTCTCGTCGCGCCATGAAACTGGGGCGTTCAGCATCGATGCCGTTTTCCGTCAACTCGACCGGAAGGTCGCGAAACGGTTGCGAAAGATCAAGGCCGGCGATGTTCGTGCAGTTTACGCGTATGAAGATGGCGCGCTTGAAACTTTCCGGGCAGCTCACGATTTACAACTCCCGCGGCTCTACGATTTGCCGATTGGTTATTGGCGAGTGGGCCAGCAAATTTTCGCCGAGGAAGCGGAGCGCGAGCCGGAGTGGGCCTCGACCTTGACCGGAACGCTCGACAGCGCTGAAAAGCTTGCGCGCAAAGATGACGAACTGCAGCTGGCCACGCGCGTTATTGTGGCCAGCACATTCACCAAACAGACCTTGGCCGATTCGCCATGCAGGGCCAAGATCGACATCGTTCCCTACGGAGCGCCCAACGCAATTTCCAGCGAGATCCCACCATCCTTCGGTAAACTCAAAGTTTTGTTCGCCGGATCACTTGGACAGCGCAAAGGTTTGTCCTACCTCCTCGCGGCAGTAGAAAAACTTCAGGGCGCGGTTGAGCTGACATTACTCGGCAGAAAGACGGCGAACGGATGCGGGCCTCTCGATGCGGCAGTTCAAAGATATCGTTGGCTTCCAAGTTTGAGTCACGCGGCCGTGTTGCGTGAGATGCATTCCCACGATGTGCTGGTGCTGCCATCGCTGTTTGAAGGGTTTGGTTTGGTAATCTTGGAGGCGATGGCGCAGGGCACGCCGGTCATAACAACGAGTCACACCGCCGGCCCCGACATCATCGAAAACGACGTTGACGGTTTTATTGTCCCGATCCGCTCCGCCGAGGCGATTGCCGAGAAACTGGAAGCGCTGGCGCGTAATCGAGAACGGCTGAGGTCGATGAAATCAGCCGCCCAACGCAAGGCGAACGAACACGGATGGGGTGGTTATCGGCAACGGCTCGTGGAAGTGGCACAGGAAGTGATGGCGAGCTAAGGTGCGCCACCCAATGAGACCAGCGTCCCCACCTCCATTTTCGTCCGCTGTGGCGAATGTTCCCATGGCGGACCAGCCTGCCAGTTTGCGCCCAGTCCGCATTCTGATTTGGGTTTACCTCTTTCTTCTCATTGTGGAAGGGGCCGTGCGGAAATGGATTCTTCCGCAGCTTTCTGATCCGCTGCTGATCATTCGTGATCCCGTGCTGCTGGGGATCTATTTTTGCGCACTGCGCGCGCGCGTCTTTCCCGGCAACGCTTACGTTGTTCTTCTCGGGGTCATTGGAATCCTCTCGATGGCCGTCAGCATTCTGATTCTTTACGATTATGTGCCGATCAAAGTCATCCTGCTCGTGACCCTTTACGGTTTTCGCTCAAATTTCCTCCACTTGCCTCTCATCTTTGTGATCGCGGAAGCGTTGGATTTGGAGGACGTAAAAAAAATCGGTCGGTGGACTCTGCTTTTGATGATTCCAATGGCAATTCTCATGGTATTGCAATTCAAAGCGTCGCCCGATTCGTTCATCAATAAAACAGTTGGAATGGGTGAAGCACAGCAGCTCTCCACCGCCGGTGGAAAAATCCGGCCGCCTGCTACTTTCTCATTTATTTCGGGGCCGGTGTTTTATCTGAGTGCCGCAGCCGCCTTTCTAATTTATGGAGCGCTGACCCAGGGTGTCTATAAGGGCTGGTTGCTGTTTATTTCAGCCGCTTCGCTGCTTGCTGCGGTGATGGTTTCTGGAAGTCGCGCCTGCGTTTTAGCCGTCGGTCTGGTCGGGCTTTCCATTCTCATCATTGTCCTGGTGCGTCCTTCAGCGGTGAACAAGATTGGCGGAACTTTACTCGCTCTCGCCATCATCGGTTTCCTTCTGATCCTTTTCGGCAGCCATATTCCATTTATGAGGGAAGGCATGGACGTTCTTTCGGAGCGTTTTACCAGCTCGGCCGAGGTTGCGGAGACCACCGTGGTCGGGGGATTGATTGAGCGAGTGATTCAGGAATTTACCGAGCCGCTCGGTTACATATCTAAGATACCTTTGGCCGGATACGGCCTCGGCCTCGGCACCGCCGGCGGCGCACGATTCCTGGTCGGGAAAGGAACGTTTTTGTTATCGGAGAACGAATGGGTTCGCATTGTCGCGGAGAGTGGGCCCATCCTCGGAATCGGATTTATAATCGTGCGGGTTGCGATGGCAGGTAAGTTGTTGTTGGCCAGTTTGCGCGCTCTCAGGGCCGGCGAAGTCTTATCGATTCTTCTGTTCAGCACTGCTTTTCTCGGAGTGCTCAATGGGCAGTTGGGTCAGCCAACCACCCTTGGTTTCACAGTCGTTCTCGCCGGACTTTGTCTGGCCGCAGCCAAAGTCGGCGACCCGACGAACGAGGAAGTAGAACCCGACGAAGACACTGGCGAAACACCGCTGCCGCGCCGTTCTGTTTTTGCCGATCGCATCCACGGGCGGGCTCGCGACACCGATCACACCAATGGTTCTGTTGATCGGTAATTACCCGCTCGATCGCCAACAAAGCATGCAGCGTTTCGCCACGATGATGCTGCACGGCTTGACTACTGCAGGAATTCCAGCGGAAGTGATTGCGCCAACTCCGGTGTTCGGAAATTTGCTTGGTCAGGAAAACTTCATCGGCAAATGGCTTGGTTACGTCGACAAGTTTTTCTTCTTTCCGAGACAACTTCGGCGCCGGGTTGCCGGCCAGCAGGCGATTGTGCACATCTGCGATCACTCCAATGCAATGTATTGCGGGGACGTCGCCAATGTTCCCGTTGTTGTAACCTGCCACGATCTGATCGCGGTCCGCAGTGCACTGGGAGAAGAGTTACACTGTCCGGTTTCTTTTACCGGGCGACTGTTGCAGCGCTGGATTCTACGAAGCCTTCGGCGCGCTGATTCAGTGGTTTGTGTCTCAAATGCCACCCGCGATGATGCCGAGCGACTGGTTTCCCGCGATGGCCCTTCGCCTAAACTCGAAATAATTAATAATGGACTGAATTATCCTTACCGGAAACTCGCGCCTGAAGATGCTGCCACCCGGTTGAAGACGATTCCCGGACTGGCGCCGCCGTTTGTTCTGCATGTTGGGTCGAACCTGCCGCGAAAGAACCGCGACGCTGTTCTTAGAATTTTTGCGCGCAACAAAGACAAATGGAACGCTCGCCTGGTTTTCGCGGGCGATCCGCTGACTGAGGAGCAACATTCTCTGGCCAGCCGCCTTGGAATCGCGGGTCGCGTCGTAGAGATAAAAGATGCTGCGGATGATTTACTCGAAGCCTTGTACAGCTGCGCCATAGCGATGTTGTATCCATCGCTCTCTGAAGGGTTCGGGTGGCCGATCATTGAGGCCCAAGCCTGTGGATGCCCGGTCGTTTGCACAGACATTCCTCCGATGCCCGAAACTGCCGGTAGCGCGGGCCTCATTCACGACGCGTCCGACGAAGGAGGATTTGCCGCCGATCTTTTACGGTTGAACGATCCGGTCGAACGGGCCACCTGGAGTGAGAAAGGCTTGCGTAACGCGGAACGATTCTCGACTGCAAAAATGATTTCGCGTTACATCGACGTCTACCGCAGTTTGGGAGCCCGATTGTGAGAAGACTTCTAATTTTGGTCAGTTTCCTCTTGCCCTGGGGATTGCGCCGTTCGTTTTTACAAAAGCAATTCGGTTACGAAATCCATCCGACCTGCCGCATCGGTCTCTCCTGGATCAATCCGACGCGCTTGATCATGGAAGAGGGGAGTCGCATTGATCATCTGACCCTTTGCAAAGGCCTCGACCTCCTCCATCTCAAAGCTCATTCGATGGTCGGCCGCGGCAACTGGATCACCGGTTTTCCACTCGGGCCGTCGCGCCATTTCGCCGAGGAAACGGATCGCAAACCGCAGTTGATCGTGGGCGAGCACTCCGCCATCACTCATCGTCATTTCATCGACTGCACGAACTCGATCACCATTGGCAAATTCAGCACGGTGGCCGGTCTTCAATCGCAAATCATGACCCACAGCGTCGACATCGCGAGAAACCGTCAAACTTCCCAGCCCGTCCGGATAGGCGACTACTGTTTTGTCGGAACAAATTGCGTCGTGCTGGGGGGCGCGACTCTCCCTGATTTCTGCGTGGTTGGGGCCAAATCGCTCGTGAACAAGGCGTTCACCGAATCGTATCAGCTTTACGGCGGAGTGCCGGCTCGTCCGATCGAAAAATTGTCGCCCGACCATAAATATTTCCAGCGGACGGAAGGTTTCGTTGTCTAGCGCGCAGAAGATATTGCAGCTTGTGCATACGCTGGACCCGAGCGTTGGCGGCGTGGCGGCCGCGGTTTTGAGCTTGAGCCGCGGAATGGCCGGGCGCGGTCACAAGGTCGAGATCGTCGTATTGGACGAACCGACTGCGCCCTGGCTTGCCGACATTGGCTTGCCCATCCATGCCCTTGGCGCCGGCCTAACGAGTTATCGCTATTCGTCGAAATTATTGCCCTGGCTGAAAAAACGCGGCGGCGGATTCGATCGCGTCATTGTGAATGGTATTTGGCAATACCTGAGCTTCGCCGCCTGGCGGCGTTACGCGAAATCGCCAATTCCTTATTTCGTTTTTCCGCACGGAATGCTGGACCCGTGGTTCAAAGAAACTTTTCCGCTAAAACATCTCAAGAAATGGCTTTACTGGCCTTGGGCGGATTATCGGGTGTTGCGGGATGCGGCGTCCGTCATTTTCACCTCGGAAGAAGAGCAATTGCTCGCGCGCAAATCGTTTTGGCTTTATCAGGCCCACGAGAAAGTTTCGCCGCTCGGTGTGGAAAAGCCAACCCCGCCATCAGCTGAAGGGCGCGAGAATTTCTTTCAGCGTTTCCCGCCGCTGAAAGACAAGCGTTTTCTTCTTTTTCTCGGCCGCCTTCATCCAAAGAAAGGTTGCGATATTCTGATCGAAGCTCTCGCTCACATTGCCGATCAATCCGTCTCGCTTGTTCTGGCCGGGCCCGACCAAGTTGGCTGGCAAGCAGAGCTGCAACAGCGAGTTTGCGATCTAGACGTTCAGTCACGGGTTGTTTTTGCCGGAATGTTGGAGGGCGAAATAAAGCAGGTTGCGCTGGCAGTCGCGGATGCGTTCGTCCTCCCGTCCCACCAGGAGAACTTCGGCATGGCGGTAGTCGAAGCGCTCGCGGCCGGCCTGCCTGCTTTGATTTCGAATCGGATCAACATTTGGCGCGAAGTAGACGAGGACGGCGCCGGTTACGTCGAATCTGACGATTTCTCGGGGACCGTTCGCTTGTTGAACCGCTGGATCGCTGCTCCGCAAAACGTGCGCGATGGCATGCGCACCAATGCGCGTCGTTGCTTCGAACAGCGTTTTGAAATCAATAAGGCGGTGGATTCGCTCCTCCAGGTTTTAAACGAACGGCAATTGTCGCAATGAAAATCACGATCGCGCTAGGAGCGTTCTTGCCGGTTCCGCCGACGATGGGCGGTGCGGTGGAGAAAATGTGGTATGCGCTGGCTCAGGAGTTTGCCCGCCGCGGTCACGAAGTCGTGATGATTTCACGCAAAATGCCGGGCCAGGCGCAGAACGAAACTGTCGATGGGATTCGACATTTGCGGGTTTCGGGGTTCGATACGCCGCGTTCACTCGTTTGGCTGAAGTTCCTCGACCTGATTTATTCTTTCAGGGTGAGGTCAATTTTGCCGCCGGCTGACATCTTGGTGACGAACACGTTCTGGTTGCCAATACTCGCGCGCGATAAAACCCGGGGTGAAATCTATGTGCACGTCGGCCGATTTCCAAAAGGCCAAATGCGATTGTATCGCCGCGCCGCACGTCTCCAGGCACCATCGACGTCGGTGGCGCAGGCGATTTCCTCGGAAGCGCCAGACCTTTCCCCGAAGGTCTCGGTCGTGCCGTATCCAGCTCCAAATTCCGGTTCGACCCAGTTGGCGCCCCTGGCCGCTCGACAAAAAATCATTCTTTACGTGGGCCGGGTGCATCCTGAGAAAGGTGTTCATCTTTTGGTCGAGGCGTTTGTTCGAGGAACGGGCGCTGCTTTTAGGGATTGGAAGCTGATGATTGTTGGTCCAACAGAATCCAAGTTCGGAGGGGGCGGGAGCGAGTATTCCTCTGCCTTGGAGCGTTCCGCCGCCGAAAGCGGGGAACGGGTGATCTTTGCCGGTTCAATTTTTGATCCGAAAGCGCTCGAGAGCACGTTTGGTTCGGCGCGTTTGTTCGTTTACCCGTCGTTGGCTGAGCGCGGTGAATCTTTCGGACTCGCGCCCCTGGAAGCGATGACTCACGGTTGCGGCGTGCTTGTTTCCAGACTCGACTGTTTTTCCGGCTTTATTGATGACGGCGAAACCGGCTTTGTTTTCGATCATCGCTCCGACAATCCGTCCAGGTCGCTCCGTGAAAGGATGGAGGCAGTGGTGGCTGACGAAGCTTTGCTTGCCCGGGTAGCTGGCGCCGGCCAGGCCAGGTCGGCAGAATATTCACTTCCCAGAGTTGCCGACCGGTTCATCGCTGACTTTAGTTCTCTGATTCACAACCCCGATGTCTGAAACCCAGATCGTTAATCCTGAGCAAAATTCGCCTTACGAATCGCCGTGGACGGCAGAGAACCGTTTCTTGCGAGTGTTGTGGGAGTTTTGCTGGCTTCTATTTTGCAGCTGGACGCCAAAGCCATTGAACGAGTGGCGGCTCTTCTGGCTGCGAGTGTTCGACGCGAAAATCCACGGCACGCCTTTCGTCCATCAACGCGCGCGGATCGCGATTCCCTGGAACCTCATTTTGCACGATCGGGCCTGTCTGGGCGATCGGGCCAACGCCTACTCGTTAGGCGAAATCGAGATCGGCCCGCGAGCCACGGTGGCGCAGGAAGTCTACTTGAGCAGCGCCAGTCACGATTTTAACGATTCCGCCCTCCCCCTGACCGTTGCGAAGATCACGATCGGCGAGGGCGCGTTCGTTGGGGCGCGCGCGTTCGTTCTTCCTGGCGTCCGGATCGGCGCCGGCGCGGTTGTCGGCGCTTGTTCGGTTGTGACCAAGGATGTGCCGGACAACGTCATTGCGGCCGGCAATCCATGTCGCGTTCTTCGCCCGCGATGACGTCCCGCGTTCCGGTTTCGGTTGTCGTCCCGATCAAGAACGAAGCCGCCAACCTGGGGCGCTGTCTCGGGTCGGTTCAGTGGGCGGACGAAATCTTCGTGGTCGATTCGCAAAGCACGGATCAATCCGCGGAGATCGCACAGCAGCGTGGCGCACGGGTGGAGCAGTTTCAGTTTAGCGGAACCTGGCCCAAAAAGAAAAATTGGGCCTTGGAAAATTTGCCGTTCAAAAATGAGTGGGTTTTTATTCTCGACGCCGACGAGGTCTTACCCCCTGAAGCCGAGAAAGAGTTCGCTGACGCAATCGCGAAGGCGGGTGATATCGCCGGTTACTGGATCAATCGGCGCTTCTTTTTTTTGGGCCGCTGGTTGCGACACGCCTACTACCCAAACTGGAACCTTCGGTTGTTTCGACACTCGTTAGGTCGATACGAAAAACTTACGGACCTGCGGACCGACAGTGGTGACAACGAAGTGCACGAGCATGTCGTTGTAAATGGGCGAACGTCACGACTGCATTGTGAAATGGATCATTATGCGTTCCCGTCGGTTGACGTCTTCGTGGAGAAACACAACCGCTACTCAAACTGGGAAGCGCGCGTCGCGGCGGAACGAAAAGGCGGGGAGGCGCTCGCTCACGACCATGTCGATCTCAAACGGTGGCTAAAAAGGGCTGCCAGACGGCTGCCGTTTCGTCCGCTCTTGCGATTCCTCTACGTCTACATTTGGCAAAAAGGTTTTCTCGACGGCCGCGAAGGTTATTACTTCGCCCGGCTTCATGCCGCCTACGAGTTTCTGATCGTCGCGAAAACTTACGAATACCGGAAGCGCAACGGGCAAACCTGACCAGTCGTTCTTTTAGTAGGCAGTGTGCGGCGGCTTTGCCAGGTGCCAGAATGTCCGCATGATAATGGCGAGCTCGAGGGACAGGTTCCAATTCTCAAGGTATTCGATGTCGCAGGCGACTCGATTGGCGATGTCCGAGCCATTCCGCGCTTCTCCGCGGAACCCCCGGACCTGGGCGAGACCGGTTATGCCCGGCTTTACAAACGTGCGCACATGATAATTGGCCATGTATTTGGAAAACTCCTGATTGTGCTCAATCAGGTGTGGACGCGGACCGACGATGCTCATATCGCCGCGCAGAACGTTCCAAAATTGCGGCACCTCATCGATACTCAATTTTCGAAACCATTTTCCGAAAGGGTAAACCCGCTCATCTTCGAGACTGGCTTGACGGGACAATTCGCCGTTGCTCGAGTGCATCGTGCGAAATTTGTAGATCACGAACTGTCGATTCTGGAGGCCGGCCCGTCGTTGAACGTGGAAAAGCGGGCCGGGCGATTGCATCCGTTGGCTAAAGAACACGATCAGCGCGAGCACTGGAAAAACGAAAACGATGATCGGAATCGCGATCGCGACGTCAATCGCCCGCTTGAGAAACTGGTTGAGCGGGTTCTCCAACGGCTCTTCGCGCAGGCCGATAAAACGAAAGCCGCCGTCCTCAAAATGGGTGACTGAGTGGCGAAGCTTTTCTTCGAGATCGCTCAGGATCAACAAACGAATGCCAAGCTGGTCGCAAGAGCGAATGACATTTTGATAAGCTCCTGCGAAAAGTGGAAACTCAAGCAGGATCACCTGGGTGACTACGTGGTCGACAATCACTTTCTCGATTTCGTCCGGTTTGCCGAGGACCGGAATTCCTTCCTGGGTTTTGTCGATGTTCTCTTCGCAAACCAGACCGACCGTTCGCAGGCCGATTTCGGACTTGCGTTGAAGCCATTCGCCAAGTTGCCCGGCCCGCCGGCTTGAACCTACCAGCAACGTTTTGTCTTCGTTCCGGAAAATGCTGCGAGCCAGGATCGATGGAAGATAGTAATGCGAGAAGAGCAATGCGACATACAGCCACGGCACAAAGTTGAAGAAGAAGACACGCGAAATAAACGCGTCCTTGGTTGCGATGAGATAGACCACCAGCAATCCGACGCTGCCAACGGTTTGACGCAAACTGAGCCGATGGGGCCGGAGCAATTCGTTTTGCAAAAAGTAATTCTTCGAACGGGTCAACGCCTCCAGGAGCATGCCCAGAACAAGCATGCCGCAGTAAATGCCGTATCGTCGCCAGGTCAGCTCCGCGCTCGGCGAATAGAAGGTGACCATGATCCAGACCCCGATCCAGAACAGGCCGGCCACCATAACGATCTGGCAAAACAGAAAGAGCCGGTAAAGTCCTTCCGTCCGTTGCGTGACCATGTTTATTTTGCTACGCCAAAGATCAGAGTACGCGATGGCGGCAGACCTTCAACTCGTGCTAATCTCCCGGCGTTCATGACATTTCGATTCTTCCAACCGATCGCTCGAAATTGAAAAGCGATTCCCATACCATGCCAGCGCATCCAGCCTGATGGAGAACAGACCAGACCCAGTAGAATCCGGGCGCGAGCGGAGGGGCACACGCGGTCCGTTTCCCGAGGCTTTTCTCGCCTTGCTCCCAGTCCTCGCCTGTTTTCTCGGCGGCGCCACCCAAAGATGGGCGGAAGGATTCATTTTTGCGTTCCTCGGAATCTTTCTGATCGCGAGGCCCCCGCGATATTCGCTCGGTCTTTCGATCAATCTCGTCCTCGTCGCGTTTTTGCTTTGGCCGGCCATCGGTTTTCTGCCGGCGGCCTGGTTTTATAAACCAGCCTGGCGCGCCGCTTTCACAAACGACTTTGGAATTGCGCTTCCCTCAACGTTGAGTCCGCAACCGTGGATAACTTTCACCTGCTGGTTCGCCATTCTGGCCGGGTTGTGCTGGCTCTACGTCATGTGCAGCGAACAACTCGGGCTGCGTGAGGCCCGCACTGCCGTCCGGGTGTTCACGGGTGGCATCGTCGTGCTGGCGATCGTTTGTATTCTGCTCTGGCTTCGACATTCATCCTTGCCCTTTTGGCATAACGCGCGCGGATTCGGACCGTTTCCAAATCGTAACCAGACCGGAAATCTGTTTGGCCTGACTGCGATCATGATTCTGGTTTGCGGCCAGGACGATCTGCGCAAAGGACGAAAACGCTGGATTGCGTGGGTCATTGCCTTCGGGTTCGTTATTGCCGCGATCATTTTGAATTATTCGCGCGCTGGAGTTGCCCTTCTCGTTGTCGGGAGCGCGCTTTGGCTCGGTATCTTTTCACTTCGCCAACGATCTCCGTCCAAAATCGCCATTGTCGTTTCTTTTTTACTTGTCCTGGGCACCGCGCTCTTGATTTTCGGCGGCCAAACTCTCGAACGATTTCATCTTCGGAACCTGGGCGGCTCCGACCTCTCACGCGACTTCCGGTGGCGAATTTTTTCAGATGTCTTCCACCTGCTTCGTGATTCGCCCTGGGCCGGAATCGGTCTCGGAAATTTCGAGCCCGTCTTCGCGACATTTCGCGCCGCGTCGTTTAGCGAACAGCGCGCAATTCATCCGGAGAGTGATTGGCTTTGGCTGTGGACCGAGCTTGGATGGGTAGCGGTCGTCCTGGTGGTCGTCGGCTTTATTTTTATCGTTCGAAAGGTTTTCCCGCTCCAGGAAGGAACGAATCAGCGTTATCGGCTCGGCACCCTGATCGCCGCGGTCCTCTTCGCGTTGCATGGGCTGATCGATGTTTCGGGTCACCGGATCGGCACCATGTTCGCGGCAATATTTTTGCTCGGTATTTCGGTGCATCGGCCGTTCTCATTCCGGCCAATGGGTTGGATGTCGATCTGGTTTCGTTTAGCTGGATTGATCCTGATTGTGGTGGGCGCTTCCTG
>JAICWQ010000258.1 GCA_025934755.1 Chthoniobacterales bacterium | reverse complement strand
GGACCTGCTCTTTTCCCACCGCGCCGAGCACGGCAAGACGGGCAGAATGTTTGCGGCGATTGGAACCAGATGACATTTTGGATTTCTGATTTCAGATTTTGGATTTAACAAATGAACGGCTGCCCCACATTAGCCTGCCTTTGGCTAATGTGGGTCTTTTCAACGTTCGCCGCGCCATGATCCTGGGGCGATCCCGCAGAAAAATCCGAAAATCACAAATCTGAAATTCGAAATGATTATGAAGTGCTTCCCGCCGACGCGCCATCGCCGTGGTTCACCACGTCTTTCAATTCCTTACTCGGCTTGAAGAAGGGAATTTTCTTGGCCGGAACCTCGACGCGATCTCCGGTCTTGGGATTGCGGCCAATGCGCGACTTGCGCTGTCGCGTCTTGAAGCTGCCGAAGCCGCGAATCTCGATTTTGTCTCCCGAGCGCAGCGCGTGCACAATGCTTTCAAAAATGGTTTCCACCACCACTTCGCTGTCTTTGCGCGTGAGTTCGGCGATTTGCGAGATTTGCTCGATCAGGTCGGCTTTGGTCATGGCTCTGTAAATCTAAACCCAGGGATGCGGAATGCGCAATCGCTTCCGAATTTTTCCGCGTTCACCTGCGTTAATCCGCGGCGGAACTATTTCCACACAAAATAAAATCCCGGATGCCGGTCCATGAACTTGGCTATGAGCGAGTCGAGCGTCGAGTCGGTATCGCCCAAAATCAAATCCAGCAGCGTGCGCTTTTCGCGCTCCGGGTGCACCAGCTCGGGCTCGCCCTTGATTCCGACCGACTTCGCCGTTTCTTTCACCGCCATTTCGAAGTCGCCGAGTTTATCCACCAGCTTGAGCGGCAGCGCCTGCTGGCCGGTCCACACGCGGCCATCGGCAATTTTCTTGACGTCGTCCACTTTCAGGTGGCGGCCATCGGCAACGGCCTGAATGAACTGCGCGTGCATGTCATCAATCAGTGACTGGAAGTAAGCTTTTTCTTCGGGCGTCATCTCGCGCGCCGGATTCCCCGCATCTTTGAGTGCGCCGGCCTTGAAGGTCACATCTTTGAGTTTGGCCCATTTCATCAGGTCTTCGTAATTCACCCACTCGGAGATCACGCCGATGGAACCCACAATGCTCGCCGGGTTGGCATAAATTTTTTCGGTGCCGCTGGCCACGTAGTATCCGCCGGACGCGCCAAGCGTTTGTACGTCGGAGACGATGGTTTTCTTCTTCTCGTCGCGCAGGCGCTTGACCTCGGTGTAGATCTCCTGCGACGCGGCCGCGCCTCCGCCCGGCGTGTTGATGTGCAGAATGATGGCCTTGATGGAGTCGTCGTCGCCAAAATCCTTCAGCTCCTCAACCACCGTGTCGGGCTCGATGATGACGCCGGTGAGGTCAACCACGCCAATTGTGTCGCCGAACGCGCCGTGATGATGGCGGCTGGTGGCGATAGTAGCCAGCACGATCACCGCCAGCAATAGGATGACCAACGCGAAGCCGCCGAAAAGCAGCCAGGGCCAGGCTTGAGAGCGAGTGCCGTTC
>JAICWQ010000205.1 GCA_025934755.1 Chthoniobacterales bacterium | reverse complement strand
GTCAGCAGTCAGAGACTTGCCGTATCAAATCATGTAGATCCAGTTAATCCTGTCTAGTTCCGGGAAGAAGGGGTCAGAGCTTACTATCGACACTGCGCCGCTTCTGGCGAAGTGTTGTCATGCTCACTTTTCATCGATTCGGTGCGCATCGTGGAGACTGTGCGCGGGTAGCGCGAGCGAGCACACACGCAAATGTTCCGGCGCTCACTGCAATCATCAACAGTAAGTCCAGGCGAAATCCGCCTACGGTCGCAGCCAAAACAAACGCGCTGACGCCGAGCGCTCCGAACGCCTGACGGTGTCGGGGCAGGATCCGTACCGTCGTATAGACGATCATGCAGTGAAATATTCCTGATTTCCAAAGGTTTTCGCAGTTCGCGTGCAGAAAAGGCTTGTTTGGGCCTTCGGAAAACACAACGGTGGTTGTGCTACCTAACAAGCAGGAGAAGAAATGAAAAAAATCATGTGTCAAACCTTGGTGACGTTGTTTGCAACCGGTCTCTGTTATTTCCCGGCACTTTTAACTGCCCATACACTCGATGCTGATGCGGGAGATCTCAGCGGAAGGTGGATTGGCTATTACCAAGACGGCAGTAAATCGGAATACGTATGGTCGATCCGCCAAACCGGTTCGACTCTTTCGATCGAAAATGTCGGCGGCAAAACAGCCAAGTCGAAGGGACGGATTGAAGGCGATAAAGTTTTTGCCCAAGATTTTGCCACCCAAAACGGAAAACTGTCCGACGACGGCATGAAGATCAAGTGGTCCGACGGCGTGGTTTGGAAAAAAGTAGCGAGCGCGGCCGATCTCAGCGGAAAGTGGATTGGCTATTACGAGGACGGAAGTAAATCGGAATATGTTTGGGGGATCAAACAAACCGGTGGGACGCTGTCGATCGAGAATGTCGGGGGTAGGACAGCCAAGTCGAGAGGACGCGTGGAAGGCGATAAAGTTTTTGCGCAAGACTTTGCCACCCAAAACGGGAAGCTCTCCGCTGACGGGACAGAGATCAAGTGGACCGACGGTGTGGTGTGGAAAAAAAAATAGACTGAAGGCGCGAGCGCGCCGCGGGGCGGCGGAAGAGTTGGTAGTTGATTGTTGATAGGTGGACGCTGATGAGATGAATTTATCTTAGCTATCAACCAAAGGCAGAGCCGTCCTATCAACTGTGAACTGGCTGGTGCGCATCGTGGAGACTGTGCGCGGGCAGCGCGAGCACGCACACAAAAGTTCCAGCGCTTACTGCAATCATCATAGAAAAGTTGAGAGTTGATGGTTGAGGGACTGGGAAGTCAGCAGTCAGACTTGCCGTATCAAATCATGTAGACCCAGTTAATCCTGTGTAGTGACGTGTTCTTGGAGGCTGTGCGCGGGGAGGGCGAGGACGCAGGCGAATGTTCCGGCGCTTACTGCAATCATCAACAGCAGACCTAACCGAAATCCGCCGACGGTTGCGGCCAGGACAAATGCGCTGACGCCGAGCGCAGCACCAATCTGCCGGATAAATTGCTGGCTGGTAGTCGCGCTACCCATGCGGGCAACCGGGACGCTATTCTGCACCACGACAGTGAGCGCGGGCGAGAGCAGTCCCATTCCGGCGCCTGCCATGAGCGCAGCGGCGATGACCCAGCCGAGTCCATGTTCAAATGCCACCATGAAAAAGAGAAGTCCCAAAATATGGACAATAATTCCGATCACACTCGGAAGTCGTTCGCCGATTCGATGGACCAATCGTCCGGTGCCGAAGGCGAACGTGCTCCATCCAATGGTGAACGCGCCAACCACCAGGCCTACGAACGCGCGGTTGTCATGAAAAGCGGCGTTGGTTGCGAGCGGCAGATAAGCGCTCAGGCCGAAACCGCTGAAGAAGGCGAGGAATGATGAAGAGATCGATGATGCGTAGCCGGCATGATGAAAGAAACTCAACGGCAAAATGGGATGGGGCGTTCGTCCCTCATGCCAGACAAAAGTGGCAAGCAGAATGATTCCGGCGCAAACAAGCGCAGCCTGCATTACTCCGATGTGTCCCTCACCGAGATCGACAAACGCCCACATCAGGCAACTGCCACCAGCGCCGGCGAGAAGGGCGCCGGCAAAATCGAATCGGCCGATGCTATTTCCGATGCTCTCGTGCATTCCGGCGATTACTAGGAACCCAGCCACAATCGCAATCGGCACGTTGATCAGGAAAGCCCAGCGCCATGAAACGTGCGTCACGATCAGGGTCCCAAGGAGTGGTCCGGCAACACTCGCGACCGCCCACGCACTGCTGGCTGCGCCCAGCGCCCTGCCGCGTTTGTTAGGCGGATAAACAACTCCGAGCAGAACAAACGGAAGAGTCGCAACCGCTCCCGCTCCGATGCCCTGGATGGCGCGAGCGCCGATAAACTCCATCATCGTGCGCGCGACCGCGCAGAGTCCGCTCCCGACCGTGAACGCGACAATGCCGACGAGATACGTGCGCCGGCGTCCCCATCGATCCGATCCCGGTCCCCAGATCGGCATCGACACCGCGGCGGCGAGCATGTAAGCGGCAAACGTCCACGCGTAGAGGTGCGCACCGCCAAGTTCAGGCAACGCCACCGGCATGACCGTGCTAACGATCGTGTTGTCGAGACCGGCAAGAATGATCGTGAACAACACACCGAGCAAGACCAGCAGGCCGCTCTGAGCGGAGGAATCCAGCGTTCGCACGCTCCATATTGCGCGCAACGCAGCGCACTGCAAAAAGTTGAGCGTCGAGGGGTGAGGGTCGAGGAGAAAAGCTGAGACGCTGAAAGCGGACGGAAGTTGGGAGCAGAAAGCGGGGAGAAGGCAGGTTGGGATCGTACCTTATATACATTCAACATTAATAAGACAAAGAGGAAGTGGGATCGAACCCGACACTCAACATTAGTTGAGACATTGACATGGTTGAGAGCGTTGCGCAGTAGAAACGGAAACAGGAAAGTTGGGAAAGTTCTTTATTTTTTCCTTAGCTCCGCGTCATTAAGGCTATGATTAAGTTTATTGTCGGAGTTCTCATTGGAATCGGGCTTGTTCTGGTAGCAGGCTATTTTTTCGTGACGCGCGGCGCAGTTTTTATGGGAACGAATGCCAACCCGTTGCCGTTGGAGCGAAGGATCGCAGGCGCGGCTATTAGCGCTTCGATTGGCAAGAGTGCGGACGATCCATCTCCGCTAACCGCAGATGAGACCAATCTTCAGGCCGGCGCCCAAGTATATATGAAAGCCTGTGCAGGATGTCATGGTCGGATGGACCAGGCGACCGGCGGTGCAAAGGGATTTTATCCGAGCCCGCCGCACCTGTTTCCGCCATCCAAGGGCGTGACTGACGATCCGGTCGGCGCCACCCACTGGGTCGTAAAAAACGGGATCCGTTTCAGCGCAATGCCGTCGTTCAATCAGAAGCTGAGCGATTCAGAAATTTGGCAAGTAAGTCTGTTACTACAAAGCGCCAATAAATTACCGGCCTCAGTTCAGGATTCGCTTCGTCAACCGCGCCAGCAGCAACAACCGCAATCGCAGCCGCAGCCACAGCCCTCGCAGCAACAGTCGCCGGCAACGTCGCCAACTCCGCAAGGTGAAAGCGGAAATCTGAAACGCTGAAAGCTGACGAAAAAGAGAAAAAGCAAAGGCGGTCGGAGCAGCAAAGCCGCTAATTTCGATTTTTACCCAAAATCGAAAAAGGAAAAACGGATCAAAGCTTGATTTTAATAATTCCTAACGAAAAGGAGCTCAAATCTCTTAGAGGTTTTCGGCCCTAAGGCCCTTCGGTCGCTGTTCCTT
>JAICWQ010000079.1 GCA_025934755.1 Chthoniobacterales bacterium | reverse complement strand
GGTCGCCGTATTTCCGCTGAACGTTGCGCTGCCCACCGTTCCTACACCAGCAGCAAGAGTGGTGCTCGTGTCCGATAAAACATTGCGATCGAACGTCAGAACAATCTGATAGGAGCCGCTCGCGTTTCGCATTTCAATCCCCGGCGCTCCGCTTAGAGGCAAGTTCAAATCAAACGTTCCAGCGCTGCCGTGACTCAGGCGCGATATTGCCGAAGTCAAAACCGGTCCACCGCCTGAGGTATCGTTGGCCGGAACCGGCGCGCGGCTGATCCCGCCGAAAGCATCGTAATCGAGCGTGCCGAGGATTGTGCCGTTCTCATTAGTTAGGCTGCGCGTGCTGCCGAGATGATCTTTTGAATAGTAAAGCTTCGTATTCGGAGATGTCCCGGTCGGGAGCTGAACGCCCTCGGTAAGGAAACGTTTGAGCACAGTGTTCGAGCTGTTTCTCTCCTCTGCAATCGTCATTCCACTCCAAACGAAGTTGCTCTGTTTTTGAGCCGTGCCGCTTCCGTCCTTTTCGACGATTTTTACCCGTCGACCGAGACCGTCATAAGTCAACTCCGTGCGCCCGGCTGTGTTTGGATACACAACCGCGGTCAACCGATTGGCTGCGTCCCACTGATAAGTATTCACGCCATCTGCCGTGAGACTTCCATTCGCGTCGTAGGTGTAACCATCTTTAGCCGATCCGAGGAATGGAAGCCCGTTCAGCGCCGTAAATCTTCTTTTTCTTCGCTTTGAATTCGGGCAATCCTTTAGACGACCCGAATACTTTACAAAAGTGACCTTCGTGATGAAGGCCGAGCAGCCAATCAACCGCGACACCAATGAACACTCTTCTTCAAGACATTCGCTACGGATTCAGGATGCTGTTTAAGCACAAAAGCTTTACGGCCGTAGCCGTGATTGCACTCGGACTCAGCATTGGCGCCAACACCGCGATCTTCAGCCTGGTCAACGGCGTTCTCCTCCGTCCGCTTCCCTTTCGGGACGCCCAACGCGTCATCTATATCGAAGGCAAAAATCTTGCGGCAGGCATTAGCGAGAGCAACATCTCGTTTCTCGACTTTACTGATTGGTCGCAACAAACCGATCTCTTCGCGAGCGCCGCCGTCTACTGGACCGGTACTGCCAACTTTGGCGCGGATGGGGCAGAACCGGAACGCGTGCCGCGCGCCGGCGTGACGACCGGGTTCTTCTCCGTGCTCGGTGTGCAACCTGTTCTCGGGCGAACGTTCGTCGCCGAAGACGACAAAGGGTGGCCGCAAACCGTCGCGATCATTAGTCACGGATTGTGGAAGCGCCGTTTCGGATCTGATCCGGCCATCGTCGGGAAACAGGTTCAGATCAGCTCAATGCCGTTCACGATCATCGGCGTGATGCCGCCGGGGTTTGAATACCCGGAGCAAACCCAAGTTTGGGTGCCGAGCGCGGCCAATCTGAGGGACGAGCCGCGCGATAACCGCGTCTGGTCGGCCATCGCGCGTCTGAATACGGGCGTCGATCTGAAGATGGCGCAAACTCGCATCAGCGCCGTCAACGCGCAGCTCGCTACGCAGTTTCACGAAACGAACAGAGGCTGGGACGTAAATCTTTCGACTCTCCAGGAACGGCTCGTTCGGGAAGTAAAACCATCCCTCCTCGCGCTCCTCGGAGCCGTTGGATTCGTGCTTCTCATTGCCTGTGCGAACGTAGCCAATCTCCTCCTCGCCCGGAGCGCGGCGCGGCAAAAAGAAATTGCGATCCGGGCCGCGATGGGTGCGAGCCGTTCGCGCGTTCTGCGGCAGATGCTGACCGAGAGCATTTTGCTCTCGGTGATCGGCGGGGTTGTCGGGCTCGTCCTCAGCATTTGGTTAATCGATGCGCTGACGTCCATGTTGCCCGAAGGCGCTCCACAAATCGGGGGGGCCGGGATTGATTATCGCGTCCTGACGTTTGCTCTCGGCGTTTCGGCGCTCACCGGTATTCTCTTTGGGATCGTCCCGGCGCTTCAAGCGTCGAAGCTCAACGTCACCAGCGCATTGAAAGAAGGAGGACGCAGCGGCGAAGGACATCGCCGGACCAGTGCGCGCAGCCTGCTGTTGATTGGTGAGGTTGCTCTCTCGCTGACGCTGCTGGTCGGCGCTGGATTGCTCGTCAAGAGCTTCCTCCGTCTGCAGGAGGTGCGGCCGGGCTTCAACCCGCACCACGTTCTCACCGCCCAGCTGGCGTTGCAGGGTCCGAAATACAAAAAAGACCAACAGTACGTGGAATTTTTTCGTCAGCTGAACGCACGGCTTGAGGCCGAGCCCGGGGTGCAAGCTGTGGGAGGCAGTGTCAATCTTCCGCTCAACCCGACTGGTTACGCGATTGGACGCGGGTTTATTCCGGAAGGCCGGCCGCTCACGGTGGACGAATCGAAAGACGCGATGTTTTCCACCATAACCGGCGATTATTTTCGCGCCCTGCAAATTCCGCTACTTGCGGGACGCTTCTTCGAACCTCGCGACAATGCTGACGGACCGAAGGTGGTAATCATCAACGAAACCGCCGCCAAGCGTCATTTCGGTTCCCCCGCGGCGGCCATTGGTAAGCGCCTTAGCATCTGGGCTGCTTTCCGAGGTCAGCGGCGCGATGAGAAATTCATGCGCGAAATCGTCGGGGTGGTCGGCGACACGAAGACGGGTTCTCTCACGGGAGGCGACGACATGCAAATCTACGTTCCGCACGCCCAGGACTCGCAGTGGAATTTCATGGGGCTGGTGATTCGAACGGCGAGCGATCCTGCGGCGTTCGCCACGACTCTGCGGCGGGAAGTGCAGGCCATCGACAAAGATCAGCCGGTTTACAATGTCCGGACGATGGACGACATCATCGCGAACTCGTTAGGCACGCGCCGCGTTTCCATGCAGCTCTTCACCGTCTTCGCCTTCGCGGCGCTTCTTCTCGCGGCCGTCGGGATTTACGGGGTGATGGCTTACTCGGTTACCCAGCGCACGCAGGAAATCGGCATCCGCATGGCGCTCGGCGCGCAGAAATCGGACATCCTCCAACTCGTCGTTAGGCAAGGCATGACCCTGGCTTTGATCGGCGTCATCGCCGGCCTGGCCGGAGCTCTCGTGCTCACCCGGGTGATTTCGAATCTGCTCTTCGGCGTCGGCGCGAGCGATCCGGTCACATTCATCGCGATCTCGCTTCTGCTGATTTTTGTTTCTCTCATTGCTTGTTACTTGCCCGCCCGGCGGGCTGCCCGGCTGAATCCCACCGTCGCGCTAGCCGAAAATTGAGAATCGTGACAAGTGACAAGTGACGAGTGACGAGATAAGAGAAAATGGAGTCGTACCTGGACATTCAACATTTCATTCGCGCATTTCGGCGAGAACGCTCAAGCCGTCGCACGATAGGGCGTGCAGATCGCTTCTGAGCAGCGATGACGACAGGCTGGACATTGCAAATAATAGTCAAGAAAGATATTGACTTATTCTTTAACGGGTCTCTTATCCAGATATGCCGGCAACCAATTGCAGTCGTTTTCCGAACATCAATGCCGCCAATGGCTCTGCGCCAGCCTGTTTGAACCGATCGTCGGAAAGTCCATTCGCCCTGCAAGCGTTCCGCTCGTTTGCTTCCCAGCTTCGCCGTCCCTTCACCTCGATCCTCGCACAATTTGGCGCCAGCCCGTCGATCGTATCTGATCGACTCGATTATCCACCAGTCTCGGCACTGCGGCGGACTGAAGTTCCGTCACCACCGGTAAATCTCGCGCTCGTCGATTCGGAAGAGCTGATTCGTGAAATTCTAGTTCGAATCGGTGAAGATCCAGATCGGGAAGGTCTGCAACGGACTCCAGCCCGGATCGTTCGTTCCTGGGAAGAGATTTATGGAGGTTACGAACAGCGTGCGGAGGAAATCCTCGTTACTCAATTTTGTGCCGGGAAGTACGATGAAATGGTTTTGCTGCGCGACGTGGAATTCTATTCGACGTGTGAGCATCACCTGCTGCCCTTTTATGGGAAGGCACACATTGCTTATCTGCCGAAAAACAAGATCGTCGGTCTATCGAAGCTGGCACGACTGCTCGACATGCACGCGCGACGCCTCCAATTACAGGAGCGTCTCACCCAAGAGGTGGCAACAGATTTGCAAACAATTTTGCAACCCAGAGGAGTAGCCGTGATGATCGAGGGGAAACATCAGTGCATGTGTTGCCGTGGAGTGCGCAAAAAGGAAGGCACAATGGTTACCTCCTGTTTGTTGGGCGCTTTCAAAGAGAACCTCGCCACTCGTAGCGAATTTCTGACACTGACTAAAAGCTGATGCAGCTCGAGCAAACCCTGGGGTGGGTGGGAACGGCCTTGGTCGTGATTGCCTATCTGCCGCAAATCTACCATTTGCTGGTCAAGAAGTGCGCATGGGGTATCAGCATTTTAACTTGGGTAATCTGGCTTACTGGTAGCCTGCTGCTGTTGGCATATTGCATACTTCGCCGCGATTTTCTGTTCATCGTAGTGCAAAGCATCAATATCACGGCCATCATTACCACTATTTTTCTTGCGCGAAGAAGCAACAGCATCTGTCCGTATCATTTGAGCGTCGTGGAAGCTCGTGCCCGTCGGGCGGTGCGCCCTGCGAACACTCCAAAGTGAAGCGGAATTAAACATGACAATAACGCTCTACCGAAAATCCGGTTGTCCATGGTCGGCTGCCGTCATTGGCTTTCTGAACGAGCTGAACATTCCGCACAGGATAAAAAATGTGACGACCAATCCAGTTTACGCCAAAGAAATCGAAGCGCTTTCGGGCCAAAGCAAAAGCCCAACGCTCAACATTGATGGCACGATTCTACCCGATGCCAGTGTGGAAGACGTGGCAAAGGTTTTGGAGGAACGAGGGATAGTTATTTAATCCGAGTCGCTCGTTTCAATTCTTGCAATTCTTTCACGCGGACTAACGCCGGACCGCGGATGGGAAAGTGCATGAGATAAACCGGCGTACCGTCGATTTCGGTTTGCCAGCCCCAATCGCATTTCCGCGTCCGGAAAAACGTGTTGAAGGCAATCTTGCCGATAAAGCAAACAACGCGCGGTTTGCAGCTCCGAATGATTTTCAACGCACGCCTGATCCCAGCCTCTTCCTCGCCCTTCTTCAACATGGTTACATCCACGGTGGGACGGTCCACCAGATTGACGAAATTCAATCCGTACTCGGGCAGGAATTTCTTCTCATAGATTCTCTTGAGGGACTGATCATTTCTCAGATCCTTTTCTGCTTCCTGGAGTAAGCCGGCGCGATTGAGTAAATACCAAAACATCTTGTTGTTTGAAAAAGGAACGCCGCGCCGATACGAACCGGGATGTGGATTGATCCCGACAAACAAAACTCTCGCATCCTTTGATGTCTTGTAGGCGATCATTGGGTCCTAGGTGCCCCCTCTTTTTTTCCAGTCGATATAAGCGCTGCCGTTGCAGCCAGGTAAAAGGACGCGGTTGCGCCGACATAGACGGAGTAACCTAACGGCGCTTTGATTCCCAAGGCGAAGGTCATGGCTAAAGCGAATAATAGGAGAAGGACGCCACTGGCCAGTGCGGTGCAGCGCGGCCACGCGCCAATCAACAAAAGGAGGGCGAGGACAGTTTCGGCCAGTGTGGCCACCGCGCCTGCCATCGGTATGAATTGACTGGGAAGAAACCAGTTGAGCCTGCCCGTGTAGGTCAAAAAATGTGACCAATCGCCCCAGGCTACGCCCGGTGTACCCGGCATTCCCCAAAGACCGAAACGGTCCGCGACGGCTGACAAAAAACCGGCGGCTAGAGCCACGCGAAGAGCAATGGCGGCAAAGCGCGTGAGCCGGGCTGACTGGCGGAATCTGTTCACTTGAAGCAAGACCGATCGATCAACGGATTTCGAAGCGGCAGGATGGAGTGCTCCCATGAATGCAGCACTCTTTTACCGGCGCGCCGATGATCTTGCTGAGCAGCGTTTCCGCAATGAGACAGGCTTCGGGATGACGACTCGTTGCAGCCGCCAGCGGGCACCCGTGGCCACAAATGAAATGTTTGCCGTCGATCTTTTCAAAGGTCGCTGATCCTCCGAGCTCCTTGAGGATACGCAACGCCGCTTCAATTCTCTTGTTTCGTGATTTGCCTTTCACCTCGAGGAGATGCTTGTCAGCCACTCTTTTTCCCACTTCTCGCATGGCGGCGCGCAGTTCCTTCGGGCTCAACTGTTTTGAAATGACAATGAGAATGAGATCGAGCAGGACACCGTACGACTTCGGGAAAATCTGCTCAGCTTCTGGCGTAAGCGCATAGGTCGCGTGCGGTTTTCTGAAACCGGGCTGCGTTCCCGATTGATGGGCAAGACCGTCGCGTTCCAGGGTCAAAAGATGGGCTCGCACCGCGTTGTCGGTTAAATCCAAAGCAGCCGCCAACTCATTGACGGTTTGCTCCTTCGTCCGGAGCAAATCGAGAATTTTCCCGCGCGTGCTTTCCATCAGGCGCGCCCGCCACCCAGTTGTTTTCATAGGCTAATCATCGGACAAATCGGGAATAACTCAAACATATATTTGACTTATTGCTCTTTCGGGACGAGCGCCTTCTCAGGCAGTCAATCTACCAAAGCAAATGCCCTATGTCGTTGCCATCGCAACTGCCGGTCTCCTCGCAATTGGCGCTTTCGTCGTTCGTTGAGTCCTGCCAAAACAATGAACCAGTGTCTTTACACATAATCGAAAGCTATCGATATGATTCAATCTAAGTAGTGGCCAATCATATCTGTGCGCCGCAATGTGGGAATAGGAAGGCATAATTTTATGAATATTGGACACAAACATTGGACCATTGGTGAAGGAAGGATTTCGCCGCTCGGTGATGCAACAATTGCCTTCCTAAATGCTTCTCTCCAGGACGCGCATGTTCAGATTTTCATTTACTACACCAATCGTGAGCCGGCAGGACCGTATCGTCTGACCGTTCCGGCAGAGCGAATCCAGCAGGTTCGGTTCGATCGCCTAACGGACCCGGAACCAATCCCGGGTGCGACTGAATACGCCGGCACAATCGAGTCCGACGTTCCGATTGTGGTGCAGTTCCCGGCAACGCGTTTCCGAAGAAATGGTCGAAGGGGTTACCGGTTACCAGAAATGAATGAGTCTCTAATCAACTCAGGAGGAATCGATGAACTGCAGGGATTTAGTAGGCACAGCGTAGTTTAACGAGAAAGAAAAATATTATGTTACACAGCATTCAAGAGCGTTACGGAGAGAAGCTGCGGGCCACCGACGGCGAGATTGGGCACGTCAGGGACTTTTACTTCGACGATAAGACTTGGACCATTCGCTATCTGGTCGCTGACACTAGCGGCTGGCTTAGCAATCGTCAGGTCCTGATTTCTCCGCATGCGCTGGGCCATCTTTATCCCAATGGAAAAGTTCTTCTCGTTAATCTCACCCGGGAGCAAATCGAAAAGAGCCCGTCAATCGATGAGCACAAGCCCGTGTCGCGCCAGCACGAAGAGGAATATCACCGCTACTACGGTTATCCATATTACGCTGAATCGTGGCCGCTGTGGGGTCTGGCAGAGTATCCGGTGGTCGTTCCTCCGCCACCGCCCACCGCGGCAAAACAACGCGGAATCGATTCACATCTTCGCAGCGCACGGGTTGTGAAAGGATATAAAGTCGAAGCGAATGATGGAGCCGTCGGCGAGATCGCTGACTTCTTGATCGGTGGAAGGACCTGGGTGCTCCGTGAAATCGTTGTGGAAGCCGGTCACTGGTATTCTGGAAATGAAATCCGCTTACCCACCGAGAAGATCTCACGGATCAGCTACGACGAATCGACTGTTTATGTGAGTTCGACGAAGGCGGCTATAATAGAGGCGGCAGAGGTGCCCGAATCCATGTTCGGCTGTTGCAAGCATGGGCATCTGAGTGAGTAATCAAGCCACTAGGAACGGACTCCTCTCTTCGAAAGGCATAGTCACTCGGTTATTCAGCACGCGAACAGTCGCCTTCTCGGAGAAGACTGAACCGCTAATTCGCGCCGAACTTTTCGGCATCGAGCGTCTCGAGCAGCACGCCGAAAGCCTGGCGGCTGCACAGCGTATCGCGGCAAATCCGAAAAGTGGCAGGCGACTCGATCGACGCCTGAAAGACAATGGCCGCGCGCTTTTTGATGCGTATCGAGGCGTCGAGGAAGCTGTTCGTGAGGAGCGTCATATCACACCCGCGGACGAATGGTTGCTTGATAATTTCTTCGTCGCACAGGAACAAATCCGCCAGGTCCGCGACGATCTGCCGCGCGGATTTTATCGTGGCTTACCGAAGCTTGCTGACGGCCCACTCCAGGGATACCCAAGGGTATTTGGGCTTGCCTGGGCTTTCGCAGCCCACACCGACAGCCGGATCGATCGCGGAATGTTAATCCGCTTCGTGAATGCTTATCAGAGGGTCCAACCGTTGAAGATTGGCGAACTTTGGGCGGTATCGATTGCGCTGCGAATCGTGCTCATCGAAAACTTGCGCCGCGCGGCCGATGAAATCGTTAATGCGCGTGCCGCGCGCGCAGAGGCTGACGCGCTGGCTGACGAACTTCTTGGCGTCGGAGGTGAGGAGGTATTATCGCCGAAGAAGACACTCTTGCGTTTCAACTCCGTGCCGTTGGCCGCGTCCTTCGTCGTGCGACTGCTCGAACGTTTGCGTGACCAGGACCCGCGCGTGACACCCACGGTCGCGTGGCTGGAGGAACGCCTCGCAAGGAAAGGGACAAGTTGTGATGACATGGTTCGAGCGGAACATCAGCGGCAGGTTGGGACCAACGTAACTGTCCGCAACATCATCACGAGCATGCGTCTGGTATCGACGCTCGATTGGGCGAAGATCCTCGAGAGTACGAGTCTCGTCGATGCCGCCCTGCGCGATCACGGCGAATTCGCCGAGATGGACTTCCCAACTCGCGATCGCTATCGGCATGCAATCGAAGAGCTCGCGCGAGGATCGGGGCACTCAGAACTCGAAGTCGTGCAGCGCGCGATTGGCGCCACCCAACGAAATGCGAATCCGACGGCGGCTGACGATGCCGCCACGAATCGCGAACAAGAGCCCGGTTATTATCTCATCGCGAATGGCCGGCGCGAGTTCGAGAAGGAGATCGGATATCGTGGTCCAAAGAGCAACTGGTTGATTCGCGCCGGCACGAGAGCCGGAATCCTCGGGTACGTCGGCGGGATAATAGTCATCCTCGCGATAATTCTGGCTCTGCCATTGTTCGCCCTCGCGGAATTCGGGGTGCCGGGGTGGCTCGTGGTTCTCTTCGCCTTTCTTGGGCTCCCTCCCGCATCGGACCTGGCCGTTGCGATTATTAACCGCGCCGTCACCAACGATTTGAACCCTAAAACGCTTCCGGCGTTGGAGCTGCGCGAAGGAATCCCAGCGAAATTACGGACGGTCATTGCCGTTCCCACGCTTCTAACTTCGGCAAGAGCGGTCAAAGAACAGATCGAGCGGATGGAGGTACACTATCTGGGGAACCAGGACGGAGACCTTTACTTTGCCCTTCTCTCCGACTGGGTTGATTCGCCTAACGAAACGGCGCCGGACGACGATAAACTTTTAAGCGCGGCAACGGATGGTATCGCTGAATTGAATAGGCGTTACGGGCCGGCCCCGAATGGTCCCCGATTTTTTCTGCTCCATCGCCGGCGGAGGTGGAATGAAGGACAGCGCAAATGGATTGGCTGGGAACGTAAACGCGGCAAGTTGCATGAGCTGAATCGCTGGCTTCGCGGTGCCACCGACACAACTTTTCTCCCGATCGCGGGTTCCCTCCCGGTCGCGCCTCTTGACGTCCGTTACGTGATCACGTTGGACACTGATACGCGACTCCCGCGTGGAACAGCCAAGCGTCTGGTCGGCAAAATGGCGCATCCCCTCAATCGTCCAAGATTGGACTCGGTTAGTGGTCGAGTGGTCGAAGGGTACGGAGTATTGCAACCGCGGGTCACTCCGTCGTTGCCGAAGAATTCCGAGGGTTCATTGTTCCAGCGGGTGTTTACCAGTCCCAGCGGACTGGACCCGTACGCCTTTGCCGTTTCTGATGTCTATCAGGATCTGTTCGGCGAAGGTTCCTATAGCGGGAAGGGCATTTATGACGTGGACATGTTCGAGGCGGCACTCGCCCAACGAATTCCGGAGAGCACGCTTCTCAGTCACGATTTGCTCGAGGGAATCTTTGCGCGCTCCGGTTTAGTCACGGACATCGAAGTCGTTGAAGAATTTCCGTCGCGCTACTATGTCGCCGCGGCTCGTCAGCACCGCTGGGCGCGCGGTGATTGGCAGTTATTGCCTTGGATCTTTGGCCACGGCCGGAATTCGAACAGCGAACACGATCGAAGCGCAATCCCGTTCGTCGGCCGCTGGAAGATGCTGGATAACCTGCGCCGCACATTTTCGGCTCCGGCTATCTATCTGGCATTGCTAGCCGGATGGATGCTGCCGCTCGACGCAGCTGTGGCTTGGAGCGCATTCGTTGTCGCAACGTTTGCAATCCCTGCCTTCATCCCGGCTGCCGTCGGAATCGTGCCGCGCCGATTTAATCTTTCACATCGACGACATTGGTACGTGGTGAGCGCGGACTTTGGGCTGGCCTTATTCCAGCTTGGGCTCCTTGTCACGCTCGTCACATCGCAGGCCTGGCTGATGGCCGATGCGATTTTCCGAACGCTTTTTCGTCTGTTTATCAGGCGTCGGAAACTCCTTGAATGGGTTACCGCTGCCCAATCGGCAGTCAGTGCCCGGCTCAGTCTTTTTAGAATGTACTTGTGGATGAGCGGCGGTGTCGCGCTTGCCGCTGCCGCTGGCGTCATCGTCATGTTCGTCGCGCCGGGATCATGGCCGGTGGCGGGTCCATTTATAATATTGTGGCTTCTTTCGCCCGCGATTGCACTGTGGGCCAGCCAGCCACGATTCGTCTCCCAATCCATCCCTGACGCCGATGCGAGAGCGCTGCGTCTGACCGCGCGTCGGACGTGGCGTTTTTTTGAAACCTTTGTCACAGCCGAGGACCACGCGCTTCCTCCGGACAATTTTCAGGAAGATCCCAAACCGGTGATCGCCCATCGGACATCGCCGACAAACATGGGGCTTTACCTTTTGTCTGTGATCGCGGCGCGCGACTTTGGCTGGCTCGGAACGCATGATGTCGTGGACCGGTTGGAGGCGACGCTCGGGACGATGAAGGATCTCGATCGCTACCGCGGACATTTTTACAATTGGTACGACACGCGTAAGCTCCGTGCACTCGATCCCAAATACATCTCTGCGGTCGACAGTGGAAATCTCGCCGGACACCTCATCGCGCTCCGATCAGCCTGCCGCCAGATAATCGGCAATCCGCTACTTGCATCTGAGTGGCTGAACGGAATTGACGATACCGTGCAACTCACGCGTGAATCGGTGCGCCTGCTCTCCGATGATCGCCGCTCGCACACGGTGACACGAAAACATCTGGAGGATGCGCTTGATAGTCTTTCCGATGGCATTGCGATCTTGCGAAAATCCGGTGAAACGCCACGCCCTAAGGCTTTGACGGTGCATGCCGACACGGTTTTTGATATTGCAGAAACTCTCAACGCTGAACGGAACGACTCCGGCAGCAAGGAAGTGTTGGCGTGGGCAGTCGCTTTGCAGGCGTCGATCGTGAGTCGCCGGCGCGATGTCGATCTTCTGATCGCGGGCGCAGCCGGCGCCGCAGCTCGCGATGCGCTCAATACGCGCGTCGAAGCGCTGATCGAACTCGCTGGAACAATTTTCGACTCGATGGATTTCGGTTTGCTCTTCGACTCGGATCGCCACCTCCTCTCGATTGGATACCGTGTCAATGAAGGAGCGCTCGACCAAAGCTATTACGATCTGCTCGCTTCAGAAGCGCGACTCGCCAGCTTCGTCGCAATCGCCAAAGGCGATGTGCCGACTCGGCATTGGTTTCATCTCGGGCGGACCGTCACCTCAGTGCATAGCAGGGTCGCGCTGATTTCATGGTCCGGATCAATGTTTGAATACTTGATGCCTTACCTGGTCATGCGGCCGCCTCCGGGATCTCTCCTCGACGAGACCCACCGAACCATTGTACGTCGGCAAAAAGAATACGGTGCTGAGCGAAATCTTCCGTGGGGCGTCTCGGAATCAGCTTATAACGCCCGCGATCTGGAGTTCACCTATCAATATTCAAGCTTTGGTGTTCCTGGCCTCGGGCTGAAGCGTTCACTTGGCGAGGAGGCTGTCGTCGCTCCTTACTCCACAGCCCTGGCAGCGATGATCGCGCCTGAAGCAGCGGTGCGAAATTATTCAGACCTCGACCGAGCAGGAGCGAAGGGACGGTATGGCTGGTACGAAGCTCTTGATTACACACCGGTGCGTCTGCCTGAAAACGAAAAGGTGGCTGTCATTCATTGCTACATGGCGCATCACCAGGGCATGACGCTGATTTCGCTGGCAAACGCGCTTCATGACGGAACGATGCGCGGCCGCTTTCACGCGGAACCGATCGTTCAGGCCACCGAGCTATTGCTCCAGGAGCGCACACCGCGCGAT
>JAICWQ010000248.1 GCA_025934755.1 Chthoniobacterales bacterium | reverse complement strand
GTCGGACATGAGCAACGCGCCAAGGTGCGTGAGGCGGGCCTCGGTATAACGCATCGCCGCCGGCGGATCGTTTTCGACGGAACCGAAATTGCCTTTGCCGTCAACGAGCTTCTCGCGCATGGCCCAAGGCTGAGCCATGTGCACGAGCGTCGGGTAAATGACCGCTTCGCCGTGCGGGTGATAATTACCGGAAGTGTCACCGCAAATCTTCGCGCACTTGATGTGCTTGCGTCCTGGGAACAGCGATAGGTTTTCCATCGCGTACAGGATGCGCCGCTGCGAGGGCTTCAGGCCGTCGCGCACGTCGGGCAACGCGCGCGAAATGATGACGGACATCGAATAATCAAGGAACGAGTTCTTGATTTCGTCCGCGACGTTGATTTTGGAAATTTTTTCGCCCTGTGAGTAAGCGCCCCCGCTGGGTTGCGGCGGTGGATTGGGATTGTTGTCGTCTGGCATGATATTTCTATTCTAAATTTTCACCGGCAACTGTTCCGGAAAAACCGGAATGTGCATGGCGCGGGCCGCGTTGGCCAACCGCACATCGGTGGTCACCAACGGAAAATCCTGGCACAAATCCGCCGTCGCGAGATGAATCGCATCCAACGTCCGCAACGGCACGGATGGATGGCAATACTCCAGGCAGTGCGTGGCTTTCCGGAGCACAATGGAATTCAACGGCTCGATTTTTATTTCCTCGTCGGCGATGCGCGCCTCGAATTCCTTCCACGCCAAATGCCTTTCGGGAACATTGATCTTGCCGGCCCGCTCGCGGGCGAGCAACGCCGAGAAGACTTCGGTTCGAGCCAACTCGGACGTTGTTAACTGCTCGCCTTCGAGCGACCGGATAAAGAATTCGCTATCCGGTTCCGAAACCAACAATTTCACGATGACGCTGGTATCCAGATACATGGTTACCAGCCGCGGCTGTCGCGATCTTCACGGATGGTTTCTTCGGCTGTCTGACCCCCGCGCCACGGAGGCATTTTTTTCAGATGCTCCCAGGTGCCCGTGAATACTTTCCGCGAGCGCTCCGCGCGGATGGGGGACAAGACCGCTTTCGGCTCCCCATCGCTGGTGATCGTGACTTGCTGCCCACCGGCAACGAGTTCGAGCAACGCTGAGAGCTTGGCCTTGGCAGCCCGCACTGGGATCGTCAGGCCAATTCCTGGTATCGCGACGGCTTCCTTCAGTTCGAGGGAGCCAGACTTGATTGCCGGGTATTTCTTGATAGTTCTCTCTTTCATTCTTCTAATGTAGTCACGCGTGACCACATTGTCAAGCGTTTCTTGCTATACATCCAAATTTCTCACGTTCAACGCGTTATCTTCGATGAATTGCCGGCGCGGCTCGACTTCGTCGCCCATGAGCTTGACGAACATTTCCTCAGCCTCGACGGCGTCGGTCAGGTCGATGCGCAGCAATTTGCGCTTAACCGGGTTCATGGTCGTCTCGAAGAGTTCCTTCGCGTCCATTTCACCCAAGCCTTTGAAGCGATACATTTGGATGCCCTTCTTGCCGACCGCTTTCACGGCGGAGAGAATTTCGGGAATCGAGAACAATGGTGTCCCGGTAGCGCGCTCGCCTTCGCCCTCGATGAGTTCAAAGAGCGGTTTGTCCTGCGCGGCGTAATGATCCACAGCCAAACCCTTCTTGCCGAGTTTGCCCAGCAGATCGCCGATCGCTTTGCTCTCCAGATGGAGATGCGACAGCTTCGCGCGGCGAGTGGGGCCATCCTTGCGGCGCTCGACTTCGGTGTCAGTGCCAAACAAATCGTTGTTCGCCGATTTGAACTTTTCCACTTCCTCGTTGGTCAGGAAATAATGAACGGTTTCGTCGTTGCCGTCGCGCACCTTGATCATGAACTGGGGCAGGGTCCCGTCGCTGCCGCGTTTCTCGACGTAATCCGCGAAATCACCACCGAGCCGGCGAATGTAAGTCGCGTGTTTGTCCAACGATTCGAGCAACGAAAGAATCTCCTCCAGTTGCTTCGGCGCCATCTCGTGGCCATCGGCGAGGTTCTTCAACTTCACTTCCTCCACGCCGTTTTGCAGAAGGATGCGATTGAGTTGAACATCGTCGTCGATGTAATCGGTTTTCTTTTTGCGCGTGATGCTGTAG
>JAICWQ010000069.1 GCA_025934755.1 Chthoniobacterales bacterium | reverse complement strand
TCGGTCGGCTCGGTGGCGGTCGATCTCGCTCAGAAAATTTTTGGTGATCTTCCTGACTGTAAAGTTCTCGTGCTCGGCGCGGGCGAGACAAGTGAGAAGACGGCGCGCGCTCTCATTTCTCGTGGTGTAACAGATTTACGTGTCAGTAATCGTTCGGCCGAACGCGCGGATACCCTTGTCCAGGCAATCACCGGCCGGGCCATCCCGTTTCAGAAATGGTTGGAGCAATGTCGCGAGATCGACATTCTGGTTACCTCAACGTCTTCCGAAGTGCCGCTGGTTTCGCGAACAGAGTTGGAACCGATGTTGCGCGACCGAATCGATCGGCCGCTTTTCATTATCGACATTGCGGTGCCGCGCAACGTGCACATAAATGTGGACGCGCTGGAGGGAGTGTATCTTTACGATATCGATTCGCTTCAATCGATTGCCGAACAATCCATGGCAATGCGGCGCGAACAAATTGCGATCGCCGAACAAATCATTACTGAGCACGTCGCTGCGTTTGATGAATCAATCGCCCGCGGTCTCAATCGGACCGCCGCCGGATTAGAACATCCCTCAGTTGGCGACAGGTCGCTGCGGCCGTCCGAATTATGAAAGGGAAGATAACAGCTTCCCCTGCGGTGATCGAGCAGACGCGAAATCTGTAGGGGAACGCTAGGCTCCCATTCCGAATCATGACGCCACCACGCCGCATCCGGATCGCCGTCGGCACGCGAGGCAGTCAACTCGCGGTCATTCAGACGGAGCAAGTCTTGCAGGCACTGGAGGCGCGTTGGGCTGATTTAAGATGCGAAATCAAAATCATTAAAACGCGCGGCGATGATGAGAAAACCGCGATCGCAGACGTGCGCGCGGGCCGAAAAGGATTGTTTACCGGCGCGATCGAGCGGGAGCTGATTGAAAAGAAGATCGACCTCGCGGTGCACAGCGCAAAGGATTTGCCGAGCGTGCTTTCGCCCGGAACGGAGATCGCAGCGGTGCTGCGACGGGCCGCGGTCGATGATGTGTTGGTCGCGACCACGCCGTGCGATTTGGATTCACTGCAACGCGATGGCATTGTGGCCACCGGAAGCGTCCGCCGGAAACATCAATTGCGCTGGAAACGGCCCGACCTCGAGATTGTCGATCTGCACGGCAATGTGCCAACGCGATTACGAAAGCTCGCCACTGATCAATGGCACGCGATGATTCTTGCGCATGCCGGAATGGAGCGATTGGGGTTGAATCCAGGTAAAGCGATCGAATTTGAAGGAAGCACATTTTCCACGGCGCTTCTTCCGCGCGAAATTTTTGTGCCCGCCGGCGGGCAGGGAATCATCGCGATACAAATTCGTTCGAATGACGAACAACTCCGGGACATCGTTTCTGCGGTGAACGATTTCGATACCCGGCTCGCCTTACGGGCTGAGCGAGAATTTTTGCGATTGTTGCATGCAGATTGCAATCAACCCGTCGGCGTTCTGGCGACGGTAGAAGGAGGCCTGATGCGGATTAGCGGACAAATCTTCGATCTCGGAGCAACCGTTCCGCGGCAGGGGCTGGTCGAAGGACCGAGCGAGAATGCCGAACGCCTCGCCGCGAACCTTTTGCAGGAGATCAATGGCTAACAAAACAAACACCGGAAAAGTTTATCTTGTTGGCGCCGGGCCGGGCGACCTGGGACTGGTCACTTTGCGGGCGAAGGAATGCATCGAAACCGCGGACGTGATTGTTTACGACCATTTGGCGAACCCTGAGATGCTCGGGTGGGCGCGCGACGATGCCGAAATCATTTATGCGGGCAAAAAAGCAGCCGACCACACTCTCAGCCAGGATGAGATCAATAAACTCATCGTCGCAAAAGCCCGGAACGGCGCGAAAGTCGTACGGCTCAAGGGTGGCGACCCGTTTGTGTTTGGGCGCGGTGCGGAAGAAGCCAGAGCAATTGCCGATGCGGGAATCACCTTTGAGATCGTTCCCGGCATCACTTCCGCGATTGCGGGGCCGGCTTATGCTGGAATCCCGATCACGTCCCGCGCCGAAAATTCCCACGTCACATTTTTCACCGGCCACGAGGATCCTTCTAAATCAGAGAGCGCGATTGATTATGCCGCGCTTGCCAGGTTAGGCGGCACTCAAGTCATGCTGATGGGTGTCGAGCGGATCGCTCAAATCACGCGAGAGATGCTGGCGCATGGCGTGCGCGCCGATCTGCCGGTCGCGTTGGTTCGGTGGGCTACGACCGGGCGCCAGCAAACGCTGGTGGGGACACTCCAAAATATTGCCCAGCGCGTGGTTGAAACCGGGTTCGAATCGCCCGCCGTCGCAGTCTTCGGCGACGTTGTGGCATTGCGAAAAGATCTAAACTGGTACGAACGGCGACCGCTTTCCGGCAGGCGGATTGTCGTGACTCGAACGAGGAAACAGGCAGGCACTCTCACCTGCAGGCTGCGCGGGCTTGGGGCCGACGTTATAGAATTGCCGACGATTCGGATCGAGCCACCGACCGATTTGCGCGAATTCGGCCAACTCGTCCAGGATGCGCATATGTATGACTGGATCGTGTTTACCAGTCCCAACGGCGTCGAAAAGTTCTTCGAAATGTTTTTCAAGCTGTACGATGACGCTCGCGAAATCGGGGGCGTCAAAATCGCCGCAATTGGACCCACCACAGCGCAGCGGGTGCGGGATTTTCATCTGCATGTCGACCTTCAACCGGAAGAATTCGTGGCGGAGGCGGTCGTCCGCGAGTTTCAGAAGCAGGGAGGGGTCGAAAACCTGCGAATCCTCCTGGCCAGGGCCGAAAAGGCGCGAGACGTGCTACCGAAGCAGTTCTCGAAGCTGGGAGCAATTGTCGATGAAGCAATCGCATATCGAACGGTTCCGGAAACGCGCGACGTTACCGGCGCGCGTCGTCGTTTTTTGGAGGAGGGGGCGGATTTGATCACCTTCACCAGTTCATCGACGGTCGAGAATTTTCTCGCGCTCGGCTTGGCCTGGCCCAGGGGAATGCAGGTCGCGAGCATCGGTCCGATCACATCCCAGACTGCGCGTGATCACGGGTTAAAGGTGGAAATCGAAGCGCGACGCCATGATATCGACGGGTTGGTCGACGCGATCCGGAAACATTTTGGCTCGGAGAAATAAAAGTGTCCAACCCGATCCAAACCGAAGAATTCACGACAGCAATGCAGCAGCTCAGCGCAGAAGCTGAGAAAACGCTTCCCATTTCGCCAATGATCGTCGGCGATCTGGAAGCCCCGGACGAAATCAATCTCGCTGAAAAAATCCAGTCGCTTGAGAAGTCGATCCTTGGCCATTTCGAACGGTTCGCGGGCGAGGTGGACAAGCAATTGGCGTCGATTCGCAACACCGAAAGTGTGAATCAACAGCTGTTCGACTCGCTGCACGCCGAGTTGCTCAAATATCGGGACAATTTTTTGCACGAATCGCTCCAGAAACCGTTTATTCATGACCTGGTTTATCTTTACGACCATCTCAATGGCTTGTGCGACCAGCTTTCGACCGCAGCCCAGGAAAAGGGCAAGCGCAGCCGGGTATCGCAATGGCGGGATAATCTCGAGAACGCGATCCATTCGCTCGTTGAAATTTTGCATCGATTCGAAGTGCACGAGATCGAGCCGCGAGAGCGGGTCGATCGGGCCTGCCATCGCGTGATCAACTTCGAGCCGGCGGATTTCCCGGAGGAAGACGGCACCATTGTCATGCGAGTGAAGCGGGGGTTTGTCTGGCGGGGCAAGCTGATTCGTCCCGAGGAAGTGATCGCAAAACGGTACGGCTGAGCTTGTCCGCAAGTCGGGTTTTAACTCCGTAATTCGCGAAAATTCGGCCCGTTCTGAGGCACGAAAACTGCACTAGGAACACTCCGTCTACCCAAGGCATTTGCCAATCTTGTCATGAGCACACGCAAAGTAGTCGGAATCGATCTCGGCACCACCTATTCAGCCATCGCCCACATCGATAATTACGGGAAACCGCAAATCATTCCCAACACGGAGACAGAGCGGATTACCCCCTCCGTCATCTTTTTCGATGGCAGCAATGTCATCGTTGGCACCGTGGCTAAGAACAATGCCGTTGCCGACCCCGAAAAGATTGTCGATTTCTTGAAACGCGAAATGGGTAAGCCAAAGGAACAGTTTCATCGTGAATTCAACGGCAAGATTTATTCTGCCGAGGAATTGTCGGCCTTGATTGTGAAGAAACTCAAAGCTGACGCCGAAAAATATCTTGAACAACGGGTTACCGATGCCGTTATCACCGTGCCGGCTTATTTCAACGATGCCGAGCGAACTGCTACCATCACCGCCGGCCAGCTCGCCGGCTTGAATGTTCTTCAGATCATCAACGAGCCAACTGCCGCAGCGCTCGCCTATGGTCTGGATAAGCTCGATGAGAACCAGACTGTTTTCGTGTTCGACCTCGGCGGCGGAACCTTTGACGTTACCATCATGCGCATTCTCGATCATAAAATCGAGATGCTCGCTACGAATGGCGATCATCGTCTCGGCGGAAAAGATTGGGACGACGTGATCGTGAACATGATCGCGGAAGAATTTGATCGCCTGCACGGACAGAATCCGTTGCTCGATTTGCACAGCTATCAGGACCTCCACAACCGCGCATTGTCAGCAAAGGTCCAGCTTTCCAGCCGCAACAGCACCACGATTGTTTACCATCATGGCGGCAAGAGCGTGAAATTGACCTTAACCCGCAAGGAATTCGAGAAGCGCACCCGGCACCTGGTAGAGAAATGTAAGACGATCTGCGAAATCGTGATGCAGGAAGCGAAGTTGAAATGGGACAAGATCGACAAAGTGCTCCTGGCGGGCGGCATGACCCGCATGCCAATGATCCGCGCCATGATCTCAGGTTTTTCCTCAGTGCCACTGGTCGACCAACTCAATCCTGACGAAGTAGTGGCGCGGGGCGCCGCGATCCAGGGAGTGCTGTCGATGTTGAATGAAGAGGATTTGTCCGGTGAGCGAATGATCAGCGATGTCGTCCGTGACCAATTTTCAGGATTAGACGGCGGACTGATCGAGGTCACCGACATCACTTCGCACACCCTTGGCGTCGTTCTGTGGGATGAAAAACATCTCCAGGAATACGTTTTTCCAATGATCAGGAAAATGACTCCCGTTCCGGCGGTCATGAAAAATTCCTTTGGAACTGCCGACGCCAACATGCAACGCGCGGTGGTGAAGGTTGTGGAAGGCGAAAGCTCTATTCCCGGCGAATGCACCCCGCTTGGCGTTTGCGATATTCAGTTGCCGCCCTACCTGCCGAAAGGTTCGCCAGTCAGACTGACTTACCAATACAATGCCAATCAGGTATTGGAAGTTCAGGTCGAGGCGGCCGGAAACAATGCCCAGGTCACAATCGACCGAAACACGGGTCTGGATCCAAAAGATATCGACAAAGCAACTTCGAGCCTGGGCGAGCTGACTGTCAGCTAGGCGATGACGAAGTGCGACATCAATTTCCCGCTTCCGCTCCCTGACGATCCGCGAAAGTGGCAAGGATGGAATAATTATCGTTCGCCGAACTATTACGAACGGCTCTGCCTCGACCCCTACGCCAATCCGAGCAACGAGCTGATCGAAGAGCATTGCCGCGAGCTGATGCGTTGGTGGCAGAAGAAATTGCCGCTCAAGAATCAGCCCAGCAATCCACTGGCTCAGATGCTGTGGTCCGGCTTGGAGGAATCGTCCCGCTTTCTCACTGAAGCGCGTCTTGAGTTGCTCGATCCGGAGCGGCGCAAGGTCCTGGACGAGGAATTGGCCGCGCGACAACATGAAGCCGCGATCTCTGAACTTCAAAAGTATCTCGAATTCGCGATCATCGGTGGAGTTTTGACCGCGGAAGAGGAGAAGAATTTGATCCAGTTTGGCGCCGAACGCGCTTTGACCGAGGCCGAAATCTCGTCGCTGATTGAAGACGCGCTTCAGGAAAAGGGCGCTAAACGCGCCGCGTTTTCATCGCCGTCCGAGCATTTAACCCAACTTCCAGCGAAATCTCCTTCCGCGAGTCTGCAGGAGGAATTTCTGCGCATGCTGCGCCTGAGCAATCTCGAAAGTATGAGCATGAGCGACGACCAACGAGACACGTTTATCGACATGGCCGAAAACCTCGGCCTCGATCCAGGCGAAGCAGAAGACCTGGTCGACCTTTACTTGGAAGAAGCTGACGAAAAAGCGTTCGCCGGATCGCCAACCTCAACACCAAAGATCGAAGTCAAAGGCGCGTCCCCGGCACCTGCCCCGGAAAAACCAGCGGCGGCAAAGTTTGAATACAACGCGGACCTGGAGCGCGCGCGCTATAGCAATTTCACGAATTCGCTTGGCGGAATGATGATTTTTGTTCCGTCAGCAGAATTCACCATGGGGAGCGAAGCCGAAGACGCCGCCCCAAATGAGAGACCTGCCGCGCACGTTACCGTCAGCCGGTTTTACATTTCGCGTTATTTGATTACGAACGCGGACTATGAGCAATTCGATCGCGCTCATGCCTGCAAGCGCGCTGCCGGAGCAGGGGACCGGCAGCCGGTTGTCTACGTGAGCAGTCTGGATGCGATCAAGTTTTGTAACTGGTTGAGCACTCGCGAACGCCGCAAGTATCGGTTGCCGACCGAAGCGGAATGGGAATACGCCGCAAAGGGACATGATGGTCGGGCGTTTCCTTGGGGAAATCAGGATGGCCGCGGCGATCTCGCGAACTTCGCCGACAAAAACACGGTCTTCGCCTGGAGCGATCACGAAATTGATTGTGGCTACGCCGAAAGCTCGCCGGTGGGCGCGTTCCCTCTCGGGGCCAGCCCGTTTGGGATCGAAGACATGGCGGGCAACGTGTGGGAATGGTGCCTCGATTATTATGAGCCGTATCGCTCCGGACCGAAAATTAATCCGCGCGGCCCGACGATCGGCGCCAAACGGGTTTATCGCGGTGGAAGTTGGAAATCGCGCTTCAGCAGTCTGCGAACGACCGTCCGGGGTTCAAACGTTCCAAGTTTTTCGTGCAACGATCTCGGATTCCGCCTCGTGTGCGAGTGCGACTAACGATAACGCGCGAAAATTGTGCACCGTGTTGGGCTCGAACCAACGACCCAGTGATTAAGAGTCACTTGCTCTACCAGCTGAGCTAACGGTGCTTTCTCCTAACTAAAGGAGCGGGAAACTACTCATTCAGGTTCGACGCACAACGCAGAAATCTCGCTAATGGTCCACTGTCGGGAGTGTTTTTACGAGCGTGCCATTTTCCACGAAGGCCACGATCGAGTAATTATCTCGCGGCACGGAGAGAATCAACGGCAGGCAAACTCGGTCAACGGGGTTCGGCGCACAGTTGTGGTGTAATTGACACGCAGAGATGTTCCCTTGCGTTTAACGCTGACAACACGGTAGCGAACGTCCGCATGACCGCGATGCATGGCGGCTATTACCATGTGGTCGCTAAAAATGTTTGGCTCGAGCCGGTGGGAACGATCGTACATGACAGCCGAGACTCCGAATACACGGTCGAAAGAGGCTTGATTGTCCAACACAACAAAAGAGTCAGCGGCGGTCGGCTCGAACTCGTTTGAAACAAAGTAACCATCATGAACAGTAGGGAACAGCCGCCGCGCGGGATCCTGCTTGAGCGCTCGACCACACGGCCACGGACAAAATGGCTAGGACGACCCGTGAACGAGTGCTGAGCATTTTCACGTTTGGCCTGTTCCGCGGGCGTATTTGCCGGCGAACATTACGGCGCAGCGCTCGGCGACTGCCCGACCACCTTGAGCGGCTCGGCCTGTTTCGCCCCATCGGCCAGCGAAATTCGGCAGAGTGCTCCATCCTTTTCGCCAGGAAATTGGACCCGGCACACGATGGCGCTGTTACCCCACCAGCACGCATCATCCGCGTTAACCCCGGGAGGGGTCAACCGTGTGGCTTTCTCATCGGCTAAATTTATCATCCAAATCGACGACGGCGGACCCTCTCCCCAGGCTGCGTCCCCCTTTTCCCCAACCATGTCGACGTTGAGCAATAGTGTTTTGCCATCTGGCGAAAGCGCCAGGCGATAACGACCTTCGGTCAGGCTGCCGTGCGGAATCAGTTTATCAATCGCCCACGTTTTCACGACTTTGCCGTCCATCCCCACTTCATAAAGGTGATTGTGCTCATCCTGGCAGAAAATGGTGTCGCCGTTTGGACCCCACCCGGCCGACAAGCTGGCCTGATTAGCGCCCGGGCGAGGCAGCATGTGAAAATTCGAGCCGTCGGCGTTTATCAGACCGACGTGGTCGAGTCGGTCGTTTTTAGAAAACTCAACGAGCAACTTCGTTCCGTCTGGCGACCAACGCGGAATGCGGATTGAGCTGCTGCTTGGCATGCTCTCGAATTCCTTGCTCTGGCCATTGCCAAGATCGAGAACGGCAATTGTTAGTCCGTTCTTGGCCTTCGCCACCTTGATATACGCTGCGCGGGTGCCGTCGGGTGACAACTCTCCTTCGCCATCGGCGATCTTCTTTGCCTCGTGACTGTCGGGAGTCGCGAAAAGGTAAAGGGCCTTTCCGTTAGTAAAAGCGAGTTTGGTTGGATCACCGGCGAACGCGGTCACGCCGATCGCTGTGATCATAATAACGAAAGAGAGGAACAGTTTCATAATGAGGACAATTTTTGACTTCGTTAGGCGCAGCCCAGCGTCTCTAGCGCTAAGCATGAAGCAGCTGTTTTAGACTTCGCCCCTCCGGGTAACGAAAGTCGGTGAAAACCACAGTGGCCATTCTGTACTTTAACGCGTGCCGTTAAAGCCATCTCGCGCCTTCCGTGTTCATAGACAGCGTAAACATCGATCAGATAGTGATCACCATCGTTGTGAACATTTCCGACCACATATTTCGGCGCGGGATCCTGGGAATTCATGAACGGATCGAACCCAATACCTTGCAACCCGCTGTGCGTTTCCTGTTTGGTCGTATCTTTTTTGAGCAGGCGATAAAGGTCCTCGCTGAAGTATTCGGGATGAGCATTCATCGCTTCATCGCAAGCGAGGCTGTCATGCTGCTTGTTACTGAATGGCACATACCAGTTGTAAAATATCTGGACGAACTGCTGGGCCGAACCGCCGGCGTTGCCTGCCTGAGAAGTAATGCTCAGACCGCAAAGCAATATAACTATCAAGCTTCGTGCGGTGTTAGTTGGTGTCATAGGGATCTCTTGTCTAATTTGCCTTCGCGTCTACGAACCTTGATCTTTCAATCGGCCGCATCCGGCAGCTTGTGAACTCGCATGCGTTCGTTAAGACGCAAAAGATGGCCCGATTCGTACTTGTGGCCTTCCCGATCTCCTCGGCTGAGGGTGAGCACTTCCGGTTCTTCGCTCAGCCGGCCGGACTGCGAATAAAATGTAAAGATGATACTTCGCAGATGCGTCGGTCTGGTCCATCCCAACGTTTTGCCATTTGCCGCGGATATTGGGGGCGGAAAAAATCCCGTCGGCTTTGAAGGTGTAGGTTTGACCCATCGGAAATTCCCAACGGCCGATAATGGAGTCATCAGAACTGTCCGCCGTCTCTGCCCTCGCATGTCTGGATTCAGTAACACTCGGCGGCGAAGAAAATCTCGGCCCGGTTCGTTCAAATACTTTCTGGAAGCTCGACTTGGTACCGTCATTTTTGAAGTCAGTTTCGTTCAGGGTGATGGAACTATGAACGGTGTCGATAAAGAGCGTTCCCGCGGAATGAGAAATATCCGTTCCGGCGACGGGGCCCCCTGTGACATCATCGTCTCACCGTCTGGGTTCATTCTCCCGGTATCGGGCGCCCACCCATGCGAATAAGTGATAGTGGCAGAGTTGCCATGTCCGAATCGAATCTTCATGGTCTGGCCATCGGAAGCGCGCCAGGTCCCGGTCCACATCTCGGCGCTATCAAGGTCTGGTCCGCGAGCAAGGATCGAAGGTAAAGCGTAAAAAACGGCAAAAACGAGCAACACAGTTATCTTCATTGGGTTCATAAACTTGGAACTATTTAATCCGAAGAAACGACCAAAGTCTGCGCGCCGGAGATAACACGCGTCAATAGTAATTCGGTGAAGACGGCGTAGTAAGAAAGCCGGTCAATGTGAGACGGAGTCTTACAGGCAGGGCGCTGAGCTTTGTTAGTCTCAGCGCTGATTTGAATTGAGACCTGGCCAGTGCAACGGATCGAAATCAAGAATTGGAAAGACTGACAGATCGATCACCCTCTTTACGAGTGTTACTAAAATGAAGCCGCTAATTTTCGTTCCTATCGCCATGTTGATGTCTGCACTTACCGGCGGCGTCATGGCCGCGACGACGGACGTTCCGGGGAAAGACATTCCTCCCGAACCCAAACACACTTTCAGCGGCATCGTGGAACGAATTGATGCGACAACGCTAACCATTGCTCGGCCGCATGAAACCCACACCTTCTTACTTACAAACAGCGTTGACGGGCGTCGGATCAAAGTGCCGGCAAACGCATTGCATCGTCCGGTCGAGATCACCTGCACCGGAAATCGCGATCCTTATACCGCCTTGAAAGTGCAAGTTCTCAGCACACTGCCAAAACCGACTCCAAAGCCGGAAGATACGCCGATTCGGCACATGACCGGTGTTACCTGCGGACTTAAGGAAAACCATCTTACGGTTCGAAGCGGTAGCGCAACTCACACCTTTGCCCTCGATGATGCACTAACGGTGTACTACGACCGGCAAGGCTACGTCGTCGTAAATCCGCATCCGGCCGCCGATTTACCTAACAACACTCGGATCAGATTGACCTACAACGGTGCCCGAGAACCGTTCAGTGTAGTGGAGATAGAGATTCTCAAATGACGTCGAAGATTGCGTGTCCTGAACAGCAAAGATGGCGCGAAACTGGTTAGTCGATTGCCGTGACCTGATCCAACTTCCAGCTGCCTTGTTCCCGCGCGAGAGAGACATTTAACTTCCGGCTTAAGTCTTTTCCCTTTAGCTCGACTTTCGCGGTGGCAGTCGAGCCAGTCGTCTTCAGATTGCTTACGACAATGTTCGATTTCCAGGCATCATCGAAATCCTGTGCCTGAATAAAAGGGTCGGCGCCCAATCCATTCGCCTCCTTTGACGTTTGATCGATTTCTTTCAAAAAACGTTCGGTAACAAACTTGTTCATTTCGCTCCGCTTTGTCTGAAAGGGTGAGTCGTGAGCGACCAGTGCGCTCATGTACCAATGATAGAAACTGCGAATAGTTTCTTCAGGCGTCTTCTCGGCAGCGCGTCCCGGTAGCGGGCAAATGGAGGCTGCAATTGCAACGGCCAGAGTCAGTCGTGAAAGAAAAGGCTTCATAATGTCAGGGTAAGGAAGGCGGGGGATTTGGGCGATTGTTATCTCACTCGCGAAAATGTCACCGGATACTGGTTATTATTCGGATACACGTTGTACATAGTTCCCTGCCAACCTTCTTCTCCACTTATGGGATCCAGCTTAATGTGCGCGGTCACTCGCTCGCCTGTCTACTCATCCATTAACATTCGACCGCCTTCAATCTTTCCCCGAACTCTATAAGTCTTATCTCCCTGGGTGTAGGTGCCGCTGAAATGTGTGTCGTCAAACCTCAGGCGAAAAATCGCTCGGGAGCCTCCAATTTGACCCTCATATTTTCTTTCCGAGGAAGTACTGATGTCCTGCGCGCCTGAGACGTCGGGCGAGTCAGATATTCTCCCTCCCATCCGATGATAGGTGGCTTCCAGATGTTGGGTAGGGCCGTCCTGCGCCCAGATGTTTTGGCTCTTGGTAATCCTGGTGTGATCCGGGCTGAGCACGAGCGTTCCTTCGGAATGTTTATATCCTCCCGCGGTTGAGCCCTCGAACTCGATGGTGTCACCGTCTCCGCGCATTTTTCCGGTATCCGGCGTGCCCTTGGAGTAACTGATAATGGCCGTGGAGCCCCGAAATGAGATGGTCATTATCTGACCACGATCATTTTTCCAGCTTCCGACCCGGGCTTCGGCACTATCAAGATCCGGTTCGCGGGCAAAGACGGACGTCAGAGCGCAAAAAACGGTGAGAACTAGCAAAGTCGTTATCTTCATCGGGTTCATAAGTTGTTCGTTATTGTTTCTCGGCCTTATTGAACCGATCGAGCAAGGGATTTGGTTTCTTGTCCTTAATCGTTAGGTCGACCGGGAATTGAATTTTGGGCGCCTTTTGGACGACAGCCTCGGTCAGGGGTGCGCCCTTAACAGTATCCGTTAGGAAAAAACGGACAGCAGCAATGATTTCCGGTCGCTCCAGTTTGAGCGCTTCGGCAAAAGGCCGATCCCCGCCTTCTTTCAGAAACCGGTTCATGGAAATGGTAATACCTTCCATGTCTTCGCCACCGGCCATCGGATCGTTGACCCGGACATAAGCCGCAACAAAGAGTGTGTGTTGCGCGACCGGATCTCCTTTGATCGCGGCGTCGATCGAATGGGTGCAAGCGCGATACGGATCGAGAAAACTGGACTGAGCCTGGGCGTAGCCCGCGACGGCGATAGCGAACGCGATGGCAACCGCTTGTTTGTAAAACATAAGATTTCTTATTCTTTCAACGCCGGATCAAGTTGGTGCCGTTTTTTTGTATCAGGGTAAGTTTACAGGCGAACATTACGGCGCAGCGCTCGGCGATTTCCCGACGACCTTCAGCGGCTGGGCGTTTTTCCCCCCACTGGTAAGCGGCATTCGGCAGAGTGCTGCATCCTTTTGGCCGGGAAACTGGACCCCGAACACGATGGAACTGTTACCCCACCAGCAGGCGTAGCCCGCGTTAACTCCGGGAGGGGTCACCCGCGTGGCTTTTTCATCGGCTAAATTTATCGACCAAATCGATGACGGCGGACCCTTCCCCCAGGCTTCGTCCCCCTTTTCCCCAACCATGTCGACGTTGGGGAATACTAAGGGGTCAGAGCTAACTATCGACACAGCTGAGTAGATTCGAAACATAACTCGCGCCTCCAATTCTTAACCGATTGGCAATTCAGAATCCTGTGTCAATAGTAAGCTCTGACCCTTCTTCTTCTCTTTGGTGGATAACACCTACTACTATCAGGACGAGCTCGGATCGACCTCACATATCGCGACCTCAGGCGGCGCCTTAATCGAGTCGTACCAATATGGCGTCTATGGCAAACCCCAAGTCTACAGTCCGGGCGGTGTTCTCCAGCCGAACGCAACACCGGTCGCAAAAGACTTGGGCAACGGCGGTTCGCGTTGGATGCCGGAGCTCGGGCTTTACGATGATCGCAACCGATTCATGTCACCGGATATCGGACGGTTCCTCCAACCCGACCCGATCGGTTTCAAAGGCGACGCTAGCAACTTGTACCGTTATTGCGGTAACGATTGGGCAAATCGAACTGATCCGATGGGGTTAATGACCAACAATGATCCGGCAGATAAAATGATGGACCACTTGCAGGACCTACTTAAGGCGAAATCGTGGCTCTGGAAAGGCCCTAATCCTGGATCGACAATTTTTGGCCGTAGCGCGCTGG
>JAICWQ010000071.1 GCA_025934755.1 Chthoniobacterales bacterium | reverse complement strand
GGCATTGCAGGCCGGCAAGCCAACAAAAATCGATTTGAAACCAACGCTGGCGGACGGCCTTGCCATCCCGCAGGTGGGGACGAACGCCTTTGCCATTGCGCGCAGTCACGTCGATCAAACCGTCACCGTTACTGAAGAAGAGATTGCGATCGCAATTCTGCGTCTCATCGAACTTGAAAAAACCGTTGTCGAAGGCGCGGGCGCTACCCCGCTGGCCGCGCTTCTCTCCGGAAAATTGCCTGATCTCGCCGGCAAGCGTGTGGTTCTTCCGCTGTGCGGCGGTAATATCGATCCGAATATCCTTAGCCGTGTGATCGAGCAAAGTCTGGTCGCGGACGGCCGTCTGTGCCGATTCCGCGCGGTCATCAGCGATCGTCCGGGCGGGCTTGCTGTGCTGAGCAAACAAATTGCCGCCGCCGGGGCGAGCATTAAACAAATTGTGCACGATCGCGCGTTCACCAGCTCCGACGTGTCCACCGTTACCGTGCTCTGCACGATCGAAACCCGGAACCACCAACACTTCGAGCAGGTTCGGGCCCGGTTAAAAACTCACGGAATCGAAACTTCCGACGTAAAATGAATGCGAGAGGAACATCGGCGTCCCGAGTCCGAGCCGGACGGGCGTTATCGCGGCGCCGAGGCCGCTCCCACATTGAAAAGTGAATCGCGCTCCGTAATCTGCTGCAATGCAGCGGCGCGAAGCTTCCATTGACACTGAGGCGGACTTTTCGCGCCGCCATATTGGCCCGAATCCGGCCGAGACCGTGGAAATGTTGCGGGCGGTTGGGTTTGAAAATCTCGACGCGCTGATCGATGCGACCGTCCCAAAAAATATCCGATTCGGCGGCGAACTCGATTTGCCTCAAGCGGAGTCAGAAGCCGAGGCGCTCGCGGAATTGCGGCGCATTTCCAGGAAAAACAGGATCGCCAGATCGTTTATCGGCGCGGGTTATTCCGACTGCATCACGCCACCGGTGATTCAGCGAAACATCCTCGAAAACCCCGGTTGGTACACCGCCTACACGCCCTATCAGGCAGAGCTTGCCCAGGGCCGGCTGGAGGCGTTGCTGAATTTTCAAACGATGATCGTCGATCTGACCAAGCTCGACATTGCCAACGCGTCCATGCTCGACGAAGCAACGAGCGCGGCCGAAGCGATGACCCTTTGTCACGCCGCGGTCCCGGATCGAAAAAGGTTTTTCGTCGCTGACAATTGCCATCCGCAAACGATTGCGGTTGTCCAGACTCGCGCTAAGCCGCTTGGAATCGAAGTTAAAGTCGGAGATTTCTCCAAGTTTAAGTTCGACGATTCGGTTTTCGGCGCCCTGATCCAATATCCGGCGACTGACGGTCCCATCTACGATTACACCGGATTCGTGGAACAGGCGCACAAAGCCGGCGCGCTTGTCGTTGTCGCGGCCGACATTCTCGCGCTCACTCTATTAAGACCGCCTGGTGAATTCGGGGCTGATGTGGCCGTTGGCAATACCCAACGGTTCGGAGTACCGCTTGGATTTGGGGGACCGCACGCCGCGTTCTTTGCCACGCGCGACCAATACAAGCGGCATATGCCGGGGCGTTTGGTGGGAGTTTCGCACGATGCCGAAGGCCGGCCGGCTTATCGCCTTTCCTTGCAAACCCGCGAGCAACACATCCGTCGCGACAAAGCCACCAGTAATATTTGCACGGCCCAGGTCCTTCTCGCGGTCATCTCGTCGATGTACGCGGTCTACCATGGACCGCGCGGTTTGCGGGCAATCGCCGAGCGGGTGCATCGCCTAACGAGTCAGCTCGCGGACGGCCTTCGTTCGCTCGGATTGAAAATATCGCACCAGAACTTTTTCGACACGGTTCGGGTTGAAGTTGAATCAAGCGCAGGGTTGATCGAGCACGCCGGAAAAACCGGCTGCAATTTACGCCCGCTTGGCTCGAGTGCGGTCGGCATTTCGTTCGACGAAACAACCACCGAACGGGACATCGAGCTGTTGATGTCGGTCTTTCGCGGGACCCACGTTCGCGATCTGACCGACGAGAAAGCCGGAGAACCTCCAATTCGCATTCCACAATTCGCCATCCGCGATTCGGATTTCCTTACCCATCCGGTTTTCAACACCCACGACACCGAGACCGAAATGCTGCGTTATTTGAAGAAGCTCGAATCGCGCGATCTGTCGCTCTGTCATTCGATGATTCCGCTCGGTTCCTGCACGATGAAATTGAACGCGACCGCGGAAATGTTTCCAATTTCCTGGCCGGAATTTGCGAAACTGCATCCGTTCGCGCCTGTCGCTCAAACCGCGGGCTACATTGAAATGTGCGACCAACTGGAGGATTGGCTCGCCGAAATCACCGGATTTGCTGCGGTATCGCTCCAGCCAAACGCCGGTTCCCAGGGCGAATACGCGGGTTTGCTTGCGATCCGCGAATATCACGCATCACGAGGCGAGCCGCATCGCAACGTCTGTTTGATTCCAACTTCCGCTCACGGCACAAATCCGGCCAGCGCGGTCATGGCCGGTCTCAAAGTCGTGCCGATCGCGACCTTGAAAGACGGCGACATCGATCTGGCCGATCTTCGGGCCAAAGCCGGCGCGCACGCGGGCGATCTCGCCGCGTTGATGGTGACTTACCCGAGCACCCACGGAGTTTTCGAACCGACGATTCGCGAAATCTGTGAAATCGTACACGCCCACGGCGGCCAGGTTTACATGGACGGCGCGAACATGAACGCGCAATGCGGGCTCTGCCGCCCGGGCGACTATGGTGCGGACGTTTGCCATTTGAATTTGCACAAGACGTTTTGCATTCCTCATGGTGGCGGCGGTCCCGGCGTCGGCCCGATCGGCGTCGCCAGACACCTTGCCCCATTTCTGCCAGCTTTCCCTTCTCTCAACTCTCAACTTTCAACTCTCAACAACTCTCCCGTCGGGCCTGTGGCCGAAGCCCCCTACGGCAGCGCAAGTATTCTCACGATTTCGTGGATGTACATCCGGATGATGGGCGCGGCGGGTTTGAAACGCGCGAGCGAGATTGCGATCCTGAACGCAAATTACATTGCCAAGCGGCTCGATCCGCACTTTCCGGTTTTGTTCAAAGGCAAGCGCGGACGGGTCGCGCACGAATGCATTGTCGATCTACGCCAATGGAAATCCGCTGGAATCGAAGTCGAAGACGTGGCGAAACGATTGATGGACTACGGATTTCATGCGCCGACGGTTTCGTGGCCGGTCGCGGGAACGATGATGATCGAACCGACTGAGAGCGAACCGAAGCACGAGCTCGACCGGTTTTGCGACGCAATGATTTCGATTCGCGCGGAAATCGAAGCGGTCGCAACCGGAAAGATCGACAAACAAAACAATCCATTGAAAAACGCGCCCCATACCACGCGACAAATCGCCGCCGAGAAATGGGAGCGTCCCTACTCGCGCGAAGAAGGCGCGTTTCCGGCGCCGTGGACGCGCGAACACAAATTCTGGCCCTCGGTCGCGCGAATCGACAACGTTTACGGCGACCGAAACTTGTTCTGTTCGTGTCCGCCGATCGAAGAATTCGATTCCTAGCCTCTGACGTGGCATCGGCTTCCAGCCGATGTTTTGAAGACGATTGGCGAGACGCCAATACCACTTCAGCCACTGCTACAGATCACTTCTCCGAAGCCAGCTCGGGCTCGCGATCTTGCCCGGCGCGAGTTGGAACGAGCCGCAAACCGGAGCCATTCTTCCTGTCGGAAACTTCGTCCCCTTGCTCGTGATATTCGGCATCGGCGTTGACTTGCCAGAGGTCGTAAAGCTTCGCGTCGGCCAAAATATTTTCGACGCACAACATTGCCGTCATCATGGCGTGATCCTGATTGTTGTATTTGTGCATCCCGTTGCGTCCGACCAGATGCAGGTTTGGATAGTTGATGTCGAGCTCCTGACGGACCGTAGCAACGTGGCGCGCGTAGTCATCGTCGTAGACCGGATAGGCCTTTTTCTGACGAACCACAGTCCCATCGACAACATCGCCTTCCTCCGCCAGGCCGATCTGGATCAGCTCCCGTTTGGCCAGCGCGATCAAATCTTCGTCTTTCGATTCCCAAAGTCCGTCGCCTTCGAAACAAAAATATTCGAGCCCATAACAAGCCATGGCGGGATCGGGCACCATCTCCGGCGACCACGATTTGAAATTCTGAACGCGTCCCACCTTGACCCGCGGATCATGAATGTAGATCCAATTATCGGCGAATTTGTTTCGCTCTTTCAAAATTAGCATCACGGTCAGGAAATCCCGGTACTTCAGGCTTTTCGCCGCGCCGCGCGCCCGATCGGACACGGGTGGTTGGATTCCACAAACCAGTTCGCGCATCGGGGCGGATGAAATCACGTGCTCGGCTTCGATCGATTGTTGATCGCCCGCGCGATCCTTAAATTGGACCGTCCAGGTCTCCGTGGCCGGGTTGTAGGCACAACCATTGACTCGCGCGCCCATGTCGACCTTGCCTCCCATGGCCTTCACCTTTGCGGCCGCAGCTTCCCACATCATTCCGGGACCCTTGCGCGGATAACGGAACGAATTAATCAGCGTCTTGATGACTTTACTGCGGTCGCCGTTGGGCGAACGCTGCGGCAAAAGGGCGTTCTTGATCGCGCTTCCGAGTGAAAGTCCGCGGATGCGTTGCGCCGCCCAGTCTGCGGAAATTTCTTTACAACTCATTCCCCAAACTTTTTCCGTGTAACTTTTGAAGAAAATGTTGAAAAGCCGTTTACCGAATTGGTTGCTGACCCACTGCTCGAAATTCCGCGGGTTTCGGACTGGAAATAATCTCGCCTTCAACCACGACAAGACGCATAGGGTCGACCTGATAACGCCGAGCTTGATCAACGCTTCGAACGGCTTGAGCGGATACGTGAAAAATTTTCCGTCGTAATAAATTTTGGACGAACGCGGCCGTTGCAGCATGTCGTTAGGCAGAATTTCCGTCCAAAGATCCTCCACCGCCTTGGATTTGGAGAAGAAACGGTGGCCACCGATGTCGAAATGAAAACCTTTGTAAGTGCTGGTGCGCGAAATTCCGCCGACGTAAACCGGGTCGGCCTCGAGCACGACGACACCGACATTACTCTTCGAAAGCAGATAGGCCGCGGTGAGGCCGGCCGGTCCTGCTCCGATGATGGCGACGCGTGTTTTCATTCTTCTTTGGTCAGGCAACCCAGTTTCCCCGGGTAAAATTCCATACATACCAACCCTGCACGCTCAAGCCGACAGCGCAGGCGATCACTACCGCTGCGATTCCGAGCGCCCGCACCGGCACCGGCGGGAGGCGAAATTGACGCAAAAAATGCAAAAAAGCGAGCACGATCAGGGCATGGAGGCAGAATTCGTAGCGGAGCATGCTTTCCATATCGAGCGAAGCGACGCCGCTGACCGAGATGTAGTAAATGACGGCACCACAAAAGTAGAAGCCGATCCGGGTGCTCCAATCTGTTTTGCGCCGAATGGCGGGCAGCAGTTCGACAATGGCGATTGCGACCAGAAGTAAGGCGCCGGCGGTCATCGACATCTGGCTCATCTCAGTCGGGTCGTTCAGCGCAGGCAGCAGCCAGCGATAATTCGACAGCCGGAACACTGCGAGATAATCGGGCTCAATATTCCAACCGGCGGCCTGGGTCAGCATGTAAAGGTCCCAGCGGCCCCACCGGATTTGGCAATAAGCGAAAAAGGAAATGGCGCCAAAGATTGCCAAGATCGTAATCGCGATTGAGCCGCCATAATTCTGGAGCCAGCGTCGCGGGTCGCGAAAGGTACTCCAGCCTTTCTTGAACAGGTCCCGCACAATTGGAAAGGCCGCGCACGGAACGCCGACAATGCGTGTTGCCGACATGAACATCCCATGGAGCACGGCAAGGATTTTCGCGATACGGCCTTCCGCGCTGCTCCAATAGATAAAACCGAGAAGGGCCATGAGAAAAAGCGATTCCGAATAGGCGGCGATCAAAAAAAATGCCGCGGGATGAGCGGCGATTGCCAGGGCGCCGAAAAAGCGGAGTGACCCCGGCAGTTTCCAGCGTTGGCAGAAAAGAAAAAAGTAAGTCCAAAAACCCCAGGCAGCGATCTGCGCGGCGATGACCAGGGCAGTTTCGCTTTCAACCCGAAACACCGATTGTACGACACTCGCCAGGACCGGATAACCTGGGAAAAAAGCGACGTTCGAGACCTCCATCACCTTATGATCGATCGGGGGAACGATTGTTTGATACCCGCGATCCAAAATGTTGGTAAACCAATAACTATCGTGCTGAACCAGGCTCAAATACCGAAAAGAAAAAGAGCCTTCCGGGGCCAGCAAAAAAACGGCGACGCTCAATTGGGCAAGCGTCACCAAAAGCGCCACTAACCATGGCTGGAACAGAAACTTATATCGGATCACGTCGGCACCCGGGAGCGCTGAGGAAAGACCAACCCTTTCAGGATTGCAAGGAATAGTCGGCCCCCGGCCCAGTGCGGTTTGAAATGCCATTTTGGAATGCGGCGCGTCTTCGCGCCGTTTTCAGTTTAACGCATAATAGATTAAAATGATGAACCCCGCCCATTCTCCTGCGACAGACGTTCGACGGTACCGCGCCACATTTATTCGCAGACCCCCCTGCACTCAGTTGTTCGATCGCTGAGTCAGAATCAACGCGGCCATGGCGAAGCCTTGACGGGGGCAAATTCCTACGCTGCCTCTGCTTCGCCGCTACCGGCAACGTCGCGGTAGACTTGCTCGTAACGCTCGGCCGCTTTTGCCCAGGAAAAATTTCGCGCCATCGCCCGCAGCCGCAGTTTTGCCCACAAATCCTGGTCCCGGAAAATGTCCCGCGCCCGCTTGATCGCGTCCCAGAAGGCTTCGCTTGAATATTGGTAGCAAAGAAACCCGTATCCGCTGTCGTTCCAGGGATCGTAATCTTCGATGATTTCCTGAATTCCCCCGGTGGCACGGGCAACCGGAAGGGCGCCATATTTCAAGTTGTACATTGCGCTCAAGCCGGAGGGCTCGACTCGCGACGGGATTAAACTGATGTCCATGCCGGCTTCGAACACCCGGGCGCTTTTTTCATCGTAGCTCCGGCGATAGGCGAACTTGGTCGGGTACTTTCGGGTCGCAACCGCGAGAGCCGTTTCGTAAGCGGGATCGCCCTCGCCCAAGATCACCAGGCGGACGTCGTCGGTCAGCAATCGATCAAGCAGCGGCACGAGAATGTCGAAGCCTTTTTCCCCAATGACACGGGTAATCATTCCGAAAACCGGTCCGCGCGGTTGCTGGTCCAATCGCAGCCCGTTAAGCAGCGCGCCCCGGCACAGTTCCTTGCCCCAGAGTTCGTCCGGACTGTAATTCGCCGGCAGCAGTTTATCGGTCTCCGGGTTCCATCGGTTGTAGTCGGCTCCATGCAAAATCGCGCTGAGCTTGTGCGAATTTTCGCGCAACACGACATCCAGGCCGCAACCAAACTCGGGAGTTTGGATTTCGCGCCGATAATGCTCGCTAACCGTTGTGATCCGGTCGGCAAAAAGAATTCCGCCTTTGAGAAAGTTTAGTTTTCCGAAAAACTCCACTCCTCGAAGGGTGAAAAAGCGTTCGTGCAGATTGGTTAGGCGAAAATCGAGGCCCCAAAAACTCCCCTGCTCAGCGACGTGATGAATCGAGAGGACAGTCGAAAATGGGAGCCGATGCGCTTTGACATAAACCGGCACCAGCGCCGCCGCCCAATCGTGGACGTGCAGGACTTGCGGCGTAGGAGTTAAACGTCGCGCCAATTCTACCGCGGCTTTGTTGAAGAATATGAAGCGCTCGGCGTTGTCTTCATACCGCCCACCGTGCTCTCCGTAGATTCCATCGCGGTCGAATAATTCATCGCACCGAATCAGGAATAATTGGACGCCGCTCCCACTGTGCGCCTGAAGATATTCGGCGATGTAGGTCTTATCGCCCACCCGGATATCGACCGTGACCCCGGTGTCTTCTTCCTTGAACGCGGGATTTTCGCGAATCTCCCGATAATACGGCAAGGCGACGGCAACTTCGTGACCACGTGCGCGGAGTTCACGCGGGAGCGCGTCCATCACATCGATCAGGGCGCCGGCATGCAACAACGGCGGCCCTTCGGCGCTTATCATTAAGATTCTCATCGGTTTCTCGACGTCAGTCACTGTTTCTTCCATGTCAAAGCGAGCGCGGAACGCAATCTTTTTTCCGGGCTTTGCCGTGCCCTATGCAATTACCAGCGTCCCTGGCCAGTGAAAGCCCCAATCACAAATAAGATTTTCCCTTAGGACACCAAATACAGCCGTTCTCGCGAGTTCTCCGATTCCTAGAGCATCATGAAAAAGAATCCCATTCGCGAATCTGGCGCAGCGTCTCCGCGCGCATTCGTCGCCTTTCTACTTTGCGCGGCGAGCGGCCTCTTGGCCATGTTCAGTTTTGCCTCGACTCCAGTAAACGGAACCATCACTCCCGATATGCCGTCCGCGACATACACGGCCGGTCCATTTTTTGTGATCAATCCGACCCCGGTCCCCGAAGTCGATGTTGGTCCCGAGTGCAATAGCACTCCCGGTCAACCGTGCGATGACTTTGCCTTGACCGTCACCCTTCCGTCCGGCTACGCCGCGGCCCATCCCAGCGCGGCGATCAAAGTTACGCTCAGTTGGACTCCGACCGGTGGATCGAATGGTAAGTCGGATTACGACCTTTACGTTTTCAAAAATCCTCGAAACGACTGCAGCCCGAATGATTGTACGGTAACAACCGGGTCCCAGGCTGCGGATTTTCAATCATCAAGCAGCGCGAATCCTGAAATTGCCAGCATTCCGGTAGCCGACGGGACCAATCGCTACACCATTGTCGTCAATCCTTACACGCCGACGGGCGAAACAGTAAACGTGGTTGCGGAACTGATCTCGGGCTCCGGCGCCGCCGGCAGTCCGACTTTCGGCATGGCGGACCCTCCAGCTCCGGGACAACCTCGATTTCAGAATTTTTACGCACCGCCCGGCTCGGCGAAATCGAGAAGTGGCGAGTTCAACATTGGTTTCAATCCAAAGAGCGGCCGAATCATGACGATGAACGATGGGCCGATCTGGCGTTTGACTCCGCCGGAACTTCTCACTCCCAAACAGCCGGAATGCTGCGAAGCACTTTGGGAAGATAAGTCGAACGCGACCCTCAACTTCGGTTTGGACCCGATCCTTTGGACCGATCAAAAAACCGGACGCACCTTTGCCTCCAACTCAACGGCTGGCGCGAATGCGATCTACGGCTATACCGACAACGATGGCGATAGCTGGATTCCATTTGGGATCGCCGCGCCAAACGGCGGGGCCGATCACGAGACCATCGGAACCGGACCTTATCCCGCTTTGTTGAACGCGCTGGCAACACCGGTCAATCAGGGACAAGCGGTTTACTATTGCTCGCAAGACATTGTCGGTCCTGCGACATGCTACCGCAGCGACGACTTGGGAGTTAGTTATGGGCCATCTGTCCTCGCCTACACTGGACAAGGACCAAGCGCTCCGAACGGAACCTGCGGCGGATTGCATGGCCATCTCCACGTTGCTCCAGATGGCGCAGTCTGGCTGCCGGTGCCACAATGCAGCGGAAATCAAGGTGGTGTCTTCAGCACCGACGCGGGCCTAACCTGGCACACGTTCCAGGTACCCGGGGCGATCTCCCAAAGAACTGGCGCTGATCCGTCTATCGCGATCGATGCCGACAGCACGATTTATTACTCTTACGTCAACAACGAGCCGGTCGCGGCGGGTCAACCACCGGAAGGCCACGCTCGCGTGCAAGTCGGTCACCTCGACGCGGTGAGCAACACGATCAACTGGTCGAACAACTTCGACCTTGGAACGACGCACGGAATCGTCAACGCCGCCGAGATCGAAGCGGTCGGAGGTAGCCCGGGCCGGGCCGCCGTTGGGTTCCTTGGGACAAATATCTCGGGCGATTACCAGGCCCTGAGTTTCCCCGGTAAATGGTATGCGTTTATCGCTACAACCCATGACGGCGGAAAAAACTGGGTCACGGTCAACGCCACGCCTAACGATCCAATTCAAAGCATGACCGGGATATGGCAGCAAGGTGGCGGAAATCTTCAACGCAACCTTCTCGACTTCAACGAAATCACAATCGATGACAAAGGCCGGGTCCTTTATGGCTACAGTGATGGCTGCGTGAGCACGGGCTGTATTGGCGGAACTGGCCCTAACGACTTCGTCGCTTATATGCGGGTAGCCCGGCAATCGGGCGGCATGAGTCTGTTTGATAACAACGATGCGAGCACCGACACGACAGCCGCAATGGTTCCGAAGGCCGCCTGTTTGTCGGGAATACGCGACGTGACCGGATCTTTTCTGACCTGGAAAGCTCCGGACAACGGCGGCGCAGCGATCACCGGCTACAAAATCTTCCGGGGGACAGCGTCCGGAAGCGAAGCTCCGACACCGATTGGTCAAACTACTGCCAAGACGACCTTCACCGACAAGACAGCCAGCCCCTCGGTCAGTGACTACTACTATGTCGTGCAGGCCACTAACTCAGTTGGCAACGGACCGCTTAGCGATGAGGTAGATCTCAAAGCTGTAACTATTCCGCCTCCTACTCCTGCTACTTCTTGCAGTGGCGCGAATGTAGTCACCGATAATGTTGGCGACGCGATAAACCCGGCGCCAGGCGGACAAGGGCCGACTGATCAGTCCGACATCACGGCGATCTCTTTCTCAGCCGATACTCCGCTAACGACAATTACAACTACGATGACGATCGCCAACTTGAGCAGCACCCCTTCTCCCGGCAATGGCGTCATTCTTTATCGCGTGGCCTGGGTCGGACCCGATGGCAAGACCTACGCGACCGAAGCGCAAGTCAGCGCCGGCGACAACGTTGTTTACGGATGGGGAGAATACGACGCTTCGGGCGATAGTTTCCCGAATGGGACAAACAGCACCACAGGTACTTTTAATTCCGGTGTGAATGGCACGATCACCGTCGACGTTCCCGCGTCCGGGGTTGGACAGCCAACGATCCCGGTTTACGACGACAGCGGCGCAGCTCCCGCAGTTACACATCCATACGGAATAGTGTTCGGCGGTGAAGGCGCCGCCGGTGCAGTGGGCGCGACCTGGGTCCGCCCGGCCGATCGCGCGCCGGACAACGATCAGGGAGTCAGCGGCACTGGATTTGGTCAAAGCTGGTCAGTGTGCACCCGGCCAAACAATCCGCCGGTAGCTGTGCTCACCGCGAACCCGACGTCGGGCACTGAGCCGTTAAATGTCAATCTGGATGGCTCCGCCTCTTATGATCCGGACACGGCGCCGCCGCCAGATACCATTGCTTCCTACACATTCAGCTTCGGTGACGGGTCACCGTCAGTAACTCAAGCCACACCGACACTTACCCACACTTATTACTACAACCAGGCTTGTGGTAGAGAGCCGTGTACGTTTGTGGCAGAGCTAAGTGTGACTGACTCGCGTGGGTTGCAGAGCGGGAATGCTGCAAGGGCTGTAATAACAGTTAATGCGGGCAGCTCACCTACACCTACTCCCACGCCATCCGCGACTCCTACAGCTACACCTACCGCCACACCTACAGCTACACCTACCGCCACACCCAGAGGAACGGCGACACCTACTCCGCCTCCACCGACGCCCGGACCGTTGATGGCTCCGGTCCTTACGATTACGTCAGCGCCTTCGTCCATTCATCCGGGCCAAAGCGCCGTTTACACGATCTCTGCCGACAAGGCGGCGGTTCAGAGCCTCGTTATTGGCTACGCGATGAGCGGCCAAGCTGCGTTGGGTCTGGATTACACCTTGAGTAGCAATCCTGGACAAATTGTAATCGCTCCGGGACAAAGGACGGTCACCGTCACTTTGGCGGCAACAGCCAATAATCTCAAAAAAGGAGTACAAGCCGCGACCATGACGTTGCAACCCGGACTCGGATACGGCTTTAGCAACACCACCAAAGCTCCTTCGGCAACTGTCACTATTTCAAACTGACAGACCTTACAATGTGCCGCAGGCGTTCAGTGTTCACGCGCTGAACGCCTGTTTTATTCTGCCTTAGCGACCGGCGCATATTCGCGCTTTACCCAGTCGAGCGCTTCCTGCCGGTCTTTCAATGCGCCCTCAAGCTGTCGGGTCTCCACCGCTTCTAAAATCTCGCTGAACTTTGGTCCCGGCTTCATTCCGAGCGCGATCAAATCGTCGCCGCGAACCAATGGCGGAGGGATGATTGGTTCGTTTGCGAATTCCTCCCGCTTGCGCAGCAGGAATTCGTAATTGTCCATCATCCCATGGCTGCCGGCGCAATCGACCCGGTGAAGTTCGAGTTCCTCCTTGAACGTCGGCCGGGCCATGAAGCGTTTCAGTTTCGCCACCCGCATCTTCGGCACGTCCTTGAACACCATGTGTTGCCTCACCATTTCCACCGCCGCATCGATCTCCGCGCGAGAAAATCGCAGACGTTCCATGATCGACTCCGTCATCGCCGCGCCGATCCGGTCGTGCTCGTTGAACCGGATGCGGCCCGTCGGATCCACGGTTGAGGTCACCGGCTTCGCGACATCGTGAAGCAACACTGCAAAAATGAGCTCCACCGAAACGTTCTCGGGCAACAATTCCAACATCAACCGGGTGTGCTGAAAGACATCGCCTTCGGGATGAAATTGCTCCGGCTGCAAACAGCCTTTCATCACGTCGAGCTCAGGCAGGACCACGCGCATCAATCCGCTTTCGTCGAGGAGGTCCCAGCCGCGAACGCGATTTGGCGACAAAAAAATCTTTACCAGCTCATCACGAATTCGCTCGGCGCTGATGTCATTGATCGCGTCCGCGTTTTCAACCAGGGCCTTCCAAGTCTGGTTGTCGATCTGATAACCTAGAACCGTTGCAAAACGAACCGCCCGCAACATTCGCAGACGATCTTCTCCGAACCGGTCTCGCGGTTTTCCAATGGCTCGAATCAGTTTGCTCTCGATATCAGCGTGCCCGCCGACAAAATCGATTATCTCGTTTTTTTCGGGATCGAAAAACATTCCATTAATCGTGAAATCCCGGCGCTTCGCGTCTTCCTCCGGCGAAGAAAACTGCACCTCGACGGGATGCCGGTGGTCGAGGTAGACG
>JAICWQ010000048.1 GCA_025934755.1 Chthoniobacterales bacterium | reverse complement strand
TCGAGACCAATCACGACGAAAAGCTTTTGCAAAGCGATACGCATCGGCCGTGGCCGGTGAAGCAACGAATCCAATCCCGCCACGGACATTTATCCAACAATGCGGCGGCCACGGTGATTGAAGAACTGTTGCCGGGAAAGATCGATCGGGTCGTCCTCGGACATCTCAGCCGCGACTGCAATACACCGGAACTCGCCCTCCGGACTGTTCGCGACGCACTCGGCAAAGCTGGCAAGATCAATATCGAAGTCTATTGCGCAGCCCAATCAGCAGTGAGCCCGCGCTTTCGAATCGGCGAAACCGTCCGCGAACATTTTCAGCCGACGTTTGAGAACGCGTTTTTCCCGGCAGCATGAGCGCGGTCACGACTGAAAAAGCGTCGCGGCCAGCGGCAACAAAGCATGAAATGAGTATCCGCGATGCGCGCGAATCTGATTTGCCGGCAATTATTAAGATCTACAACGCGGCCATCGCCACCCGCATGTCGACCGCCCAACTCGAACCGGTTACGTTAGAAAGCAGGCAAAATTGGCTGAAAGACCATTCTGCCGGCCGCCATCCCTTCTGGGTCGTGGAGATTGATGGCAAAATTGCCGGCTGGCTGACTCTAAAATCATTTCTTCCCAGATGCGCTTATCGCGATACCGCCGAAGTCAGCGTCTACGTCGATGAAAAATTCCGGCGACGCGGAGTTGGCCGCGCCATGCTCGCCGAAGCGATCTCGCGGGCGCCGGAGCTCGGCATCGCGGCCATCGTTGGACTCATCTTCGCTCATAATCAGGCAAGTCTGCAATTGTTTGCCGAGCTCGGATTCGAAAAGTGGGGTTTGCTGCCGCGGGTTGCCCGCCTCGACGACGTCGAACGCGACCTAACCATCATGGGCTGGCACGCCTGAAACTGGAGCGGCCTCCGTGCCGCGATACTACCGGTCCGACTTGGACACCGGAGACTGAGGTATCTCCCACGCTCCTACACTTCTTCCGGACCGACGACGAGATGAATGACTCCGCTCGGTTCGGCAATGAAAAAACCATTGAAATCCTCTCGCAGATTTTCCACTTCGTCGCGCCGCGCGACCCCATGAACTTTTAAAAATGCCGCGGCCGATTCGGTATCGTTGGTTTCAATCTCGAGCCAGATGTCGGCATGACTGAGGTTCGGGACCTTGTCGATCCACAGACGATTGGGTCCAAATTGGAAAATGCAGCCATCCGCTTCCTCTTCGATTAACGGGAGCGCGAGGGTGTCCCGATAAAACGCCACGGTTTGTTCGTAGGTGTGCGATGGACATTTGATCGCAATATTGGCGCCGCCTGAAAATTGCGGTCCATCAAGTTTCGCCACCATCTTGTCGATCTAAACTCGCCCTGCGTTGTGGTCAAAGATGGTCGATCAGTTTTTGAGCAACCGTTTTCGCCTTCTCCAGGGCCACGGCGTCGTTGGCAAAACCGCTCACCCCGATGGTCATGAAGGCGCCGCCTTTGACGACGTAAAGCATCAGCACTCGCGAGGCGAAGCCGGTTTCGCCCCCAGCGGTGAACATTTGCGCGGCGTCGCCGACGCCGGACACATTTTCGGCGGAGCCGTTGGCAGCCGCGACCAACTGAAGTTCCTTGCCCGGAGCAATCGCATTCGGTCCCGGCAATTGAAGACGAATGACCAGCGATTTGCCGCGACGCATGCTGTAGTAATTGCATTTCGAATAGTAACCGTCAGCCCCTTCGCCGCTGCGCGGGGTTGGGTCCTTGACCGCTTCGCCCAAAATATCGGACGCGTCCGATTTGGTAACGATCTGGGACACGTCCGGCCGATTGTCCGCCGCAAAAACCGGATTCGTTAGGCCAAGCCCCAGAACTAGCATGACGACTAACTTGCAGGCCGGCATCTCTAACCGCCGGCCGATCCGCCGCCCCCGGGCCCGGTCATCGAAACCGGGTCCAGAGCGCGCTCGAGTTCGTTTTCCGGCAGGATTTTTTTCTCGCGGCAAAGCTCGCGCACCGTTTTGCCGGTGCGGACACTTTCCTTGGCGATCTCCGCCGCCCGATCGTAACCAATTTTAGGCGCGAGGGCGGTGACCATCGCCATGGAAAGTTCAACCAACTCTGCACACCGCGCCTTGTTCGCCTGGATTCCGGTGACGCACTTTTCGCAGAAAGCATCGACCACATTGGCAAGAATGCGGATCGACTCGAGAAGATCGTGCGCCATCACCGGCATCATGACGTTCAGCTCGAAGTTGCCGTTGGCCCCCGCCCAGGTGATCGCCGCGTCATTACCGAAAACTTCGGCGCAAACCATCATCATCGATTCGCTCATCACCGGATTGACTTTGCCCGGCATAATCGAACTTCCCGGTTGGGTGGCGGGCAATTGGATCTCGCCGATACCGCAGCGTGGACCGCTCCCGAGCAACCGAAGGTCGTTGGCGATCTTAAATAAACTTGTTGCGATGGTCTTGAGTTGACCGCTGGCTTCGACGACCGCGTCCTTCGCCCCTTGCGCTTCAAAATGATTTTTTGCTTCGTAAAAGGCGATGCCGGTCCGTTGTTCGATGTGGTGTAACGCTTTTTTCGGGAGATCGACGTGACGATTCAAACCGGTGCCCACCGCGGTGCCGCCGAGCGCGACCTCCCGCAGAACTTCAATCGCCTTCCCGGCCCGCTGTTTTCCATAAGCGACTTGCTGCGCATAACCGGAAAATTCCTGGCCGAGCCGGACGGGAGTTGCGTCCATCAAATGGGTCCGGCCAATCTTAATGATCTCCCAAAACTCCTTCGCCTTGGCGTCGAACGCGGCGTGCAATCTTCCCAATGCGGGCACGAGATGGCTCTTTAATTGCTCGGCCGCGCTGATATGGATCGCCGTTGGAATCACGTCGTTGCTCGATTGCCCCATGTTCACGTGATCGTTCGGATGGACCAGCTCGCGGGACCCGATTGGTTTGCCGGCTAATTGGGCGCAGCGATTGGCAATGACCTCGTTTGCGTTGGTGTTCGTGCTTGTGCCCGAGCCCGTCTGAAAAATGTCGAGAGGGAATTGCTGGTCCAACTTTCCTTCGATCACTTCTTCGGCCGCCTGAACAATCAAAGCGGCGCGTTCCGCGTCGAGCAAACCGAGATCATGATTCGCCTGCGCGGCCGCCCACTTGATCAAGCCAAGCGCCCGAATAAACGGTCGCGGAAAACGGTAACCGCTGACCGGAAAATTCAGGACCGCTCGCTGAGTGGATGCGCCGTAAAGCGCCCATTCGGGGAGCGACATCTCGCCCATCGAATCTTTTTCCATCCGCATACCGCCGCCGCTGGTCATTCGCTATCTGCGAAAGCTGGATGCTGCAGCTGCGACCGGGGCCTCGCCGTTTCGGCCGTTTGCTCTTTCGAAAACGGTGATAAACATCGGCGGAATATTTTGCAGAAAATATTCGGACTTTGCGTGCTCGAAAATTTTGGCGTGTTGCTTCAACTCGTTCGTGACCTGATAAATGATGAATCGCCCGCCAGGGACCAGGGCATCGTGGGTTTGCTGAAGTAAATCACGCTTCTTGTCGATCTGCAGAATGCTGAATGGAATCCCCGACACGATATAGTCGCAGGCTTCAATTCCGCGGCGATCGAGTTCGCGCTGTAAGTGGGCCGCGTTGTCATTGATCACGTGGACCCGCGCATCGTCGCTGAATTGGCGACTTAGATCGCGCGAAAATGCCGCATCGATTTCGAACAGGAGCAACTGACAATCCGGTCGCATTCGGCGCGCGATTTCCCGGGAATGCACTCCTTCGCCCGGGCCGTATTCGGCGATCACCCGGGCCTGGTCGAAGTCGATCTTGTCCGAAACCCGTTCGACGAGGGCCTTTGAGCTGGGAACGATCGAGGCGATTTGAAACGGCCGTTTCAGGAATCGCTTGAAGAAAAGGACGCTCATCGAGGATCAAATAGTCACCCTCAGGGGGGTCATTGTCCAGTCGCGAGTGTCCTGCGCCGCCCTCGCGGACTACCGGTTAGGCTTGATTGGCCCAAAGAAACAATTGACACTCATTCTAGAATTTATAATGCTAGGGGAAGCGAAATGTCTTGCCCATTTTCCCGCGAATTGGTGATTTTCCAAACATGCACAACCTCCTAACGGTCAAGGAAACGGCCAAATACCTCCGGATTCCGTTGCCCACCGTTTATTATCTTGTCCAGCGGGGACAGCTTCCGGCCATTCAAATCGGCGGCCGCTGGCGCATCAAAAAATCGTCCCTCGACAAAGATATCCTGAAGGAAGACAAGTCGGGCCAGCCGACGGTGCTGGTGGTCGACGACGACGAGAGCTTGCAGAACCTGTTCAAGCTTTTCCTTCGCAAAATCGGTTTTAGCCGGGTGGTTGTCGGCACGGTCAAAGAAGCGTTGGCCGCTCTCGAGAAACAAAAGTTCGATCTCCTATTTCTGGATTTGAAATTGCCCGACGGCCCGGCCGACGACGTTTACGACGCGATCAAGGAAGAACAGCCCGAATGTTCGATCATTATAATTACCGGTTATCCCGACAGCGCAATGCTGGACCGCATTCTGGCCAAGGGCCCAATCACCGTTTTGAAAAAACCGCTCAAGGTCGAGCAATTGAAAGAAACCGTCCGGATTCTCGGCCACAAAGAAGCGGTCAAGCTCGCCGCCTGAGGTCGAATTCGTTTTCGCCAAAGGCTATCCAGGCCGAGGCATCTCCCGCTTGACTCGTCACTCATCACTGGTCACTTGTCACTGCTTCAAAAACGCGCGGTTAGCTCAGTGGTAGAGCACTACCTTGACACGGTAGGGGTCAGAGGTTCGAACCCTCTATCGCGCACCATCTTTCCTCTCTATGCGCCAACGATTTACGCATTTCTGTCCGCGAGCTTAGGACCCGATTGTAACACTTTCCTGTAACACTTTTCTAACGCTGAGCCTCGACGATGTCTGAGTTGTGACGTTATGCAATCAGCGTAACTGTTCGTCGACGGCTATGCGGTCGAAGATTTCGCAGTCAGTGAATCACCGTGACACGGAAAAGAGAATTGCAGTCCGCGCGGAACCGATAACGACCTCTGTCCCGCGGAGCGAGCACAGTCACAGGTGGAGCACAGCGGAGCGAGCAATACCTTGACGGCGCACAGCGAGCGGTACAATCGAAAGTTGGTTCAAGCGATCAGCATGAGATTAATTTGACGCTTATTAACGCGAATAGATTTCAAAGGGATCGCCAGCGATTGATCGCGCATCGATGTGGCTGCGCAGCAGCGACATCATGACTCCGGAAACCAGCCCGCGAAGTCTCCGGACACACGCAGGAAGGCGCACGAAAGTCCGGAGCCTTCGCGTTGGACGACTGCGTTTAGACGCTTGCGCGTGTGGTTTGTCTGCGCGGCGATCTTGCACAGCGCGCGAGTCGTGTTGGGGTCGAGGTTGATTTGTTTCTTCATGAGACGCAGCGTTGATCAGAGGTTGCGAGGATAGCGATGCGCGGGCCGCGAATGCGTGATCGCCCGGACGGCGTCTCGGTGTTCGACGTTGTTGGCGTTGGCTTTGAAGATGGTGGTTGCGGCGGCGGCGAAGTGATTGGCGTCGCAGCCGTGGAAACCGGAACGGCTGCGCGTCGATGGCGAGGTCGTTTCGACGATCGGTGCGGCGATTGCTCGCCGTTCACCTCGGCGAGAAAACGCGCGATCGCATCGGTCCCGACCGCAATATCGACAGTCGCGAGCAACTCGCGGATGAGCCGAAGTGATGCGCCCTTTTGCCGCAGCTCGACGATGCCGTCTTTGAGCGGCATCAATTTGGCGTCACGACTCGGCGACGGCAGTTTGAAGTCGCGAACGGCTTCGTTGAAGCGCTGGGTGCGCGTGGCGGTTTCTGCCGGTTCGCTCATACGATTGCCAGCGGGTTAGCGGCGGGCCGGAAATTCCTTACCTTGGCTAAGGGGTAGGGCGTCCCTCTTTAAAAAACTCTCAATGCATTGCTGCACCCCCCTTTTCCTAAAAGACGGCTATTCCGCAGTTTTTCGGGTTTAGAACCCTAACTCGTCGCTCTGCTTGAAAGCGCAGGAGCGTCTGTCTGCATCAATCCGAGGCCGTAAATCTCGCGTTATTTTTTTCCGCACGCTGTGAAACGGTCAGTTCAATACACGCATAGCGTCGCCAGGACGTTGAATCCAAGGCAAGCGAATCCGAGCAACAAAACAGTTATGTTGCCGATTCGGATCGACATAAATTTGCACGCAGCGAGAAGTTTCGGTTCGGTATTGGAACTGCTTTGCTACTTCCGATCCGCGTTCTGATTTTCGTCCCTCTTATTAGGTCGCTCAAAGCGTGAAGAAGAACTAGGCCAGAAAATTATCAAAACGACGACTATCGCTGCAACGACTCCAAAAATTGTCCCGACGAGAGTCATTTCTGGTCACAGTTCGACGATTCATTGAGATCCATCATCGGGCTCAGGCGCTTCATCTTTGCCTTTCTTACGCTTTCTGAAAAACGGGACGTTCGGAGTCCAAATCAGAGGAAATAGACCAAGACAGACGAGAGCAATTGCGCCGACTTTCCACCACGGGAAATCCATACGCTACGGTCCGAAAATTATCTGGCCGTCGCGATAAAGATTGTTGGCCTTAGAGTAAATTAAATAACCGCTACCGCCGACAACTCCAAAGGTCGCGATTTGACCAGCGGCGCCACTGTTCCATAAGAACGCTGGAATGGTTCCGCGCAACAACAGCCATTGTTGGATGGAATTGAGTCCACTAAATAAGCTCGGCTCAGCGGCACCGAGCATTCTGCCGTAGGCAGAAAGCGCTCCTCCCGCAAGCAAACTCGTTTCGATCTGCCATGCTGCGTCCCCAATCGCTCGACTGCGCTGCAGAGTCCGATCGCAAGGATCATAATATCCGTTTTCAGCAAAGGGATCCCAAAAAGGAATGAGGCCATCAAGTCCGGCATAAGCACCCTGATCGAAATCAGAGCCTCGGAAAAACTCAGCGCCCGATCCTTCGTAGCCCCGCCCGTCAAACCAAGTACCCGGAATCAACAAGTAGTACAAACCGAGAGGATCAACGCGATTTGCGGGATCGTTTTGGACGTATGAATATAAGTTCGTTCCTTGCCGCAACTCCGCATTGTTCATCGGATCGCGACTTAGCCAGCGGCCGATCGTCGGATCATAACCGCCTTGAGCTGAATTCACGACCAGAACGGCCATTGCAATAGCGAAAAATGACTTCGAGGGTTTCATGGCTTTTTGGGGCTGATGTGATTTTTTTGTTCGACAATATCCCAATTGATTTCGGGATGCTGCTCTTTTAGCAGGCGGCGATTTTCCTGGTCAATCATTTCCCTTCTATTCCTGCTTCAAATGGCTTTCGAGCAAGTGAACGACCGGATCAGTGATTTTGCACTGCTTCTTCAACGAGTCCAAATTATCGCGCGAAATTCGATAGTCTTCCCCGCTTGGCATTTCCTTTTCGTACGGTCGATACTTTGGATTCAATAGCACCCAGACCCTGTCTTTGCCATCAGCCGCAGGGATTCCAACCGCGCAATAGCGATTGTGCCGCTTAATAATCAGGCCGCCCTCTGCAGGCGCGTTTCGATCCTGCACCGCAATTGCTTGAAGAAATGAGTACTCGGGTTTTGAGCCTAACTCATTGCTCTGCTTGAGAAGAAAGAAAAATATGGGGAACGCCGAGATCGTAACAATTAATACGATCCAAAAAAGAACCCGTCGCCATATCATGGCTGTGGATTGCTGTACGTGAATGGCGCACCAGAGGCCCAGCGGCCCATCGTAGCGTCACATGCTGGTGTCTGTTTCGCCAACCCGTGAACGGCTCATCGAACGAACCAATGGAAAATTGCCATCCCAATCAAAATCGCTAATAGCAGCGGGCCGACGAATAAGGCAAAAAAAGAAAGCAAGTCCTTTGGAAATTCACGCGTCGGGTGGATGTGGCTCCTGGAAAATCATGCTGTTAGCGTTTGGAGCGTAATCCAATGCCGAAAAAATCGTCGCCTCAATCCAACTAATCGGAGAAATGATACCATCGTCCCACCATATGCTTAAGCTGATAACGACGCTCCGACGCATTGTCACACCCTTTGAACAAGTAGCCCTTGTGGATACGTCCGCCAGCTGAAACAAGAAATTCCACGACGACAGCTCCGTCCGCGCAACGTGCGGCTTCAACAGCAATCACGTTGCGGGGACACTTGATCTTATTGAGATCAATTTCGACGAACTTCGTGCTTGTAGGAATATCTTGGCTCTTTATGTCCTCTACCGCTTTTTCGTAGTCGCTTAAATGAGAATTAAACTGGCTATCACTAAATGATGCTCCGACGGAGCGAGCAATCCAGGGGCTAAGTCCAAACACCATGCAAACGATTGATGGCAGCATCCAAAGCGGAGAAGATTTCCTCCAAACCAAGAGGCCTACGATTAGAGTGATCGGCACAGCAATAACGAGAGAGAAGAATGTCAGGGCGGCTAATGCAACAAACACGAAGTTCTGCGTGAGCGTCGCCAGGACGTTGAACGCAAGGCAAGCAGTTCCCCATACTAAGACGGATATACTTGCAATTCGCATCGAGTTCTACGCGCTCTACGGAGGTACAACCTGATACGATGGAATTTATTTACCGAAAAACAGCAGGTTAAACCAACGCACGAAGCTAGACCGAGGAGCACCATTCGAGCCAAGCGCGATAAACGGGCGACCCGTGGCGTCGAAAGGATCGTTGACCGCTTTTGTATCGCCAGTGAGATGGTACCACAGACCCGCGGCATACACCGCATCGAGCGCGCTAAACGGCGAGAGGAGGTTTCCGTCGTACGCAGCGCCCTGATATCCCGCGATATAATTACCGAACTCGTCGGCATTCATTCTGCGACCATTCACGCAAAATGTGTCATTCCGATGGCTGTTCCAGCCAAAGTCGTAAGGCCCCCGGCCCTGGCTATTGTCACGAATGTTGAGAATACCTTGGATCGGACCTTCGGTGGCATAAATGAACGCCGGCGTCAGGAATATTTTCTGCGTTTGTGATGCGGAGTAGTCATACAATCCCAACGGGTCAATATTATTGATTGGGTCATTCTGGACGTAAGAGTAAAGATTCGGTCCCTGAGGAAGCTCAGCATTGTTCATTGGATCGCGGCTTAACCAGCGACCGATCGTTGGATCATAGCCAGCTTGAGCAGAACTTGAAATCAGCGAGGCGGCTAGCAGACCGGCGAGAAGAAAAGCTGCGTTTTTACCATTCATGGTTTCTTGGGGGCGGTGTGGTTCTTTTGTTCGACAATACCCCAATTGATTTCGGGATGTTGTTCTCTTAGCAGCCGACGATTTTCTTGGTCAATCATTTCTTTCCCTGAGAGCGGTCCGTTCTGCTGCCTAACCGGAGCAAATTCCCATGGCGCAAGTTCGACGATCGTGTCTGCGAGATACGTCTTGGGAATACGGTTTTCTGGCCAGAGCTTTGCGGCTTGCGCGTAAGCAATTACTGCTTCCGGCAACCGCTTATGGAATCGCAAGGCACCGGCTCGTGTTTCCATGAAGATCGCAAGCGTTTCCCCTGGCGTGAGCGAGTGGAGAGAAACGCCCGATTTGATTTCTTGCTCAGGAATCTTGCGCCAAGCTTTATACTCCTCATCTGTTTTGAAAACGATGCCCTGACTGGTTGCTTCGAGATTTCGATAAACGTTCTCGCCAGGCCGCTGCCAGCGAACGAACAGATGATCGTGTGCATTAACCAGGCTCACTGGATAACCAAGTCGTCGGCCAATTGCGACATAGAGGACGGGCATCGAAGCGCATGTGCCAACTCGCTTTTCACTTAGCAGTCCGCTAACGAAAACGTTTGATGTGTCGGTCAGAAATGCCGAATCAGGCAAATTCTCAGAATCGGTTAATGCCGGATTATACTGAACGCCCAAATCCTGTTCGAGAACAGTCACAATCATTCCCATCTCATAATAAATTTCTGATTTCTCGTATTCTTCAGGATGTTCCTTGAACCGATGCCGATTCCGTTTCGTTTCCAAATCAACACGATTGGTCCAGTAATCGAGAACCTTCAGGGACTTTTGAATGTCGAGATTTTCAGAGCCGGGCAAGCCTTTCGCGCATAGCAAATTCATTTCTGCAATATCGACGTCAGCGAGATCATCCAAACTCATTTCGAGAAGACGGCCAACTGTTAGTCCAGAATAGGCGGTGGAAATTCGCTCAGTCGAAGTTGTAGGGACTGCAAATTGGTGACGAGAAATCGCGTAGACAACAGTCGCGCCAAGAATAACCCCCAGAATTAACCCCATCCTCCAATCAAAGCTTGATCGTATTCTCCGCGGATTTGAATCGGCCAGTCGCCGGGCAAGTCTCTCCTGTTTTCTGCGCTCAGTTCGTGAACGTCCCACGAAGCGTTAAATATCCCGAACTGGCTCCTCGAACAAGCCGATTGCGCGACGGTTCAGACGGAGGCGGAGGGAAAATCCGCAAACTCAACGCGTAAGCTCCGCGGCAGATTGCTCCGAATTGTGCGCAACGGCGCGCGACGTACGTTTTATGTTTACGCCTGCATGAAGTACTCTCTGCTTAAGCGTGGGCTCTCACCTGAGGAAGCAGCCGCATACGTGGGTAGCAGAGAATTGTTACGCCAATTTGAATTGGCAAAATGGTTAAAGCCATTTATCCGAGGCAACCGGCTTACGAGGTTCGACATTCGCGATTTGGACGCTGCATTGACCGTTTGAAAGCGGGCGAGCTGCTTCCAAATGCGAAGGCGGCGTAACTACACGCGGAAAGCTTTCATAATTTCGCGATCATCCGGCCGCAGTTTCGCGTAATGGCGCTGCACAACTCGAACGTCATCCCCGAGCCAAGTCGCGATTCGGTAAATGTCGATTCCCTTGCTCGCGCAAATGGACGCGAAGGAATGACGCATCACGTGCGGCGTGATCCAAGCAACTCCCTGGGCTTTCATGTAATCGGAGAACCCGCGTCGAAAATCGAATCGGTATCGGTGCGATCCGTGCGTCACAGTTGGTTCAAGAACGTACGGTGAGCGCAAGCCATACCTTTTCAAAAATTCAGCGAATTGATCGGTCAGCGGGACTGTTCGCGCGTCGCGATCCTTCGGACGAAAAGTGGTAGTCGGGCGAATCTCAACCATGCGCGCCGAAAGATTGAACCATTCGGGAACGGCCTCCACGATTTCCAATTTGCGCATTCCGGCGTGAAAGCCACAGAACAGAACGAATCGCAGATCTTCACTGGGCGCATTTTCTAGCAAGCGTTGTGCGAGATCGAAATCAGCGAATCGGGTCCTGCCTTTGCGATCAATGCGGTCGAGCTGAATCTCGAACACCGGATTGCGGCGGCATAGGTTCTCACGAACACACCAATTGAAGAACGAGCGCAATGTAAACATGTAGCTTTCTGCGGTGCTCGGCGCGATCCGCTGCTTCGCCGCTATGTAAAACGCTTTGCACTGATAACCAGTCACGTTCGTCGGCGGGATGTTCTTCACATTGTCAGCAAACATCGTGAGGCAGGAACGCTTGCTGTCCGCGCTCATCTTGCTGTACCGGTTCGTTTCGACCTTGTGCTTTAGGAAACGTTCAACTTCGGCGGTGAACGACTGCGCCGGTTGCAGCTCTGGACTGTCGAGAATCTCCTGCGCACGTTGCACGGCCTCGGCATAGTCGCGCGTCTCCAGCGATACCATGCTGCGTCGGCCGTTTGCCTGCTTCGCGAACCAATAAATTTCGCCGCGAAGATAAAGACCCTTGATCCTGCCTTTGAGCACCAGGGGGATGCTCGCGTGCCCGTATCTTTTACCGGCTCCATATGGGGAGCATCATCGGTGATTTGTCTCGCTTCTTGGACAGTCGATGGCACACTACGAGGCGCGGAAGGAATGACCTTCTGCCGAGATTTATTGTAACATTTTACTGTAACACTTTGCGCGTTTGCATGGGTTCGCATGGCTCCATATCGAGTCGTCCACGAGGGAAGAGATCGTTCAGGGAGGCCCTGAGCATCTTGACACGGTAGGGGTCAGAGGTTCGAAACCTCTACCGCGCACCATTTTTCCGCTCCATGCGCAGCCCATCTGAAATTCTAAAGAGCGCAATCGGCAATGCGACGACGACCTTGCAATCGGTCGCGGACCTCGAATCTCAAATCACCCAGGCTGCGGATTTGATTTCGAATTGCCTAACGAATGCCAACAAAGTGCTGGCCTGCGGAAATGGTGGCAGCGCGGCGGATGCGGCTGACTTTTGCACCGAACTGGCCTGCCGATTCGTCGAAGATCGCCGGCCGTACCCGGCGATGAACCTTTCCCAAGGCGGCAGTTTGATCACCGCCACCGGAAACGATTACGGCTTCGACGAAATTTTTGCCCGACAGATCAACGCGTTCGGAAACGCCGGCGACGTGCTCATTGCCATCAGCACCAGCGGAAGATCAAAAAATATCAGGCGAGCGATCGAAGAGGCGCAGGCTCGCAAATTAAAAACGGTCTCTTTGTTGGGCCGCGACGGCGGATCGATGGCCGGTCTGGCAAATATCGATCTTGTCGTCAAAAGCGATTCCACGGCGCGAATTCAAGAAGCGCACAAGTTCATTCTTCACGTGATTTGCGAAATCTGCGAAACGCGTTTGCCGAAATAATCCACCAAGACGGTCCGCGCTCTCGGGTTTCGTTTGTTTCCAAGGCGGGCTAATTCCTGTTATCGTGTTGGTATTATGAGAAACGCCTTGGTTTTTTCGGCGATCCTTTTGCTCAACAGCGCAACATTAATGCGGGGCGCGCCGGTTCGTTACGAGGCGAAAACCTGGCGCGCGGTTCAGACCTACGATCTGGTCGCCCTCAGCGAAAACCTGGACGGGCACATGCGCGAGCTGGTGGCGGTGAAATGTAATTTTCGCGGCAAAGATATTCATCACACCAAGCCGAATTGGTACGAAAGTTCGATCTGGCAAGCGGTTCCCGGTGAAAGTGGCAAATTCGAACACATTTCGGTGATGGTGGCGAGGCCCGACTTGAAGGCATTCAAATCGATCCCGGCCGATTCGAGCGGCAGCGAGATCACCCTCTACGGAAGAGTTGAGTACGATGCCGCATCCAAGTTCCGTTTCTTGCGTCTCGTTGGGCGGAACGCCACCACCGACGCCGCCGGTAACGCCACCGTCACCTGGTGAATTAGTTTCGCATCCAGCTCCGAAACTCGTTCCGCAGAAAATTGCCGGCCCGCCGCGCCCGATTCCGCAACGAACGCCATACGCCGCGATCAACAAAATAGGTGAGTAAAATGCTGTCGCGCGTCTTCACCTCCGGGCCGACCGGATCGGCCGAGTGCCAGGTATCATCGCTGACCGCGAACGCGTAACCGCTGTTCGGGGCGAACGGCACCTGTTTTCTCTTCGGTTTCGTTCCATCGGGCAACCTCTCGTGAAAAATCGTCCCGATGTTCGTGTTGGAATCGTCGGCTGGAAGATAAAGCTGCACCGTGATTCCTTTCCAAAGACTGTCGGTGTGTTTAAAAACGCGGTAACCCGGAATGTCGCGGGTCAAAATCGGCACCGGATACATCCCAACGCCTGCAAATTTGGGCCCGAAACGTCTTCGCAACCCGGGAGCCAGCTTTTGCACTAAAGCCGCCTTTACTTTTTTCGAACGCAACACCTGCCCGACCATGTCCCAAACGGCAAACTTGTCTGACGACAAATGCCGAATGTATTCCGGGAACAAATCAATCTTGGTTCGGGTCGGTTTTCCATCGGATCGGCTGCTGCCCATTTTGCTTTTCCCCGACATCGGACGGTAATCATTTTCGTCCGGCATTGTCCGCAGCATTTCCGCATAAAAATCTGACGGGAAAACGCGCTGTAATTGCAAGTGGCAGAACGGGGCGTCGCCTTCCCAGGCGTCTCGCACCGAATCGGCAACGAATTCGGTCAAGTTTTCAATCGTCCATGAGTCTTGCACGGCAATTATCCTTTGAGTTGCACCATTTATTCAAACAGTAGAATCGTTCAAGTCGCCTGGAAACGCGGCCTGGATAATGTTAAACCAAATCATGGGCCGGATCATTGTCTTCCTCCTTTTTTGCCTGGCAATTAGTACGACGCGAGCCGCCGATTACCCGCCGCCCGTTGAAGGCGATTACACCATCCGCAATTTCAAATTCACGTCCGGCGAGAGCTTGCCCGAGCTGAAAATTCATTATCGCACCCTCGGCAAGATCAACAAAGACTCGAACGACAAAGTGACCAACGCCGTGCTGATCATGCACGGGACGACCGGGAGCGGCGCGCAGTTCATTCGGCCCGAGTTTGCCGGCGAACTTTTCGGGAAAGATCAACCACTTGATGCCGCGAAGTTTTTTATCGTGCTTCCAGACGGAATTGGTCACGGTAAATCGAGCAAGCCCAGCGATGGACTTCACGCGAAGTTTCCCCGGTACGGTTACGTCGATATGGTCGAGGCGCAGTATCGCCTGCTAACCGACGGACTCGGGGTCAATCACGCGCGGTTAGTAATGGGCACGTCGATGGGTGGAATGCATACCTGGCTGTGGGGCGAATCGCATCCCGAGTTCACGGACGCGCTGATGCCGCTGGCGAGTTTGCCAACCCAAATCTCCGGTCGCAACCGCGGCTGGCGACGCATCGTGATCGACGCCATCCGAAACGATCCGGCCTGGAACGATGGCGAATACAAAACGCAGCCGCCAAGTCTGCGCACCGCCGCGGAGATGCTGTGGTTCATGAGCAGTAATCCGGTTTTACGCCAAAAGGAAGCGCCGACCCTCGCCAAGACAGACGAAGTGCTCGAAAAATTCGTAGACCAAATCGTCAAGGTCGATGATGCGAACGACGTGCTTTATGCGCTCGAAGCGTCTCACGATTACGATCCAGGTCCGAACCTGGAAAAAATTCGCGCGCCATTGCTTGCTGTAAATTCCGCGGACGATCTGATCAATCCACCGGAACTGGGAATTCTGGAGCGCGCGATCAAACGCGTTCCGCGCGGCCGCGCCATCGTGATTCCGTTGAGCGACAAAACCCGCGGCCACGGCAGCCATACAATGGCCGCGCTGTGGAAAGATCATCTGGTCGAGCTGCTCAAGGAAAGTCGGCATTGATCAATCGCTGATTACGCGGAGGAGAGCGGATCTGTTGGGGGACGCTGCTGGCATCCCATTATCTTGACAAACGGGAAGGGAACCGCTTCCCCTACAGAAATCATGAGACACGTATTGATTGTTCTGTCTTCGTTAATCGTCTCGTCCGCTTTCGCCCAGGATTACGATGTCATCATTCGCAACGGTGACGTTTACGATGGGAGCGGCGGCGAAGCGCAACACGTCGATGTTGCGATCAAAGGCGACCGGATCGCAGGTCTCGGCGATTATTCCAAAGGCAGCGCGAAGACGATCGTAAACGCCACAGGCCTCGCAGTCGCGCCCGGATTCATCAACATGCTCTCCTGGTCGACCGAATCGTTAATTCAAGATGGAAGATCGCAAAGCGAACTGCGCCAGGGCGTGACCACCGAAATCATGGGCGAAGGCGAATCGATGGGACCGGTGAACGATCGGTTGCGCGACTACATGGTGAAGCAGCAGTCCGACATCAAATACGACATCAAATGGAACACCCTTGCCGAGTATCTCCAGTTTCTGGAGAAACGCGGGATTTCCTGCAACGTGGCATCGTTTCTCGGCGCCACAACCGTCCGGGTCTACGTGATCGGCTTCGACGATCGCGCGCCGACACCGCAAGAGCTCGATCAGATGCGCGAGCTCGTTCGGAAGGAAATGGAAGCCGGCGCGCTCGGGATCGGGACTTCCCTGATTTATCCGCCGGCGTTTTACGCGAAGACCGATGAACTGATCGAGCTCTGCAAAGTCGCCTCTAAATATAAGGGCAAATATATTTCGCACATGCGGAGCGAGGGAAATCAGCTGTTTGAAGCGCTCGATGAGCTGATTCGCATCTCGCGCGAAGCGAACATTCCGGCCGAGGTTTATCACATCAAAGCCGCCGGCCAGAAAAATTGGCCGAAAGAAGACGAACTGCTCGCCCGGATTGAAAAGGCCCAAAAAGACGGGCTAAAGATCCGGGCAAACATGTACACCTACACCGCGGCCGGGACCGGGCTGGATGCTTGTTTCCCGCCCTGGACCGAGGATGGCGGTTATGATGCGTTGTTTAAACGTCTCCGCGACCCGGCTACCCGCCAAAAAATCAAAGCTGAAGTCCAGGTCGACAGCGACAAATGGGAAAATCTTTATCTCGGCGCCGGTTCGCCGGACAAAATCCTGCTTTGCGCTTTCAAATCCGACAAATTGAAACCGCTCACCGGCAAAACCCTCGCCGAAGTCGCGAAGATGCGCGGCAAAGATCCGATCGATACTGCGATGGATTTGGTGGCCGAAGACGAGTCACGAATCGGAACGATCTACTATATCATGTCCGAAGAAAACGTTAAGAAGGAACTCAAGAAGCCGTGGATCTCGTTCGGTTCGGATGAAGCGTCTCAGGCGCCCGAGGGTCCGTTTCTCAAATCAAATCCGCATCCGCGAGCCTACGGAAACTTCGCCCGCGTCCTCGGAAAATATTGTCGCGACGAAAAAGTGCTCACCCTTCCGGAAGCGGTCCGGCGTTTAAGCGCGCAGCCCGCGCAAAATCTCGAGCTCGATCATCGTGGAATGCTGAAAGAAGGAATGTTCGCCGACGTGGTTGTGTTCGATCCGAAAACAATCACCGATCACGCGACCTTCGATAAACCGCATCAATACGCGACCGGAGTGAAACACGTTTTCGTGAACGGTGTGCAGGTAATCAAAGAAGGCGAGCACACCGACGCCAAACCCGGGCGCGCGTTGTGGGGCCCGGGCAAGAAGATGTGAACAGTGAGAAGTGACAAGATAGCTGGGGACCCCCGCATTCCGCGCAACCTGGCTCATAGCGAGAGCGCCTGGTTTTGAACGGGTTGGGCTGCCCGATTCATAATAGACACGCAACGGGCGGGCTTTGAACGTAGTCTAAGTAGAGGCAGATTACTTTTGAAATGGACCCTATCGGCAGCATCAAGTTGCGCTGGCTCCACGGCGCGTTGCACGACGTCACTTACGAGTTGGCGCGGTCGCAGTTTCAGTTCGCGCCCCACACCTGGGAACCGGCGATCAATGCCTATCGCTGCGAGAAATGTATCCGGATCTGTGTCGATCTCGCCGGGGTCGAACGGTCGCAGATCGATCTCGTAGTCGAGCCGCAGCGGGTGCTCATTCGTGGTGAGCGGGAATTACCGGAGCCTTCACACGATGAAGGGCGCGCCGTCCGGTTGCTCGCAATGGAAATCGATTACGGACCGTTCGAACGCGAGGTCGTCTTGCCGGTCGAGGTGGAAGTTAATCAG
>JAICWQ010000138.1 GCA_025934755.1 Chthoniobacterales bacterium | reverse complement strand
GAAACAATGTTCTGGTCGAATCCCGGATTGTTTTTGAATTGCTCGACCAGATTGAAGAGCACGTCCGGCTGAAAGCTTTCCATCTTTTGCCGGACGAGATCGAGGTCATCAAAGATGGCGAGATGCTCGGAGACGTGACCGAGCTCTTTTAGGGCTGCCATGACGTTGGCCTCGGTCTGCCATTCTTCGGTCTTCATTTCCTTGCTCAAGTCGGCGTCGATCGGAGTGGGTTGAACGCCGTCGAACAAGACCAGGACTTTGAGTTTCTTTTTCACCAGGGCATGCCGCTCCTATCGGGGCTTATCGCTGTTACTGTTGCATTTATAAACATGCCGCGGATTCGGAGGTGCCGCTCCTATCGGAGCTTATCGCTATTACTGTTGCATCTATAAACATGTCGCGCCTCTGGCGCTGCCGCTATCGGAGCGTATGGCTGTCACTGTTGCATCCATAAACATGGCGCGGCTTCTGCGGTGCAGCTCCTATCGGAGCGTATGGCTGTCACTGTTGCATCTATAAACATGTCGCGGCTTCTGCGGTGCAGCTCTTATTGGCCTGACCTCAAAAGCTGGACAGGTTATAAGTGTAGTTCTGCTGGGTTGTGACCTTTGGTCGCACTGCTTAAACCCTTTTCCACCACGTTTTTCACTGCCCGGCGTTGGCTCGACGGGCTTACCATTTTTTTGCATTCACCTCTTTCAAGATTTGGATCTGCACCGCCTGATCCGCCACCAGCCCCTTGAGCTGCCGGTTCTCTTCCTCTAACCCGCGCAAACGCCGCGCTTCATCCACTTCCGTCCCTCCAAACTTGCGCTTCCACCCGTGATAAGTTTGCACCGCTATGTTGTGCTTCGCGCAGGTCGCCACAATCGTGTTCCCCGCCCGCACCTCCTTCAATATCGCTATCTCTTCATCACTGAATCGACTCTTCTTCATGGTTCCGCTCCTCTTTTAGGCGCAGAACTACCTCTATGTCATGTCCACTTTTCGGGCGTCAGGCCATCCGCGCTGCCCCTCCTATCGGAGCTTATCGCCGTTACTGTTGCATCTGTAAAAATGTCGCAGATTCGGCGCTGCAGCTCCGTTAGGAGCGTTATGTTTATAGTTAGTACCACACAACGTGAAGCTCCGGCGGAGCGGCATACGCCAAAATGTGCCCTATGGACCGAGCGCCGCGTCATTTGGTGCGCTTGAATTTTCCCGTGAAAAGATAATTCATCACCAGGGTCGTGAGGTAGGACGCAACGCGAAAATCCTGCTGCGGATCGTCGTTTTGTACCCTCAAACCCAGCTCGTCGCTCCGATCGATCAGGCGGGCGAGCAGTTTGTTGACCCGGAATTTCTTTTCATTGGTAAATTGGGCGACCGAATTCATCAATCGCCGCCGGCGCTGTCGCAGATAACTGCTCGCTTTGATCCCGTTCGGCGCGGAAAACAACTGCCGAAGATCCACATCGTAGAACCCCGGATATTGTTCTTCGTAGAGTTTCCGTTTCCGGGCGTAGTAAGTCTTCAGTTTAACGTTGAGAAAATTGTAATCGACGACGCGATACTTCGGTAAATGGGTCGGCGGCTTGCCGGCGAGGGATTTCATGAGTTCATCGACGTACTCGAGTTTTTGCAACGCTTTCCAGCCGGCATAACGCTTCCGCCAGTCGAACTCCGGCGTCAGCCAGATTGCAAACGTCTCGGCGAAATCTTCGTCCGGATGTGCCTGGGCGTACCAATCGTCCAAATGCGTTACGTAGCTGCGGCTGAACGGGCGCGGCCGATAAAAGCTGGGCGTTTCCTCGCTCGAGGTTTGCCCGAAAAGTTGCTGCCAGCGTTTCTTTCGGGTCAACCGGTAGGCGTACATGTAGGCGTGACCGGCCTCGTGCCGCATCAGTTTCATGAACCACTCCGGCGTTTCCCCTTCGACTTCGAGCATCATGCTTCGCTCAAGCGCGCGGAGCCGATCGTGAACCAGGAAAAACGGAACGAAGATCGCCGGGATCCCGATTGGGACGAACCATTCATCGCCGATGTGGGTTGGGGGATGAAATGCGAGCCCGTTCGCCGACAGCTCATTATAGAGTTGCTGGATCAGCGGCTGAAGCGGGGTGTTTTCGAGCCGCAACCCGAGCTGCGAAATCCGGCGCTCGAGCAGCTCTTCGTCACTTAATCCGGCCCAATCATTGGGGTCCATTTAGAGAGGAGTTAACGCAACGGATTCTGCCTCAACCCTTCAACAACTCAACCTCTCAACTTCTGCTGGATGCTCAGTCGGGGGTTCCATTACCAGAAGATCGACTAATCAGGAAACAGGAAACCAGGTAATCGCTGCTCCGCCCCGTCTCATATTTGAAGAAACGCTGCCTTTGAGAAGATCGGGGGGAAGGGTCTAAAGATATTCATCATCCTTTCTCCTACAACGACAGAGACTTACGGCTGAAATCCGGCGGATTCATTAGACAGGCACGCAAACGGCTGCTAAATAGGCAGAGATGAATTTGATCGACGTGCCGACTCGCAGTGCCCGCTGGCGTGGGCAGGCTGAGTAAAGGCTCGTTCGATCTCGCCAAGTTGGAGCCCGCACTTTCGCGGCACCCCAGTGGTCGAATCTCAAACCACGCGCGGGTTTTGCGCCGGTATCCCGAACCGCATTTGGGAATCACTCTTAACAAACTTAGAAATTTATGACACCAACACCTGAAATCAGTAACAAAACCAGTTTTCCATTAATCGATTGCAATTATCAGCCCACCGCGGATCCACAGATCACCGGTGGCCGATCAATTACCAAAGTGAGCGGTTTTCACAAGTTGAGCAGCGATTTCATCGGCACCGAAATGGTCCGGGACTTCGCCGTGGAATTCTCAACGTTCACGGTGATCGCGGTCTTGTCCGCGTGGCCGATCGTTCTGAGCATCGAGGCCGTGGCCAGACTGCTTTGGAGCTAATCGGAGAACGTTGCGGCCGACACGGTGGCCACTACAAATTTGTGAGCGAGCGCAGGCACGTTTTACTGCCGATTAGCCAACGAACCAGCTGTCTTAGAGCGAATGAACTCAACATCTGGGTCCCACAAACACCTGAGGTTTCATAGGTTGAGCGGCGCGTTCTTCGGCGACGAACCAGTCCGCCATGAAGTCACCGATTTCTTGCTCTTCACCCTGATCGCGGGACTTTGCGCATGGCCTATCATGTCGATGGCCGTGGCAATTGCCCATATGGTCAGCTAGCGGCGTCCTCGGGCAGCAACCGATTCGGTTGCCTTCATCCTTCATCCATCATCCTTTGAACAATGCGAGCGAAGATTCTTTTCCTGATCGAAGTCCTCGTCGTCGCGACGGTCTTTCATCTCGACTACATCGGGCTCCTTCCGGTCAGCAAAACACCTTTTCTTTTTCTGCTTGGCTGGATTTCGATCCGTTGGCGTGGGCTACGTTGGAAAGATGTCGGCCTGACAATCAATCAATCGCTCGTAAAACTTCTCGCGATTGGTTTGGCTGTCGGAATCGCGATGGAAGCGCTGGAACTGTTTGCGACCCAGCCGATTCTCACAAGTCTTTTACATAAAGCGCCGGACCTTCATGAGTTCCAGCGACTTGTCGGAAATACGAAGCTCTTGATTCTTGGAATCGTTCTCGCTTGGGTCCTTGCCGGGTTTGGCGAGGAAATGGTTTATCGCGGATATTTGCTCAATCGCGTCGCCGACTTGTTCGGACGATCCACAATCGGATGGACGTCGTCGGCGATTCTGGTCACGTTGCTTTTCGGTTTCGCTCATTTCCCGCAGGGTCCGACCGGAATAATCGAGAACGTGATTGATGGCGCGATTCTAATCGCGCTTTATTTTGCCACCGGCCGGAATTTGATTGCGCCCATTATTGCTCACGGTCTTCAAGACACGGTGGACGTGTTGTTGATTTATCTCGGCTGGTATCCTGGGTTTCAACAGTCGATCTCGCTGCCAACTTGACGAAGTTTTTTGTTCCGAAAACGAACAGAAAAATCCCATTTGCGGGACGATGGTAAATTCCGTGCGGAAAGTGTTCACGACGTAATTCGTTAACTGCGTGCGGCTTGGCGTTGAAACATTGCCTTGGCATGTTGCTTGCATGCTAAGTTGACGTGGGCACCGTCTGCCCATTTGTTTTCAACCTCACCTTCATGCAACAACGTTTCGCAGTCACGCTCGTGGCGGCGGCGCTCCTGGCGCCTGCTGCTTTCACTCAGGAAATGCCGGCGACCGCTCCAACCTTGGATGAATTGGTCGCGAAGAATATCGAAGCGAAGGGAGGCGCTCAGGCCGTGCACGCCCTGCAATCCCTTCGGCGCACCGGCAAAATGCTGGTGAACGAAGGGAAGATTCAGCTGGCCTACACTCAGATCAAAAAGCGGCCTCTTGAAGTGCGGACCGAAGCGACCTTGCAAGGCATGACTGCAGTCCAGGCATTCGACGGCAAGGAAGCCTGGCAAATTTCCCCGTTCCAAGGCCGCAAAGACCCTGAGCGAATGTCAGCCGATGACGCCAAGGCTTTAATGGAAGACGCGGAGATGGATGGGCCACTCGTCGATTGGAAAGAGAAAGGGAGCACCCTCGAATATCTCGGGACTGAAGATGTCGATGGAACCCAGGCCTACAAAATTAAAGTCACTCGCAAGAATGGGGACATAAATTTTGTTTACCTGGATCCCGACCATTTTCTCGAGATCCGAATTTTGACTCAGCGCGTTCAGCAAGGCGCGTTGGTTGAAACCGAAACCGATCTGGGAGATTACGAGAAGGTCAACGGCGTATTTGTTCCAACTTCGGTCGACGCCGGAGCCAAAGGCGATTCGGACAAACAAAAGATCGTCATCGACAAGGCGGAGGGAAATGTGGCGGTCGACGACTCAATTTTTCATTTTCCCACAACTCCCGCGAAATAATTTACTCTTATGCGTTTCCTAAAACTTTTTGCAGTCATTACATTTTGCGGTTCGGCGTTCGCCCAGGAGCCGGCTTCGGCGCCGTTTAATTCAGCGACAATTTCCGGTCTTGGCGCCCGAAATATTGGTTCCGCGGCGATGAGCGGCCGAATCTCGGCGATCGCGGGCACGAGAGAGCCGTCGGGCAAAATCACCCTGTTTGTCGGCGCAGCCAGTGGCGGAGTCTGGAAATCCGACGATCAGGGAACGCGTTACCGGCCCGTGTTCGATGAACAAGCAGTTCAATCGATCGGCGCAATTGCGCTCGATCCGAAGAACGCGAAAGACGTCTGGGTTGGGACGGGCGAATCGTGGACGCGCAACAGCGTTTCGATCGGTGACGGAATTTATAAATCGACCGACGGCGGCGAAACCTGGACCCACGCGGGCCTGAACAAATCAGAGCGGATCGCCAAGATTCGGGTGAGTCCGACGAACAGCGACACGGTTTACGTTGCAGTTCCGGGCGCGCTATGGAGCGACTCGCCGGACCGCGGGCTCTACAAAACGACCGACGGTGGCAAGACTTGGAACCAGGTTCTCAAAGGCGCAAATCTTTCGACCGGTTGCACCGATCTCGCGATCGATCCGACAAATTCGGAGACGATGTTCGCGTGCATGTGGGATTTCCGGCGCAAAGGCTGGGAATATCGCTCCGGCGGCGACGGCCCGGACAAACCTTCTGCCAGCGGATTGTTTCTCTCACACGACGGAGGCAACACCTGGGCCGAGATTACCCCGGACAAGAACAAAGGCTTTCCAAAAAAGCCGTATGGCCGGCTGGCGATCGCGATTGCGCCATCCAACGCGAAGCGGATTTATTGTTTTGTTGAATCGCCAAATAGCGCGCTCTTCGTTTCCGATGACGGCGGGGCGACCTGGCAGCAGCGCGACAAAAGCCAGTGGATGGTGTGGCGACCGTTCTATTTCGCCAACTTGATTGTCGATCCAAAAAATCCGGACCGCCTGTTTAAGACCGACGGCGCGCTGATTATGAGTGACGACGCCGGCAAAAGTTTCTCCACCGTCGGCGGTTTCAACGGCGCGCACGGCGACGTGCACGACGTCTGGATCGACTCGACCAATCCGGAAACCGTTTTCAGCGGAGACGACGGTGGGATGTGGTATTCCTACAACGGCGGCAGCAAATGGTGGAAGGCCGACAATTTACCCGTCTCGCAGTTTTATCACGTGAGCGTGGACGACAACGATCCGTATCAGGTTTACGGCGGATTGCAGGACAACAGTTCGTGGGTCGGCCAATCACAATATCCGGGCGGCATTACCAATCATCAGTGGGAAAACATGTACAACGGCGACGGGTTCTGGATGTTTCCTGATCCGTCCGATCCCGATTATCTCTACGCGGAATATCAGGGCGGCAATATCGGCCGGGTAAATCGAAAGACCCACGAAGCGCGCAACATCCAGCCGGCCCCGAACTACAAGGAGAAGCTGCGCTGGAATTGGAACACGCCGATCGCTCTTTCCCCTAACGAAAAGGGAACGATCTACATCGGAGCGCAGTTTTTATTTAGGTCGCGCGATCACGGCCAGAGCTGGGAACGCATTTCACCCGATCTGACCACCAACGATCCGCAAAAACAAAAGCAGGAACAATCGGGTGGCGTAACGATCGACAATTCGTCGGCCGAAATGCACACCACCATTTATTCGATCAGCGAATCCCCCAAGGACAAGAACCTGGTTTGGGTCGGCACCGATGATGGAAATCTTCAGCTTACTCGCGATGGCGGGAAAACCTGGACAAACATGGTCGGCAATGTCTCCGGTTTGCCAAAAAACTCATGGGTGAATTGGATCCAGGCAAGCAATTTCGACGCGGGAACTGCCTATGCCGCGTTTGATCGTCACACTTTCGGCGACATGGCGCCGTACGTTTACAAAACGGCGGATTACGGCAAGACCTGGACCCCGCTGGTGACGCCTAACGAATCGAAAACTGTTCGCGGCTACGCCCACGTGATCAAAGAGGATGTCGTCAAACCGGATTTACTGTTCCTTGGCACCGAGTTCGGACTTTGGGTGTCGATCGACGGCGGAAAAAACTGGGCCCAATTCAAGGGCAATCACTTCCCGGCGGTCGCGGTGCGTGATCTTGCGATCCAATCGCGCGACAGTGATCTCGTTTTGGCGACGCACGGTCGCGGCATATGGATCATTGACGACATCACGCCGTGGCGGGCGCTAACTCCAGAGATCATGTCCCAGGAAGTTGCGTTTGTTTCGGCGCGCCCGGTGCAGGAACGGATCGAAGGCAGCGGGGGTTGGGCAAACGGCGCGGCAATGTTTGTTGGCGACAATCCGCCCGACGCGGCCGTGATTAATTATTACCAGCGCGAACGTCATCTTTACGGAAAACTGAAAATCGAAGTGCTCGATTCCACCGGTAAAGTGCTGGACGAAATTCCCGCGAGCAAGCGGCCGGGATTGAATCGGGTGATGTGGAGCATGCGCGAGAAACCGCCTCGCGTTCCTCCGGCGGCGCAGATCGCCTTTGGCGGCACCCGCGGCGTCCGGTTCGGTCCGGGCGAATACACTGTCCGGCTGACCAAGAACGGAAAAACTTACGAGACCAAGTTCGCAATCGGACTCGATCGGCGGGCAAAGTTTACCGATGCGGACAAGAAAGCCCAGTTCGATGCCGCGATGAAAGTGCGCGCGCTTTTCGACGACGAGAGCGCACTGATGGACCGAATTGTGTTTTTGCGAAGTGAAGTCGCGAAAACGGCGAAAGCCGTGCCGGAAAACGATCCGCTCCACAAAACGGTGAAAGATTTCGACGGAAAGATCGAAGCGGTCCGCAAGAAAATTGTCGCGACCACTGAAGGGGGTGCAATTACCGGCGAAGAACGGATTCGCGAGCATACCGATCAACTTTACGGCGCGTTGCTCAGTTACGAAGGCAAACCCGGCGACTATCATCTTGCCTACATCGACACGCTAAGGCGAGAGCTCGACGACGTGAACAAGGACTTCGAGCAACTTCTGTCCAAAGATTTGCCGGCGTTCAACCAATCCCTGAAAGGCAAAGGTAAACCGGAGATCGCCCCACCACCGGCAAAAGTCGCGGTCAACGAAGGACCGCCTGTTTCTGGAGGAAGTTTCGCTGGGTCAAAGGATCCCGATGAAGCCGGCGTAGCCGCGCAGTTACCCGCAAATTTTCATCTGCTTCCCTAAGATTGCACTCGCCAAGGACGGACTACGCTGAAAAATCGTTCCAGAGTCTGGCTAACCTTCGTATCAAGGACGCACGGATAATATCGGTGGCGCTAGCCACTGCCGCTGCCGGTGCGACATCAAGAGCGTAGTAGGAAAATGAATGCGCATCCGTCAAGATCATCTTCCGAATCTGAATATTGTTCGGACTGATGTCCTG